>CP090854.1:2400000-2703521 GCA_041879425.1 Vibrio pomeroyi | reverse complement strand
TAAGTGTTGGTAGAGAAAGCCTAATCTAGGGTTACCATTATAAGTGTGTGATGTATCGAGTGCTTGGTGGCTTGAGAATGCACCGAGATCAGAAATGGGTGGCTTAATTTCCAGTAGTGGTGGTGAGCCAATCACCCATTGGTAAAAACGTTGCAGTTCAGTCATCGGTTCCTCGTAAACTTTAGTCATCTGTTCTTAATAAACAGAGGGCAGGGCTTTCGACATTCTACCCGTAAATTGATATAACGACGTTATTATAAAGGTAAGCTGGAAATAAAAATGAATAACTTACAATTAGAAAAGCTACTGAACGAAAAATTGCAGCCACAGCAGATTAAAGATTACTGCCCTAATGGCCTTCAAGTCGAAGGTTCTTCTGAAGTGAAGCGCATCGTTACTGGTGTAACAGCTTCTCAAGCGCTGATTGATAAAGCGGTAGAATTGAACGCTGATGCTTTGTTGGTTCATCACGGTTTCTTTTGGAAAGGTGAGTCAGAGGCAATTCGTGGCATGAAAGGCAAACGTATTCGTACTCTGATTAAGAATGATATCAACCTGTTAGGTTATCACTTACCTCTCGATATCCACCCTGAACTCGGTAACAACGCTAAGCTCGCTGAACTGCTTGATATTGAAGTAGAAGGTGGCTTGGAAGGGCACCCACAATCGGTTGCAATGTTTGGTAAGTTGAAAACACCAATGACAGGTGCTGAGTTTGCCGAAAAAATCGACCAAGTTCTAAATCGTAAGCCACTGCATATCGCTCCAGAAAATCAAGACAAAATCATTACGACTGTCGGCTGGTGTACTGGCGGCGGTCAAGACTACATTGAGCTTGCTGCCTCTCAAGGTATCGATGCGTTTATCTCTGGTGAAATTTCTGAGCGCACAACCTATTCAGCGCGTGAGCAAGACATTCATTACTTTGCTGCTGGTCACCACGCGACAGAACGTTATGGCGTGAAAGCACTAGGCGAGTGGTTAGCAGAAGAGCACGGCTTGGATGTTGAGTTTATCGATATCGACAATCCAGTTTAAGAACAGATGCGGGATTAGGGATACGTTTAGAGAGTATCCCTTAAACCTTTGGGGAACTTCGTAAGTTTTTCTATACGCTTCGTGAGATCCCCAACTCGCTCGTCCCTCGCTCTCGGGGATGACGGCATAGTTCGTTTCTATCGTCATTCCCTAGACTGACGAAGGAAGGAGTAGGGAATCTTTTCGATAGTACCTTTGACAAGGTGTAATAGAGATTCAAAATGTTGAGTATCTCGTATCTCGTATCTCGTATCTCGTATCTCGTATCTCGCATAAAAGAAAAGGGTTGATGTTAATACATCAACCCTTTTTGATTTCATTCGATTAGAAAATCTGAAACTTTACTATTCGCGCTCGTGTAGAGCTTGGAAATCACGCTGCTCTTGACCAGTGTACAACTGACGAGGACGACCGATACGGTTTGTCGGATCGCTGTGCATTTCGTTCCAGTGTGCAATCCAACCAATAGTACGAGACATCGCGAAGATTACAGTAAACATTGATACTGGAATACCGATTGCTTTCAGAATGATACCTGAGTAGAAATCTACGTTCGGGTAGAGTTTCTTAGAAACAAAGTACTCATCAGACAGAGCGATACGCTCAAGTTCCATTGCTACGTCAAGTAGTGGATCTTGGATGTTTAGCTCTTTCAGTACTTCGTGACACGCTTCGCGCATTACCGTTGCACGTGGATCGTAGTTCTTGTAAACACGGTGACCGAAGCCCATCAAACGGAATGGGTCATCTTTGTCTTTTGCTTTCGCAACGTATTCTTCAATGTTATCTACGCTACCGATCTCTTCAAGCATACGTAGACAAGCTTCGTTTGCGCCGCCGTGAGCTGGGCCCCAAAGTGATGCGATACCTGCTGCGATACACGCAAACGGGTTAGCACCAGATGAACCAGACAGACGTACTGTAGACGTTGAAGCGTTCTGTTCGTGATCAGCGTGTAGTGTGAAGATTTTATCCATTGCACGAGCAACAATAGGGTTCACTTCGTACTCTTCACATGGGTTTGCAAACATCATGTGTAAGAAGTTTTCAGCGTAGCCTAAGTCGTTACGTGGGTAGATAAACGGCTGACCGATTGAATATTTGTAACACATTGCTGCCAGTGTCGGCATTTTTGAAATCAGGCGGTAAGCCGCAATCTCACGGTGTGTATCGTTGTTGATATCAAGTGAGTCGTGGTAGAACGCCGCTAGAGCGCCTACAACACCACACATTACAGCCATAGGGTGAGCATCACGACGGAAGCCGTGGAAGAAACTAGCAATCTGCTCATGCACCATAGTGTGACGTGTCACGGTAGTCTTGAACTTTTCGTATTCAGCTCGAGATGGGGCTTCACCGTAAAGAAGTATGTAACATACTTCTAAGTAATCAGCGTTATTGGCAAGTTGGTCAATTGGGTAACCACGGTGTAGAAGGATACCTTTTCCACCGTCAATAAAAGTGATTTGAGACTCACAAGATGCAGTGGCAAGAAAACCAGGGTCAAAAGTGAAAAAACCATTAGAACCTAGTGTACGAACATCGATCACTGGAGTACCAAGTACACCTTCCGTAATCGGCAGCTCGATTGGCGCTTGACCTTCAATGTGAAGGGTAGCTTTCTTATCCGCCATAACAATCTCCTTTGTTTATTATTAATCCGTCCAGGATGTTTATGTGCCATTTTTTTACTGGTCTTACGTGGGAAAGTCAATTTTTCTACAGCTTTGTGTGCACTTGTTAGTGTTTTTTACATTAAATTCGTTAAAAATCTGGTCTGTGTAGCATTATTTGTTACATCAATTGTATTAGAATGTTGCCAGCCGTATAGTGGCGCTGAAAAGTTTGGTTAAAACCTTATAAATGCAAGGCTAAGAAGAAATGTGAGGTGTCTTTCTTAATCTGGCAGTTAACAATTATTTTACAATTATCTAAGGCTCAACTTCAGTTATTTGTTAAGTTAATGTTAAATTTTGAAGGTTTGCGATCAAATTTTGTCCATAACAATATCATAAGGTTATTTAATGACCATAATGCTCAATGGAGCTGAGTGAGCAAGCCCGTGAAAGAAAGAAAGACAAGACCTGTTAATTTAGATTTACAGACCATCCACTTTCCTATCACTGCAATAGCTTCCATCCTACACCGTGTGTCTGGGGTGATAACTTTTGTCGCGATTGGAATTCTGCTTTGGTTACTATCCACTTCCCTCTCATCCCCAGTAGGCTTTATGGAAGCTAGCGACATTGTCGACGGTTTCTTCGTGAAGTTTATTCTGTGGGGCATTCTAACCGCTTTGGCTTACCACATTGCTGGTGGTATTCGTCACCTTCTTATGGACTTAGGTCACTTTGAAGAGCTGGAATCTGGCGCTAAGAGCGCTAAGGTTGCATTCGCAGCAACGGCGGTATTGTCTCTACTAGCGGGGATCTTAGTATGGTAAACAACGTTTCTACTTTTGGTCGTAATGGTGTTCATGATTATCTACTGATTCGTGCAACTGCCATCATTATGACTCTTTACACTATCTACCTAGTGAGCTTCTGTGCTTTCTCTGGTGATATCTCTTACGCATCTTGGACGCAATTCTTTGGTGGAACCTTCACTAAAGTCTTCACCATGTTAGCGCTTACTTCTGTTTTGGTTCACGCGTGGATCGGCCTATGGCAAGTACTAACTGACTACATCAAATGTGCAAAACTGCGTGTTGGTCTTCAAGTCGGTGTTGTTGCAGTTCTTCTTGGATATTTCTTCTCTGGTCTGTTTATTTTGTGGGGTGCGTAAGTGACTATTCCTGTTCGTGAGTTTGATGCCGTAGTTATCGGCGCTGGTGGTGCAGGTATGCGTGCCGCACTGCAAATTTCTGAGCAAGGCCTATCTTGTGCATTGCTTTCTAAAGTTTTCCCTACTCGTTCTCATACGGTTTCAGCACAAGGCGGCATCACTGTTGCTCTTGGTAACGCGCACGAAGACCATTGGGAACAACACATGTACGACACCGTTAAAGGTTCTGATTACATCGGTGACCAAGACGCTATCGAATACATGTGTAAAAACGGTCCTGAGTCGGTAATCGAACTTGAAAAAATGGGCCTGCCTTTCTCTCGTTTCGAGAACGGCACTATTTACCAACGTCCTTTCGGTGGTCAATCTAAAAACTTTGGTGGTGAGCAAGCGGCTCGTACCGCAGCTGCAGCCGACCGTACTGGTCACGCACTGCTTCATACGCTTTACCAACAAAACATTAAGCACAAAACGACGGTTTTCTCTGAGTGGTATGCACTGGATCTTGTTAAGAACGAAGACGGTGCAATCTTAGGTACAACTGCGCTTTGTATGGAAACGGGCGAAGTTTGCTACTTCAAAGCGAAGGCAACAATCCTTGCTACTGGTGGTGCTGGTCGTATCTACGCTTCGACAACTAACGCACACATTAACACTGGTGATGGTGTTGGCATGGCGATTCGTGCTGGCGTTCCAATGCAAGACATCGAAATGTGGCAGTTCCACCCAACGGGTATCGCTGGCGCAGGTGTATTGGTAACGGAAGGTTGTCGTGGTGAAGGTGGTTACCTTCTTAATAAAGACGGCGAACGCTTCATGGAACGTTACGCACCAAATGCTAAAGACTTAGCAGGTCGTGATGTAGTTGCTCGTTCAATGATGGTTGAAATCCGTGAAGGTCGCGGCTGCGATGGTCCTTGGGGTCCACACATCAAGCTGAAGCTTGATCACCTAGGTAAAGAGACACTTGAATCTCGTCTTCCTGGTGTATGTGAATTGTCTCGTACCTTTGCTCACGTTGATCCAGTAAAAGAGCCAATTCCAGTAATCCCTACATGTCACTACATGATGGGTGGTGTTCCAACACAAGTTTCTGGTCAAGCTATTAAGCAAACTGAAGATGGCACTGATGTTGAAATCCAAGGTCTATTTGCTTGTGGTGAAATCGCATCAGTATCAGTACACGGTGCAAACCGTCTAGGTGGTAACTCACTACTTGATTTGGTGGTATTTGGTCGTGCAACAGGTCTACACCTAGGTGAGACTCTGAAGAAGCAAGACGAAGCGAAACCAGCAACTGAAGCAGATATTGAGCGTTCTCTAGAACGTTACAACCGTTGGGAAAATAGTACTGACGGCGAAGATCCAGCGCAAATCCGTAAAGATCTTCAACAATGTATGCAGAATAACTTCTCAGTATTCCGTGAAGGCAAAGCAATGGCTGAAGGCCTAGAAGAGCTTAAAGCGATTCGCGAGCGCCTGAAGAATGCACACCTATCTGACAAGTCGACAGAGTTCAACACTCAACGTATCGAGTGTCTAGAGCTTGAAAACCTGATGGAAACTGCATTCGCAACAGCGGTTGCTGCAAACTTCCGTACAGAGAGCCGTGGCGCACACGCTCGATTCGATTTCCCTGACCGTGATGATGAGCAATGGCTATGCCACTCTCTTTACAACCCAGAGTCAGAGAGCATGACTAAGCGTGGTGTAAACATGGAGCCAATCCATCGTGAAGCGTTCCCACCAAAAGCACGTACGTACTAAGGAGATATGACCATGAAACTGAATTTCTCTTTATACCGTTACAACCCAGATGTTGACCAGAAGCCTTACATGAAGGAATACACCCTAGAGGTGGATGAAGGTTCAGACATGATGCTTTTGGACGCGCTTATTCTGTTGAAAGAGCAAGATCCAACTATCTCATTCCGTCGCTCATGCCGTGAAGGTGTATGTGGTTCGGATGGTTTGAACATGAATGGTAAAAACGGTCTGGCTTGTATCACTCCATTGTCTGCGCTTTCTGGCCAAGACAAGATTGTGATTCGTCCGCTGCCTGGTCTGCCTGTTGTTCGTGACCTGATTGTAGACATGACTCAGTTCTACGATAACTACGAGAAAGTGAAGCCATTCTTAGTGTCTGATGGCAATGTACCACCGGCACGTGAAAACTTACAAAGCCCTGATGAGCGCGCGCATTTAGATGGATTGTACGAATGTATCATGTGTGCATGTTGTACAACATCTTGCCCATCGTTCTGGTGGAACCCTGACAAATTCATCGGACCAGCAGGCCTACTTGCAGCGTACCGTTGGCTAATTGATAGCCGAGATACAGCGACAGACGAACGTTTGTCCGATCTTGATGATGCATTTAGCGTTTTTCGTTGCCATGGCATCATGAATTGTGTAAGTGTTTGTCCTAAGGGATTAAATCCGACGAAAGCTATTGGTCACATCAAGACCATGTTGGTGAATCGTTCGGTTTAAGTTATATAAAAATTGCCGCCCTAGAAGTTTTGGGGCGGCCTTTTAATAGCTCGGCATAGACCGCAGCAAACGTGAAAACTACTGGTTAAGGGAAAATATGCACAACGGCGTGATGAAGGCATGGCTCGAGTCTTCACACTTGGCTGGCGCCAATGCAACGTACGTAGAAGAACTCTATGAACTGTATCTAAGTGACCCAGATTCGGTAAGTGACGAATGGAGAAGTGTTTTTGAAGAACTGCCTGTGCAAGCTTCAGAGACAGTGGAACAACCACACTCTCGTGTTCGTGAATACTTCCGTCGACTCGCTCAAGAAACAAAGCATTACAGTGTCCAAGTTAGTGATCCAGATGTCGATGCGAAACAAGTAAAGGTTCTGCAACTAATTAATGCTTATCGATTCCGAGGGCATCAATCAGCAAATCTAGACCCCCTAGGTTTATGGAAAAGAGATACAGTTGAAGAGCTGGATCCTTCTTTCCACACTCTTACCGAAGATGACCTCAATGAGACGTTTAACGTCGGCTCTTACGCGATTGGCCAAGAGACGATGGTACTTAAAGATTTATACAAATCTCTAAAGCAGACTTATTGTGGTTCTATTGGTGCTGAATACATGCACATGACAAATACAGAGCAAAAGCGTTGGATTCAACAACGTTTAGAGTCTGTATCTGGTCAACCCTCTTTCAATAAAGAAGAAAAGCAAGCTTTCCTAGAAGAGCTAACTGCAGCTGAAGGTCTTGAGCGCTATCTTGGTGCGAAATTCCCAGGCGCAAAACGCTTCTCATTGGAAGGTGGTGATGCGCTTATCCCAATGACGAAAGAAATTATTCGTCATGCTGGCGGACAAGGCATGCGTGAAGTTGTTGTTGGTATGGCTCACCGTGGTCGTCTAAACATGTTGGTCAACGTGCTTGGTAAAAAGCCACAAGACCTGTTTGACGAATTTGCGGGCAAGCACGATGACACGTGGGGTACTGGTGATGTGAAATACCACCAAGGCTTCTCTGCTGACTTCGCAACGCCAGGCGGCAACGTCCACTTAGCACTTGCATTTAACCCATCTCACTTAGAAATCGTAAACCCGGTAGTTATCGGTTCAGTACGAGCACGTCAAGATCGCCTTGGTGATAGTGATGGTAGCCGTGTACTTCCAATTACTATCCACGGTGACTCAGCTATCGCTGGTCAGGGTGTAGTACAAGAGACGTTCAACATGTCTCAAGCTCGTGGTTTCTGTGTAGGTGGTACGGTTCGTATCGTTGTAAACAACCAAGTCGGTTTTACAACGTCTAACCCACGCGATACTCGTTCTACGATGTACTGTACTGATATCGCGAAGATGGTTCAGGCTCCGATTTTCCACGTTAACTCTGATGATCCAGAAGCGGTTGCGTTCGTTGCGCGTCTTGCATTGGATTACCGTAATACGTTTAAGCGTGATGTTGTTATTGATTTGGTTTGTTACCGTCGCCACGGTCACAACGAAGCCGATGAGCCGAATGCAACACAGCCTCTGATGTACCAAAAAATCAAGAAGCACCCAACACCACGTAAGCTTTACGCTGACGTGCTAATGGAGCGCGGTGAGTTTGGTATTGATACAGCAACTCAACTAGTTAACGAATATCGTGATGCACTTGATCACGGTGAAGTTGTGGTTAAAGAGTGGCGCCCAATGGCACTACACTCTGTGGACTGGTCTCCTTACCTAGGTCACGACTGGAACATCGAATGGGATAACAAGATTGATATCGAGCGCCTGAAAGAGCTTGGTACCAAACTTTGCCAATACCCAGACAGCCATAAGCTGCAAAGCCGAGTCAATAAACTGTACAACGATCGTACTGCCATGGTGAATGGTGAGAAACAAGTCGATTGGGGTATGGCTGAAACTCTGGCTTACGCAACACTGGTTGATGACGGTAAGCGTATTCGTATCTCTGGCCAAGATTCTGGTCGTGGTACGTTCTTCCACCGTCACTCAGTACTGCATAACCAATCAGATGCAAGCACGTATGTTCCTCTTGCGAACATCCATGACAAGCAAGGGCCATTCCAAGTGTTTGACTCGGTATTGTCTGAAGAAGCGGTACTGGCATTTGAGTATGGTTACGCAACAGCAGAGCCAAGCGGTCTAACCCTTTGGGAAGCACAATTTGGTGACTTCGCAAACGGTGCACAAGTTGTTATCGACCAATTTATTTCGTCAGGTGAGCAAAAGTGGGCACGTCTATGTGGTCTAACTATGCTGCTTCCTCACGGTTATGAAGGTCAAGGCCCAGAGCACTCTTCTGCACGTCTTGAGCGTTACCTTCAGTTATGTGCTGAACAAAACATGCAGGTTGTTGTTCCTTCAACACCGGCTCAGGTTTACCACATGATTCGCCGTCAGGTTGTTCGACCAATGCGTCGTCCTCTGATCGTAATGTCACCTAAGTCATTGCTTCGTCATCCTCTGTGTACTTCTTCTCTTGAAGATTTGGCAGAAGGTACGTTCCAACCAGCTATCGCAGAAATTGATGATCTGGCTCCTGAGAACGTAAAACGCGTCGTGTTCTGTTCAGGTAAGGTTTACTTTGACCTGCTTGACCAAAGACGTAAGAACGAGCAAGACGATGTCGCTATTGTGCGTATTGAGCAACTTTACCCGTTCCCTTACGAGGACGTGAGAGCTGCAATTGCACAGTACACGAATGTAGTCGATTACGTTTGGTGTCAAGAAGAGCCACAAAACCAAGGTGCTTGGTACAGTAGCCAACATAATTTCCGAGCTGCTATCCCAGTGGGTGCTGATATTCAATACGCAGGTCGTCCTGCATCAGCATCACCAGCTGTTGGCTATATGTCGGTACACTTGAAACAACAAAAAGCGTTAGTTGACGACGCTTTGACCCTACTTAAGAACTAGAAGTAAAAGGAAAATACGCACATGACAATTGAAATTCTGGTTCCAGATTTACCTGAATCTGTGGCTGATGCAACAGTTGCTACTTGGCACAAAAAACCGGGCGAAGCGGTTGCACGTGATGAAGTCATTGTAGATATCGAAACAGATAAAGTAGTTCTAGAAGTACCGGCTCCTGAAGCGGGTGTTCTGGAAGCTATCATCGAAGAAGAAGGTGCTACAGTACTTTCTAAACAGCTTCTGGCTAAAATCAAGCCGGGTGCTGTCGCTGGTGAACCAACGAAAGATACAACTGAAGATACAGAAGCTTCTCCTGATAAGCGCCACAAAGCGGCTCTTACAGAAGAGAGCAACGACGCACTAAGCCCAGCTGTTCGTCGCTTGCTTGCAGAGCACAACCTACAACCAGCTGACGTTAAAGGCACTGGTGTTGGTGGTCGTATTACTCGTGAAGACATCGACGCACACCTAGCAGCAGCAAAAGCGGCTCCGGCAGCAGCATCTGCACCAGCAGTTGAAGCGCCAGCAGCAGCTCGTAGCCAAAAACGCGTGCCTATGACTCGCCTACGTAAGACAGTTGCAAATCGTCTTCTAGAAGCGAAGAACAGCACAGCAATGCTGACTACTTTCAACGAAGTGAACATGAAGCCAATCATGGACCTTCGTAAGCAGTACAAAGACCAATTCGAGAAGCGTCACGACACGCGTCTTGGCTTCATGTCTTTCTACGTGAAAGCAGTAACAGAAGCGCTAAAACGTTTCCCAGAAGTGAACGCTTCTATCGACGGTACAGATATCGTTTACCACAACTACTTCGACATCAGCATGGCAGTATCAACGCCACGTGGTCTAGTAACTCCAGTACTGAAAGACTGTGACACACTAGGTTTCGCTGACATCGAAAAAGGCATCAAAGAGCTAGCAATCAAAGGCCGCGACGGCAAGCTAACTGTTGATGAGCTGATGGGCGGTAACTTCACTATCACAAACGGTGGTGTATTTGGTTCTCTAATGTCTACGCCAATCATCAACCCGCCTCAAGCGGCAATCCTGGGTATGCACAAAATCCAAGATCGTCCAATGGCTGTTGACGGCAAGGTAGAGATTCTACCAATGATGTACCTAGCGCTTTCTTACGACCACCGTCTAATCGATGGCCGTGAATCAGTTGGCTTCCTAGTGACCATCAAAGAGTTACTAGAAGATCCTGCACGTCTGCTATTAGACGTTTAGTATCGCTAAAACGTCTAGTTAGCCCAGTTAGCTAGACGTAAAAAGTTTCAAAGGCTAGGCTGCTCAACGTCTGGCCTTCACTTGAACTGTAAAGCCATTAGAAAATGGACAGCAGTTTATTTGAGAAGACCCTACAGACGTAACACAGGAAACTGTGTCGTTATGGAAATAATAATCCCTTAAGGGAAAATAAACGGAATATCAAAATGAATTTGCATGAATACCAAGCCAAACAGCTGTTTGCAGAATTCGGTTTGCCTGTACCAGAAGGTTTCGCATGTGATACTGCACAAGAAGCTTTCGAAGCTGCAGGTCGTATCAGTACAGCCAAGAAAGTCGTTAAGTGTCAAGTACACGCTGGTGGCCGCGGTAAAGCGGGTGGCGTAGAGCTACATGACACGAAAGAAGGCGTTAAAGAGTTTGCACAAAAGTGGCTAGGCAAAAAACTAGTAACTTACCAAACAGACGCTAATGGTCAGCCTGTAACAAAGATCCTAGTTGAAGAAGCATCGAACATTGCTAACGAGCTTTACCTAGGTGCTGTTGTTGACCGTGCAACGCGCAAAATTGTATTCATGGCGTCAACTGAAGGCGGTGTGGACATTGAGAAAATCGCTGAAGAAACTCCAGAGTTGATTCACCAATCAGCGATCGATCCTCTAGTGGGCCCTCAAGCTTACCAAGGCCGTGAACTTGCGTTCAAACTTGGTCTAGTTGGCGATCAAATTAAACAGTTCGTTAAGATCTTCATGGGTCTTGGCCAAATGTTCTCTCAGTACGACCTAGCTCTACTAGAAATCAACCCGCTTGTAATTACTGGCGAAGGCAACCTGCTTTGTCTAGACGGCAAGATCAACATCGACTCAAATGCGATGTACCGTCAGCCTAAACTACGTGAAATGCACGATCCATCTCAAGAAGATGAGCGCGAAGCACACGCAGCACAGTGGGAACTGAACTACGTAGCACTAGATGGCAACGTTGGCTGTATGGTTAACGGTGCAGGCCTTGCGATGGGTACGATGGATATCGTAAACCTACACGGCGGTAAGCCAGCAAACTTCCTTGATGTAGGCGGCGGCGCGACAAAAGAACGTGTAGCTGAAGCATTCAAGATCATCCTTTCTGATGACAATGTTAAAGCTGTACTAGTAAACATCTTCGGTGGCATCGTTCGTTGTGACATGATCGCTGAAGGTATTATCGGTGCGGTTAAAGAAGTTGGCGTAACAGTTCCTGTAGTTGTTCGTCTAGAAGGTACTAACGCAGACCTAGGTCGCGAAGTACTTGCTAATTCTGATGTTGATATCATTGCAGCTGAATCTCTAACAGATGCTGCTCAGAAAGTTGTTGCTGCTGCGGAGGCTAAATAATGTCTGTATTAATTAACAAAGACACTAAAGTAATCTGTCAGGGTTTCACTGGCGGTCAAGGTACATTCCACTCAGACCAAGCTATCGCATACGGTACGCAAATGGTTGGTGGTGTTTCACCTGGTAAAGGTGGTCAAACTCACCTAGGCCTTCCAGTATTCAACACAGTACGTGAAGCAGTAGAAGTAACTGGCGCAACAGCAACAGTTATCTACGTACCAGCTCCTTTCTGTAAAGATGCAATCCTAGAAGCGATTGATGCAGGTATCGAACTGATTGTAACGATCACTGAAGGTATCCCTACAACAGACATGATCGACGTTAAAGTGAAGCTAGAAGAAACTGGCGTTCGCATGATCGGTCCTAACTGTCCAGGTCTTATCACTCCAGACGAGTGTAAGATTGGTATCATGCCTGGTCATATCCACAAGAAGGGTAAAGTAGGTATCGTATCTCGTTCAGGTACTCTGACATACGAAGCAGTTAAGCAAACAACAGATGAAGGCTTTGGTCAGTCTACATGTGTTGGTATCGGTGGTGACCCAATCCCAGGTTCAAACTTCATTGATATCCTAAAACTTTTCCAAGAAGACCCAGAGACTGAAGCAATCGTAATGATTGGTGAAATCGGTGGTACTGCGGAAGAAGAAGCGGCTGAGTTCATCAAAGCGAACGTAACTAAACCAGTTGTTTCTTACATCGCTGGTGTTACTGCTCCTCCGGGTAAACGTATGGGCCACGCAGGCGCAATCATCTCTGGCGGTAAAGGCACTGCTGAAGATAAATTCGCGGCACTAGAAGCAGCAGGCGTTAAGACAGTTAAGTCTCTTGCTGACATCGGTAAAGGCCTACGTGAAATCACAGGTTGGTAATCAGCTAACTTTTATCGAATGAGATAGAAGTTAACTGAACGATATTAAAAAGGCTTGGTCACTGACCAAGCCTTTTTTGTATGTTTTCAATGATACGAGATACGAATCGTATGACTACGCTCGGGTCTTCACCATTTGAGATAGCATAAACATCGCAGCTGCACTGATAACCACAGAAGGGCCTGCAGGCGTGTCATAGAACCAAGACAAGCTTAATCCACCGAATACAGAGATAGAGCCAATAATCGATGCGAGGAATGCCATCTGCTCAGGTGTATTGGAGAACTTCCTTGCCGTTGCTGCAGGAATAATCAGTAGCGATGTCATGATCAACGCACCCACAAACTTCATACCGACAGCAATCACGATACCAACAAGCAGCATCAAAATCAGACGCATTAAATCGATGTTGATGCCGTCAACAGCCGCGAGATCTTCGTTAACGGTTGTTGATAATAGTGGTCGCCAAAAGATAGCCAGTACCAGCCCTATCACAGCAGCACCCGCATAGATGAATACTAAATCAGTCGGAGATACCGCCAGCAAGTCACCAAATAGGTAGCTCATCAGATCAACGCGCACATTATCTAAGAAGCTGACAGCAACCAAACCGAGTGATAGCGCACTGTGCGCCAAAATACCGAGTAGGGTATCGGTCGCGACTAGCTTTTGTTTTTGCAATGTCACGAGCAACACAGCCAGCATCAAACAACAGATCAGTAACGCAAAGTACAAGTTAATGTTGAACAGGAAGCCAAGCGCTAAGCCCATTAGAGAGGCGTGTGCAAGCGTGTCACCAAAGTAAGCCATCTTGCGCCACACCACGAACGAACCCAGTGGGCCAGCAATAAGAGCAATGCCTAAGCCTGCAAGAATAGAAGGTAGAAGAAACTCAAGCATTAGTGGTGATGTCCGTGTTTATGGTTGGAGCAGTCGTGCACATCCCCAGAAACTGGCTGGCCTGCCAAGTCATGGTGATGGTGGTCATGTTGGTGGTGGTAGAAAGCCAAACTCTCTTGAACCGCAGTACCAAATAGCGCGATATAAGAAGGATGATGTTTAATATCAGCCGGTGCACCAGAGCAACAGATGTGGTGATGTAAACAGATCACATCGTCTGTTTTTGCCATCACTAAATGCAAGTCATGTGAAACCATAAACACAGCGCAACCGAAGCGGTGACGAATGGAATCTATCAGGTCGTAAAGATCGATTTGGCCTTGTACATCAACACCTTGTGCGGGTTCATCAAGAACGAGCAGATCGGGTCTTTTCAAAAGAGAGCGAGCGATCAGCACGCGTTGGTTTTCGCCACCGGACAATTGATGCATATTACTTTTCATCAGGTGTTCAGCGCCCACTAGCATCAAAGATTCTAGAATTTCTTGTTTGCTGAATTTTCCGGTTAGCTTAAGAAAACGCTCTACATTAAGAGGCAGAGAGTCGTTCAACTTTAGCTTTTGAGGAACGTAACCAATTTTTAGTTTTTTTGATTTGGTGATCTTTCCGGAATATTTGTGCTGGAGCCCTAGTAGTACCTTAACTAAGGTTGATTTTCCCGCGCCATTTGGCCCAATTAGGGTAGTGATTCTGCCACGCTCTAAATTTAGAGAGATGTTGTCTAAAACTTTTCGACCGTCAAATTCGACGCTCACAGAATCTAGTTGGATTAAGTTATCCATGAATAGAACTCATTTGCAATTCGCTAATGTTATAATGTAACATTTACCTCAAGCCTAAGCTACTTTTCTATTATCGAGGGATTATGTCACGTTCATCTTTTATACTTGCTACTTTGCTTTTAGCGCCAAGTGTTGCAAGTGCCAATACTATTTTAACAAGTTTTAAACCAATTCAAATGATTGTGACGGAATTAACGCAAGGCGTTAGTGAACCGGGCGTGTTGATGAACAGCAACGCTTCACCGCACGATTATGCGCTTAAGCCATCTGATGTGAAAAAGGTTCACAGTGCAGACATGGTCGTTTGGTTCGGCCCTGACCTAGAAGCTTTCTTGACGAAAGTGATTGGTTCAAAAGAGAACGTTATCCAGATCAGTGAGATCCCTGGCATTAACTTGAGAGAGTTCGGACATGAAGAGCATGATCACGATGCTCATGAAGGCCATAACCACGGCAGTCATGACCCTCACTTCTGGTTAGGCATCGATCAAGTTGAGGTAGCTGCAAAATACATCTCAGCTAAGTTGATTGAATCTGATCCTGATAACGCAATGGCGTATCAAGAGAACTTAGATTCATTCTTGATTACTCTGAAAGAAAAACAGCAGTCAATTCGCGAGCAACTTGCGCCAGTAAAAGATAAAGGTTACTACGTGTTCCATGATGCGTATGGCTACTTTGAGCAAGAGTTTGAGTTGAATAACCTAGGTCACTTCACGGTAAGCCCTGAACGTAAACCGGGTGCAAAAAGCCTAATTGCTATCAAGAAAACCCTAGTACGTGAGAATGTTCAGTGTGTGTTCTCTGAGCCTCAGTTTACGCCTGCTGTCATCGAATCAGTGACGCGCGGAAGCAATGCGAAGCAAGGTCAACTTGATCCAATCGGTTCAACCGTTGAAGTGAAGAGCGGAAGTTATTTCGATTTTCTTCAACAAGTTACAGACAGCTACACGAGCTGCCTAAGCGCTAAGTAATCGCTAGGGAGTATTCCTTACTCTACTTTGCTCTCGTTAATTTATGAATCATGCCGCTTTTTGCGGCATTTTCGTGACCGCTAAGATAAAACCTTCCAACAAATCGCAAACCTCCTTTCTCCTTTGTTAATTTCCGCTAAAATAGAAAGATAATAATAAGCACAAAAAAACTCAGTTTTTGTTGAAGCAACGATAAGCCGTTGTGGTTAACGAAATTTCACGTGTTGTTGCTGTTCAGGATTAAAAGTTGTATCAGATTATCTTCAGAATGTTCATGTTAATGAGCATTTCATTTAGCGTTCTTGCGGTAAATACATCACCTTCTGTTTTCTACCCTTTGCCCGTTCAAGCGCAAGGGAACTTTCTTGCGGCCAAAAATCTATACCTCGGTGCTGGAGGTGGGCTTTGGGTCCATGATGTTCATGGAAAAGTGCTTTTTTATGATGGACGAACACTGCTTCCGAGAAAGGGCAGTTTGTTGCAGTTTTCCTCTGAAAACGTGGCGTTCCTGAATGATGAGTTTTGGACTTTTTTCGATAATGAAGTGTACCGACACAGTCCGGGCATTGGTAACGAACTGGCGTTTAGCTTAAGCCCAGGCGCTGAGATCTCGAACATAGGTGCGTCCGGCGACCATATATGGGTGACCGATGGCAGTAATTTTTACACCTACAATACTCAAACCTTAGAATTTAATACCTACTCATTGCTCAAGTTGTATCGCTACAACAACAGCAGTGACATTTCGATCAATGACGCTGAGTGGGTACTATCAAAATGGGTGCTAGCGACCAGTTCAGGCGTTTACCTTTCTGAAAATCAAGAATTTACCCATGTCACAGCATCAGAGAAGAATCATATAGAGACGGTCTATTTTTCGAATGCGAGACGTGAGTTAGTGATTGGCACCTTGAAGGGGGCGGTGATCGTCGATCTTGCGAATCCAGAGAAAGAGGTAAAAGTCAGTGGCTCTCATGTTCTTTCACTGGCTGAAACCTCAGACCAATATTGGATAGGTACCGAGCACGGCTTAATTAGTTACAACTTTATTACGGGGCACATTAAGCGATTCGATCAGGCGACTAACCAAGACTTCTCGTTACCGGGTGAGAAAATATACTCATTAATTAACGACCACGCTGGTGGCATGTGGGTGGCGACTAATAATGGTATCCGCTATTTCTCACTGTTCAGTAAGACATTCTCAAGAACACCATTAACCGGAATGGGGATGCACTCGAGCAGTGTGGTGATCAACAAAGTGCAACCTGTTAGTGACCACTTATCTTGGGTTGCTTCTTCAATGGGGCTCTATTTTGTCGATTCTCAAAGCGAAGAGCGTCCGGTTCGTGTCTATTCGAATTCAGTTCAGGATTTTGTCATCTTTGGATCTTCAATTTGGTTGGCGACCGAAGAAGGCATTATTAGCTTTAATACCGATACACTAGAACCTGAAGCACTCGATTTACCGAGAGCGATCGATGGAGTGCACGTTGAGAATTTTGCGCTCCAATCTAACAACCTGCTTTGGATGACCTCTGGGCAGAACCTTTATTCTCTTTCCGTTGATACGATGAATTTAACGGGCTATGGCATTGATTGGTTAGTCGATAAGTTTTTGCCAGCTAAAATCACCGATCTCAATATAGGGTTGCAAGGTCGAGTCTATATAGGCACAGACCACGGTTTCTATTCTTTTATTGATAAGCGAATCAGCTTTAGTCGCTCAAGCGAACGATTTGGCAAAGTCGTCGATATTGAAAAAGCCAAAGATGGGGCGCAATGGTTCGCAGGCAGTTACGGCGTGTATCGAATTCCATATGACAGTTCAGCGATTCAAGAGATCACCCTCGTTGAAGATAACATTAGCCCTAACTGTTTGATCAGCGATGACAATGGCGTGTGGTTAGGGTCTTCGAAAGGCATCAGTTACTACGGTTTAGATGGTCAACTGCATAAACACATCGGCTCTCCTTTTGGATTGATTACCAACGAACTGGCTGAAGGTGCGTGTGCGTTGTTTTACAGTGAAGAGAGTCAATCTTCACGGCTCGTTTTAGGCTCAAAGTATGGTGTGGTGAGTGCATTATCGAATGAGTTATTGGTATCCACGACCCCTCATAGTCGTGCATTGCTGAGTAAGATTAGTGTCGACCAACAAACGGTATCCTTGGGTGGTAAGACTGCCGACTTAGCTGAGATCCCTTATGGTTCATCGATTGGCTTCAAGCTAGGTATTCTACCAGCGACTTTTGCTCCTGCTATGGAATATCGACTGAGTGATGATGAACCCTGGAGTGAGTTTGAAGGGGGCTTGTTAACGCTCGATCATCTTCTCCCTGGGGACTACACACTCGAAGTAAAGCCAGTGAAGGACTCGCATTATCGTTTTGTCTCAACCAATCAAAGCTTCTCGATTGCAGAACCTTGGTATCTGAGTAATTGGGCGGCAGCGAGTTCTCTTATCTTGCTCATCTGTGTCGTGATTATCTTGGTTTTTTGGCGTTCCCGTTATGTTACTTTTGCCAACAGACACTTAAAGGCGCAAGTTGCACTAAAAACGGATCAGCTGAGACATCAGAGTCGTATCTTGTTGACGACCAATCAACAGCTTAAAAAGCAGCTATCGGTTAAAAATGCGCTTGTGTCTCACACCGCTAAAGAACTCTCTTCTGAAGTGAATAATATCGCGGCCATGCTCCCGAATTGGAATGATGAACAAGGGAAGTCACCTATCTTGACCTTGAAGAATGGCTTAGCTCAGTTGAGTAATAGCCAGCAAGGTGAGGGCGCGGTTTGTTATGACATGATTTTAATCTTGGAATCGGTGCTTAAGGCTTGGAAAGATGATTTAGCGAAAGCCGGCATTGAACTGGACATTAAAGTTGAGACCAAGCAGCGACATGTCTCCTTACTGTATTTTAATCTCGATATTATCTTCAATAGCCTAGTGGCGAGCATCATCAAACGTAACTTTAAGTCGCAGAGCATGGTTGTGCTAGTTGAAGAAGTAAAAGGGCACCTTGTTGTTACGATTCGAGATCATGGGATGCCTTTCCCTAAATTAGCGTCAAGCATCAGTGATAACAACGGTAAGTCGACCGACCTTAATATTGAGAAGCTTCCTTTATTGATGAATCAGAGCGGTGGTGAGTTGAACGCCTTTGTGTCTGATTCTCAGAACAAGGTTCAGCTTTCTTGGCCGATTGAATATCAGATGTTGGATGATCTTGAGGCAAGCACCATAGAACAGATTGAAACCATTAAGCTTGCGGCTTCAACACCAGAACAACAAAAGCTGACCGCTGAACAAGAATGGAAAAATAAAGTGTCGCAGCTTGTCAGTGCGCACTACGCTGATGCAGAGTTCGGCACTGCAACTGCTGCTAAGTATCTGTTCATGTCGGAGAGAAGTTTACAGAGGCGATTTAAGTTGGCTTACAACAAGACATTTAAAGAACACTTGAATGAAGTGCGTCTCGAACATGCATGTGAGCGGTTACTTGCAGGAGAGAAGATCTCAGACGTTGCGTTTGACTCGGGCTTCAATGACCCTTCTTACTTTAGCCAAAGGTTTAAGCATCACTTTGGTATGTCTCCGTCTAAGTTTGCTGAAAACAACGAAGAGTAGTGCACGCGGATTCACTCTACTTTCACATCGATAAATATACTCTAAGCCTCGACATTCGTGTCGGGGCTTTTTTATGCTCCTACGAGATACGAGATACGAGATACGAGATACGAGATACGAGATACGAGATACGAGAATTGGGAATTTAGAAATATGTTTGGGATAAACAAGAGGAAGAAAAAAAATATCGTGGTATAGCCGGGGGGACTATACCACGGGTGCCAAAGACACCTTCGCTTGCTGCCGGAGTGATATGGCAAGCCACATCACCTCTGGAATAAAATTAAAGAGAAGGAGTTTCTCTTCGATGGAGTAACTATACGTCTGCCCACTTATTTTACTTATAAAATTAACGACAGATGGCCATGAGAAAACCGACATTATCTTAAGCTGTTGATAATTAATGGTTTGTTGTTGTTTTTGGTAATTTGTACTAGTGAGGTAGTTCTCGTTGTATGTTGAAAGTAACGTTTTTGACGTAAACGTTTTTAACGAAATTTACGAGCATGTATTTTCGAAAACATTGATTTCACACAATAGAATTGTGGTCATGTATGTGTATCATGCTCGTAATAACAATCTTTCTCATTATCAGTCACGAATTGGGTACTTATGAAACTCTCACAACTAGAGCAAGGCAAAGCGGCTTCTATTGTTGCACTAACAGGTTTAACACCAGAAGTTAGAAAAAAACTCATGGTCATGGGCATGTTGCCAAAAACCGAGGTGACTCTGATTCGTCGTGCACCTATGGGTGATCCGCTTCAAGTTGAAGTGAGAGGGGTTTCAATCGCCATTCGTGAAAGCATCGCAGAACAAATCGAGGTTATCTAAATGGATTATCAAGTTCTAACCGTTGGTAACCCGAATAGTGGTAAAACAACATTATTTAATGCACTGACTGGTGCTAAACAGCACGTTGGTAACTGGGTTGGTGTAACCGTAGAAAAGAAGACGGGCGTATATTCGCACGCTGGTGATCAATTCCAGCTTACCGACTTACCAGGTATCTACGCACTAGACAGTGGTAATGACGCGAACAGCATCGATGAGTCGATAGCATCTCGCGCCGTTCTTACTCATCCGGCAGACGTGATCATCAATGTGGTAGACGCAAGCTGTCTGGAACGAAGCTTATACATGACATTACAACTGCGAGAATTGGGTCGCCCAATGATCGTGGTATTGAACAAAATGGATGTACTAAAGCGTGAGCGTCAGGTGATTAACCTTAAAGCGCTTGAGAAAGAGCTTGGTTGTCCAGTATTAAGCTTGTCTGCAAACGACAAAGGCCAAGTGGTTCGCTTTAAAGAACGCCTACATAAATTGCTTGTTCAAGGTGTGAGCCTTGATCCTATCTCTATTGATTACGACGCAGCATTAGAAGCTCTTATCCCTTCTGTTGAATCACAATTTGATGATGCTGATGTTTCTCACCGAGCTCTGGCAATTCGTGCTTTAGAAAATGATTACTTGGTATTGAATGGACTGGCTCCTCAAACTCGTACTCAAATTGATGGCGTACGTCTTGGTGCTGACTTTGATATCGACCTTGCAGTCGCTGACGCGAAATACACATTCTTACATGACCTTTGTAAACGAGTGCGTCGTAGTGAAGGCAAGCTAAGCCGCAACTTCACAGAAAAAGCAGACCAATTCATCCTGAACAAATGGGTCGGTATTCCTTTCTTCTTTGTGATCATGTACCTGATGTTCATGTTCTCTATCAATATCGGTAGTGCGTTTATCGACTTCTTTGATATCGGTGTTGGGGCAATCTTGGTTGATGGTGGACATCACTTATTAGATGGTCATTTGCCTGTTTGGCTAGTCACTATATTGGCTGATGGTATCGGTGGTGGTATTCAAACCGTTGCGACCTTCATTCCGGTTATTGCAGCTCTTTACTTGTTCTTAGCAGTGCTTGAAAGTTCAGGTTACATGGCGCGTGCGGCATTTGTACTTGATAAAGTAATGCAGAAGATTGGTTTGCCGGGCAAAGCGTTTGTACCACTGGTGCTTGGTTTTGGCTGTAACGTACCTTCAATCATGGCAACTCGTACTCTTGACCAAGAACGCGAACGTAAACTGGCAGCATCAATGGCGCCGTTTATGTCATGTGGTGCTCGTCTTCCGGTATACGCACTGTTCGCCGCTGCATTCTTCCCAGGTGCTGGACAAAACGTGGTATTCGCTCTGTACATCATGGGTATTGTTGCTTCTGTGTTTACGGGTCTGTTTCTTAAGAACACCATTTACCCAGGTAGCAGCGATAGCTTAGTGATGGAAATGCCAGATTACGAATTGCCGACAGTGCAAAACGTGATGCTAAAAACATGGCAAAAACTGAAGCGTTTCGTACTTGGTGCAGGTAAAACAATCGTGATGGTTGTGGCAATCCTGAGCTTCTTGAACTCGCTAGGTATGGATGGCAGCTTCGGTAATGAAGACAGCGAGAACTCTGTGTTGTCTAAAGCGGCACAAGTTGTGACTCCTGTGTTCCAACCAATTGGTATTACTGAAGAAAACTGGCCTGCGACGGTTGGTATCATTACAGGTATCTTCGCAAAAGAAGCCGTTGTAGGTACGTTAAACAGCCTATACACAACGCCTTCTGATGAAGAAGCGGCTGAATTTGATTTAGCAGCAAGCTTGCAAGAAGCGGTGATGACGATTCCTGAAAACCTGTCTGGTCTGAGCTACTCAGATCCACTAGGTATTGAAGTGGGTGATTTATCAGACTCTGGCTCAGTGGCTGAAGATCAAGAAGTCGATTCATCTATCTTTGGTAACCTGAAAGACAAGTTTGTTTCTGGCCATGCGGCATTCGCATACTTGATTCTTATCCTGCTTTACACGCCTTGTGTTGCTGCGATGGGTGCTTATGTACGTGAGTTTGGTCAGACGTTCGCACGCTTCATTGCAGTTTGGACGATGGCGCTTGGCTACTTCGGTGCGACTTTCTATTACCAAGCGGCAAACTTTGCTGCACACCCAGTGACAAGTGCTGTGTGGATGGTGGTAATTGCTGGTGGCTTTGTGGTGACATATCGCGTGTTCAAGAAAATTGGTAACAAGCAGAAAGCGCTAGAGGTGCAAGTCGTATGATCTTAACTGAACTTCATCAATACATAGACAGCCAAGGTGTCGCGGCTCGTAAAGAGCTTGCTGCAAAGTTTGGCATGAGTGAAGATGGCGTCGATGCGATGTTGGGTGTGTGGGTCAAGAAAGGGAAAATTTCTCGCTTGGTTGATACTAACAAGCATGGTCATACAACGCGCATTCGTTACACCATTAGCAAACAAGATGGTTTGTCGCTTAACGTGATGATGTAGTTCAGATCTGCATACACTCGTTGAAAACGGCGAGGTTAGAAAATTAAAAAGCCGCTTATCTATTTTAGATAAGCGGTTTTTTGTTATGTGTCTTTTCTGAACTCTCTGGTTTGAAGCTTAACGAGAGGCTCGAATTACGCTTTCTTGAAGATAGAGCTCAGTGACAGCACGTTTTGAATACGGGTCAGAATAGCGGCTTGATCTTCTTCACTGCGTTGCTCGCCTTTGGTGTTACCCCATACAGGACCTGGCCATGCGATGTCATCTTTGAAGCGTGCAATATGGTGAATGTGCAGTTGAGGCACCATATTACCTAGCGCGCCTAGGTTTAGTTTGTCTGGTTTGAATGTGGCTTCTAGAGCTTGGCTTACCGCTTGAGACTCATGTAAGAACTGCTGTTGTTCTTTCATTGGTAAGTGGTGTAGTTCTTTTAAGTTGGCACGTTTTGGTACCAAGATAACCCAAGGTACAGCGTTGTCTTTGTGCAGAAGTGCAAGGCTAAGTGGGAATTCGCCAATAACGGTGGTGTCTTTTGCCAATTGAGGATGAAGTTCGAAGCTCATGATCTTTCCAATTAATTGTTTTACTTGAGTATAAGGTTGGAACAGAGATGTGGCTAGCGCTTCGCTCTCAATAAGCAGATTCCCTATCACGTTCGTCCCTCACTGTAGGGAATGACGGGTGGGGATAGTGACAACGAATTGGTTTGTTGGTGTTACGTGCTTTTAGGATACTCCCTATCGCGTTCGTTCCTCACTGCAGGGAGTGACGTGTTGGGGAGAGTGATAACGATTTGGTTTGCTGTTGTTACGTGCTTTTCGGATATTCCCTATCACGTTCGCCCCTCACTGTAGGGAGTGACGGTTGGGAAAGTGATAACGAATTGGTTTGCTGTGGTTACGCATTTTTGGGAGATTCCCGGTCACGTTCGTCCTTCACTGCAGGGAATGACGGGGGAGGAGAGTGATGGTGCATCATTGATGCTGTCTTGGATTCACGACTCCCATTCCCGTCATCTCCTAGAGCGACGAAGGAGCGTAATAGGAGATCTCTTGTTGAGGATGTTGGTGGGTAACAGAACGTGCTAAGTAAACGTAACCGCCAGATAAAACAAAAGGTTGACGCTTTCACGTCAACCTTTCTAATTATCTCGAATCTCGAATCTCGAATCTCGAATCTCGAATCTCGAATCTCGAATCTCGAATCGCTTACATACGCTCTAGAGTATCGATGCCTAGAAGCGATAGACCTTGCTTGATTGTCTTCGCAGTTAGTGCAGCAAGCTTCAGACGGCTCTGTTTAACAGTTTCATCTTCAGCAACTAGGATAGGGCATGCTTCGTAGAAGCTAGAGAATTGACCTGCTAGTTCGAATAGGTAGCTACACATGATGTGTGGTTGACCTTCACGAGCAACAGACTGTACCGCTTCTTCAAATTGTAGAAGTTTCGCGATAAGTGCTTTCTCTTTCTCTTCAGTGATTTTGATTTCACCTTCAAGAGAGTCCATAGAAACGCCAGCTTTAGCGAATACAGAAGCAACACGAGTGTACGCGTACTGCATGTACGGTGCTGTGTTACCTTCAAACGCAAGCATGTTGTCCCAATCGAACACGTAGTCAGTAGTACGGTGCTTAGAAAGGTCTGCGTACTTAACCGCTGCCATTGCAACTGTGTTTGCGATCGCTTTCTTCTCGTCTTCTGCTAGTTCAGGGTTCTTAGATTCGATCAGCTGTGCTGCACGAACTTCTGCTTCATCAAGAAGGTCAGCAAGACGAACCGTACCACCTGCACGAGTCTTGAATGGCTTACCGTCTTTACCTAGCATCATGCCGAATGCGTGGTGCTCAAGAGAAACAGATTCTGGGATGTAACCTGCTTTACGAACGATAGTCCAAGCTTGCATTAGGTGCTGGTGTTGACGTGAGTCGATGAAGTAAAGAACGCGGTCTGCGCCTAGTTCTTCAAAACGGTATTTTGCACAAGCAATGTCGGTTGTTGTGTAAAGGAAGCCGCCGTCACGTTTCTGGATGATAACGCCCATTGGGTCACCATCTTTGTTTTTGTATTCGTCTAGGAATACAACTTGTGCGCCGTCATCTTCTTTAGCAAGACCTTGCTCTTTCAGATCCGCAACGATAGTTGGCAGCATGTGGTTGTACATGCTTTCGCCCATTACGTCATCACGCGTTAGAGACACGTTTAGACGATCGTAGTTGCGTTGGTTTTGAATCATTGTAACGTCAACAAGCTTCTTCCACATTTCTGCGCAGAACTCGTCGCCGCTTTGCAGTTTAACAACGTAGCCACGTGCTTTAACTGCGAACTCTTCGTCTTCATCGTAAAGCTTTTTAGATTCACGGTAGAAGCCTTCAAGGTCAGCAAGTTCCATTGAAACTTCACCAGATTCAGCCTGAACGCGCTCAAGGTTTGCGATAAGCATACCGAATTGAGTACCCCAGTCGCCGATGTGGTTAGCACGGATAACGTTGTGGCCTAGGAATTCTAGAGTACGAACAACTGCATCACCGATGATCGTTGAACGTAGGTGGCCAACGTGCATTTCTTTAGCAACGTTTGGCGCAGAGTAATCCGCAACAATAGTTTGCGTTTCAGCAACGGCAACACCAAGGCGAGAGTCAGCCAATGCTGCGTCTGCTTGTTTTGCTAGGAAAGCTTCATCTAGGAAGATGTTTAGGAAACCCGGACCTGCGATTTCAACTTTAGACGCGATACCGTCTAGGTTTAGAACGTCCAATACTTTTTGAGCAAATTCTCGTGGGTTAGTGCCTAGTCGTTTAGCAACGCCCATAACGCCGTTTGCTTGGTAGTCACCAAACTGTGGTTTTGCAGATTGACGAACAGCAGCAGGAGAGCCTGCAGGTGCGCCAGCGGCTTCTAGAGCCTGAGATACTTTGTCATTAATAAGTGCTTGGATATTCACACGCGTTTCCTTCAATTCAAGGATGATAAGAGTGGCCGTTAATTCTTGGTCATTAAATTGGTTAATTATGCTTCTAGTTAACGATTTAATGCCAAAATCAGCAGCAGACTCTGTTTAAGTTCACAGAAATGGCGGTAATCATACCAATTTTGTGCGGTTTCTTATAGGTCGAATTGATAGAAAATTAACATTTCCTCAGGGGTTTTTGACAAACAACTTTTGCCAAGCCGAGTTTGAATGTTTAAGGAGTCGAATGAGCATACTTATTGAGTATATTTTGCCAAAGCAACGCTTGTTGAAGAAAGCAAAACTGATAACATGCTGCCATAAATTGGAGAACACAGACAATGACGATGAGCCTCAAGCAAGCCGAACTCGAACCACAACAAATGATTGCCCGCCTTGATACGTTTATGGCGAAAATTGAGAACCTAGGAAATACGCTGGGTTTGGATTTAAGCTTTGCTGAAGCGGATCATATTGCACTAAGAATCAATGAAACTGAGCTGGCGAAATCTGCGCACCAAGCATGGTCTGAGTACGGTTCTACGATTTCAGAGGCGATGATCAACGGTCGTCCAATTGTGGTGATTGCTTTTGATGAACCACTGCAAAGCCTTGGTTGGAAGATTGAATACTTAGAGTTGCCATACCCGGCAGAAGGCAAGATTTACCCGAGCCAAGATTGGGAACACGTTGAGTTCGTGATTCCTTCTCATGCACAAACGGCTGATGAATATTTAGCGGATCTTAAAGAGACTTACCCAGAGTTCGCGGTTAAGTTCGACTCTTTAGCGGAGCAAGGTATTAAGATCAAACTCTCTAGTCCGAAAGGCGAGGGTGAACGTTTGAATAACCCAACGGTTGCATTTAAACATCAAGGGGTTTGCATCAAGCTGCACCCACATTCATTGAAGAAGATTGTGGAGTCAGAGCAGGCTTAGTCGAGAGTTAACAAGAAAGAGATTCCTGATCTCGCTTAGGCTCGTCGGAATGACGGATACGAATTGGACTTGTGCCATGCTGTCACTCGGTTTAGCCGACGTTTTTCGAGTTGTAGCTTTTGTGGATTAGAAAACACGTCATTCCCGATAGCGACGAAGGAGCGTGGTCGGGAATCTCATAAAGCTAGTCTTATCATCAGATACAAAAAACGCGCAATGGGTTAACCCTATTGCGCGTTTTTTATTGGGTGCTAACTGTAAGTCGGCTTTACATAAGCAACTTACAGAATCACAGTCTTGTTGCCGTAAACAAACACGTGATCGTTGATCACCTTGTTTAGCGCTTTACTTAGAACATTCTTCTCTACGTCACGACCCGCTTGCGCCATGTCTTTCGCGCTGAAGTTATGATCCACTGGAATAACGTCTTGCTTAATGATTGGGCCTTCATCGAGATCGTTTGTCACGAAGTGCGCCGTTGCGCCAATGATTTTTACGCCGCGCTCATAAGCCTGCTGGTATGGCTTAGCACCAATGAATGCAGGCAAGAAGCTGTGGTGGATGTTGATGATCTTGTGGTTGTACTTTTCAACAAACCCCGGAGTCAGCACTCGCATGTACTTAGCCAAAACAAGGTAATCAGCCTCGTATTGGTCAATCACTTCTAGCATTTTCTGCTCATGCTCTTCACGGTTCATACCTTCGTGTGAAACATGGTGATAAGGAATATCAAAACGCTCGGTTAGGCTTTGTAGAATGTCATAGTTGCCAACAACGGCTGCGATTTCCACGTCTAAACTGCCATCGAAATTCTTCATTAGAATGTCGCCAAGGCAGTGCGCTTCTTTGGTCACAAGAATCACAACACGTTTGCGAGAAGAGCTCATTAGCTTACGTTTCGCATTCTCTGGCAGCGCTTGGTCTAAATCGGCTAGCAAGGTTTCGTCATTGAAGTAACCCTCTAGCTCCGTGCGCATAAAGAAGTGACCGCTGGTGTTATCTACGAACTCATTGTTGTGCACAATATTGAGTTGGTGTTTGTAACAAATGTTGGTGATCTTCGAGATGAGGCCTGGGGCATCAGTACAATGTGTTAGTAAAGTTTTTCTTTCCATTTGCATCTTACTTCCATGAAATATTTTTATTCTTTAAATTAAATGCAGGCCGTCGAACGGTGAACTGAGCCGCAATATCACCGTTATAATTAATCTATTATCAAGTTGGTTTCAACAAATTCTGCTGCTCATTTATCGCTTTGATAAATTGTTTGATGTGGAAATATCAGTTTTTAGATAGGAAAACAGGCAGAAGCTTCATTTTTAAAGTTTTGACCGTAGTACGCATTTGAACTTCAACCGAGGCATTTACGCCTTGGCCAAAAATAGAGGTGATACTTATGGATAAAGAGTTACTAGCAAAAAAACTGTACTGCAAGCGAGTGAATTCATTGGCGGGTGGTACGGAGTTAGATGGTAATGTTTTAGATGAAATGTGGGAAAGTAAAACCTCACCAACTGATGCTGCGAAAGCCATGCAGCCTTGCGAGAACCAATTTGAAGGCGCCCCTTGGTTGTCGCGTTACCTCAGCCGTAAATAAAACCCTTTCTTTGATTTCTGTTCCTTTCTCTTTTCAGGACGCTCAGACCAAATCAAACTAAACCAAACACCTCCGGTGCGAAGTCATTCTTGATTCGCGCCGGCTCACTAAACCTGCCATAATTCGCCTTCACTTTTTCTAAACTTCGTACTCTATGATATCTAAAACGTTTTCTGCTGATGGCGCTCTGGGCAAAGCAATCCCTGGGTTTCAACCAAGACAAGCTCAGTTAGACATGGCTGAAGCGGTTTCACAAGCTATTGAAAAACAAAGCCAATTGGTTGTTGAAGCGGGTACAGGTACCGGTAAGACGTTTGCTTACTTAGTGCCTGCGCTGCTTAGTGGCAAGAAAACCATCATTAGTACGGGGTCTAAAAACCTTCAAGAACAGCTGTTTCATCGCGATTTACCGCTAATGGTCGATGCGCTTGGCTTTTATGGTCAGGTTGCGTTACTCAAAGGACGTTCTAACTATTTGTGTTTGGATAGGCTGAGTCGCCAAATGATCGAGAGTCATGGCACTCACACCGATCCCACATTGCTAGCACAATTGGTGAAAGTTCGTAGTTGGTCGTCTGCGACACAAACGGGTGATTTAGGTGATTGTGATGATATTGCAGAAGACAGCCCAATTATTCCTACGATTACTTCTACCAACGACAACTGCTTAGGTAAAGAGTGTCCAAGCTATACCGATTGCTTTGTGCTTAAAGCGCGTAAAAAAGCGATGGATTCCGATGTGGTTGTCGTAAACCACCACCTGTTCCTAGCCGATTTAGCGATCAAAGAAACTGGATTTGGTGAGCTAATCCCAGAAGCCGACGTGTTTATCTTCGATGAAGCGCATCAGCTTCCCGATATTGCCAGCCAATACTTTGGTCAGTCTGTGTCGAGCCGACAGATTAATGAGCTCGCTAAAGACATCGAAATCGCCTACCGAACTGAAGCAAAAGACATGCGACAGTTACAAAAGGTGGGTGATAGGCTCGTTCAGTCTGCCGCCGATTTACGCATTGTATTGGGCGATACTGGCTTTCGTGGTAACTGGCGTGAGGCATTAAAATCTGAGTCGATTGCACGAGAACTTGTTCGCCTACAAGATGCGCTGCAACTGGCCGTCGATGTATTGAAATTAGCCTTGGGTCGAAGCCAACTGTTAGACACGGCTTTTGAACGTGCAAACATGATTAAGTCACGCATTGAACGTGTGTGCGATGTGTCGATTACGGGATACTCTTATTGGTATGACACCACGCCAAGGCAATTCGCTTTGCACATCACACCACTGTCGGTAGCGGATAAATTCCACGAGCAAATCGAACTTAAACCGGGCGCTTGGGTATTTACCTCAGCAACCTTGGCGGTGTCGGATGATTTCGACCACTTTACTTCGCGACTTGGCTTAAAGCCGTCGGCTCAGTTTTCACTGCCGAGCCCATTTGATTATCCGAATCAGGCACGTTTATGTGTGCCTCGCTATCTTCCAGAACCGAATAGCCCGGGTTTGGCCGATAAGCTGGTTCGAATGCTGACACCTGTGATCGAGCAAAACCAAGGCCGCTGTTTCTTCTTGTGTACTTCCCACAGCATGATGAAAGAGTTGGGCGAGCGATTCCGAGAAACCCTCACGGTTCCCGTTCTATTGCAAGGTGAGACAAGTAAGCAAAAAACCTTAACCGAGTTCATGGAATTGGGTAACGCATTGCTCGTAGCGACAGGCGCTTTCTGGGAAGGGATAGATGTTAGGGGCGATGCATTAAGCTGTGTTATCATCGATAAATTGCCCTTTACGGCCCCTGATGACCCTTTACTTAAGGCTCGAATCGAGGACTGTAAGCTAAAAGGGGGTGATCCTTTTGCACAAGTACAGTTGCCAGACGCGGTGATTACCTTGAAGCAAGGTGTCGGCCGATTGATACGTGATAAGCGCGATAATGGCGCTTTGATTATTTGCGATAACCGATTGGTGACTCGCGATTACGGTGGCATATTTTTGGCGAGTTTACCGCCTATCCCTCGTACACGTGACTTAGGGGTCATTAAAGAATTCTTAGCTAAAGACCATTCAACCGCTGCCGAATAACTGGCATTGTTGAGTTTAGCCATTATTTCTAGATTAGATAACGAATATTTGAGACACAAATGAGCGCGAAAATTCTTGCAGTAGATACCGCAACTGAAAACTGTTCAGTTGCATTAGTAATTGGTGACCAGGTGTTCGCACGTAGCGAAGAGGCTCCTCGAGACCATACGAAAAAAATTCTACCTATGGTTGATGAAGTACTGAAAGAAGCGAATGTCGCTTTAACCGATATCGATGCTATCGCGTTTGGTCAAGGTCCAGGCAGTTTCACGGGCGTACGTATTGGTATTGGTATTGCTCAGGGCTTGGCTTTTGGTGCGGATTTACCAATGATTGGTGTCTCTACACTGGCAGCGATGGCGCAAGGCAGCTACCGTAAATTTGGTGAAACTCACGTAGCAACAGCGATTGATGCACGTATGAGTGAAGTGTACTGGGCTCGTTATAGCCGTGAAGAAGACGGTCGTTGGACTGCGGTTGATGCTGAGTGTGTTACACCACCAAGCGAATTGGCTGCGCAGCTTGAAGCGGACTCAGAAACATGGGCAAAAGTCGGTACAGGTTGGGAAGCGTACGCAGAACATATGGATACGCTAGCGATCAACACCAAAGGGTGTGAAGTGCTATTCCCAGAAGCGCAAGATATGGCGTTCCTTGCTCAATTTGCTTACGCAGAAGGTAAAGCGGTTGCTGCTGAAGAGTCTGAACCAGTTTATCTTCGTGATAAAGTGACTTGGAAGAAACTGCCAGGTCGCGAATAATTTTTACAAGGTTCTGATGCAAATCAGATCTAAATGCGTATTATTTAGATTTGAGAGGGCAGATATTTAGTCATGGTATCAATTAACAACTTACCTCCTTCTTCGATAGGCAGCACGTCTAAGCCTAATCGAATCAAAAAGAAGGAGCAGGCAAAAAAATCTGATGCTAGCACTGCGGTTGGACAACCAACTAAGGTGGCTAATGCTGTTTCCCACTCTATTCGTCAAGTTAAAGAGTCTGAACTTCATAAGGCTCAAATCCAGTATGATCTTCCAGAAGGCCGAGGACGTAGGGCTATGGAAGAGTATATGGATGTAATGAATCAGGCGAAGAAAGAAGAACTTGCAAAGCTTATCGGTGTCGATATCTACATCTAGAGCTTGTTATTAATGCCTGTTTAAGGACCAGAACCATGTCAAATTACTTATATAAAATTCGCTTAATTGCCCTTTCTCTTGGTATCTTGGTGCTTGCAGGGTGTTCATCACTACCTAGCGAACTCGAAGCAAAATCAGAGCCTGTTATTAGCGATTATCAACAATGGGTCGACCAACTGCCGGATGCCAAAAGCGTTCGATTAGGTGGTGTAATATCTAAAGTAACCAACTTAAAAGATAAGACTCGAATCGAAGTCGCTAATATGCCGATTTCTAGTAACGGTAAGCCAGATCTAGACGCAGAGCCAAGCGGACGTTTTGTCGGTTATATTGAAGGCTATGTTGAGCCTCTAAGCTTTGCAGAAGGTCGCCTGATTACTTTGGTTGGTCAATCAAGCGGAAGTGAAGATGGAAAAATAGGGGAATACCCTTACACCTTCCCTGTGATGCAAGTGGACAACCAAAGACTGTGGAACATTACGGAGCGTGTCGTTGTAAACGATTTTGCACCAACCTACTACTCATGCAGAAGCTTACATTGCCGCAGTTTCCAAACGATGCCAAGACAAGGTCGAGTGATACAGGACGTAGAGTAGCTCACTTTGCTGGCTCTTGATTACTAGAGGTTGATTACGCAACCAGATGGAATTAGATGCTTGATGATTGAAAAGTCATACTCTCTTGCGAGCGGGAAGCTTGCAACACAGCAGATAGGTAACCCAGAAACGACCGCTACGACGGTCGTTTTTATTCATGGGTGGTTAGATAACTCCGCGAGTTTCTCTTCTGTTCTCTCTAATCTCGAAACGCTTTCACCCAACTCTCACTTGGTTGCGATTGATCTCTTTGGTCATGGCTTTTCGTCGCATAAGTCTGGCAGTTACTACCCGTTTCACGACTATATTGATGATTTGCACCAGTTGGTGACTAAATTATCGCCAAACAGACTGGTACTGGTAGGACATTCACTTGGTGCATTGATCGCAAGTTGCTATAGTGCCGCCTTTCCTGAAAAGGTGTCAGGATTAATTCAAATTGAAGGTCACGGACCTCTTTCAGAAGCTCCCCAAGAAACAGTTTCTCGCTTGAGAGATGGGGTACTCAGTCGTCTTCGACAGCGAAGAAAGCCTTCACGTCCTCTGGCAAGTCTTGAGGATGCTATTAAGCTGAGAGCTCACGCCAATCAAATCAATGCTGAATTAATTGCTCCTATAGTAGAGCGAGGAATTGTCGAGTTAGATAACTCTTGGCAATGGCGATGCGACCCTAACCTAAAATGTGACTCGTTATATCGAATGTCACAGGCGCACGCTGAAGCGATTATGGCGGCTATTGAATGCCCTCAATTAATAGTTTTAGGAAATGATGGATTCCGACATTTGCAGCATAATCGCTACAAATCAGCCCATAGTCCTCTAAATATAGAGACTGTTCCTGGCGGACATCATTGCCATTTAGAGAGTCCAGAGTTAGTTTCTGAGCTAATTCTTGGTGTAGTTAACAAAATTTAAACAAGTGTTTGAGCCTTTTAGTGCTCATGCACTAAAGCTGTGCTGTAATACCGCAATGATAAAAAGCGGCGAAACAGTCGTCAGCTGATAAACGAGGAGTAACATAGTGGATAAACCTTGGCTTTCACGTTATCCAAGTGACGTACCAGAGACGATCAACCCAGATCAGTACCCATCTCTTGTTGAAATGTTTGAACAGTCGGTACAGAAGTACGCAGACCAACCAGCATTCGAGAACATGGGCTCAATAATGACGTTCCGTAAGCTTGAAGAGCGCAGCCGTGCTTTTGCCGCTTACCTGCAGAATGATTTGAAACTGAAGAAAGGCGATCGCGTTGCACTGATGATGCCAAACCTGCTGCAATACCCAATTGCACTTTTTGGTGTACTGCGTGCTGGTATGATTGCAGTGAACGTCAACCCACTGTACACACCTCGTGAACTTGAACATCAACTGAACGATTCTGGTGCAAAGGCGATTGTTATCGTATCTAACTTTGCTAGCACGCTAGAGAAAGTCGTTGATAACACGCCAGTTAAACACGTTGTACTCACCAGCCTAGGGCAAATGCTGCCACGCGCTAAAGGTACAATTGTCGACTTCGTAGTGAAATACGTAAAAGGTATGGTACCTAAGTACGATCTACCGGGCGCTATCTCATTCAGAAAAGCACTTCACAAAGGCCGTCGTCTTCAGTATGTGAAACCGTTCATGGCGGGTGATGACATTGCTTTCCTACAGTACACGGGTGGTACTACGGGTGTCGCTAAAGGCGCAATCCTAACGCACCGCAATATGATCGCGAACGTACTTCAAGCGAAAGGGGCATACGGTCCTGTTCTGCAAGAAGGCCGTGAGCTGGTGGTAACGGCACTGCCGCTTTACCACGTATTCGCACTGACCGTAAACTGTTTACTGTTTGTTGAAATGGGTGGTCGCAACCTTCTTATCACCAACCCTCGTGATATTCCTGGCTTCATTAAAGAGCTGCAAAAGGTGCCGTTTACCGCGATTACTGGCGTAAACACTCTATTCAATGCACTTGTGAATAACGAAGATTTCCACGAGTTGGATTTCAGTAACCTGCGCCTATCGGTTGGCGGTGGCATGGCGGTTCAACGCTCTGTTGCTGAGCAATGGAAGAAAGCGACAGGCATCCACTTGCTGGAAGGCTATGGCTTAACCGAGTGTTCACCACTGGTAACGGGTAACCCATACGACCTTAAAGATTACACGGGCGCTATTGGCCTGCCTGTACCATCAACAGAAGTTCGTATTGTTGATGATGAAGGCGAAGTCGTTGCCAATGACCAAGTGGGCGAGTTGCAAGTTCGTGGTCCTCAAGTGATGCAAGGCTACTGGCAGCGTCCAGAAGCGACCAAAGAAGTGATCGACCAAGACGGTTGGCTATCTACGGGTGACATCGTTAAGTTTGATGATGAAGGCTTACTGCACATTGTTGACCGTAAGAAAGACATGATTCTTGTGTCTGGCTTTAACGTTTACCCGAATGAGATTGAAGATGTAGTGGCACTACACGGCAAAGTGCTCGAAGTAGCGGCTATCGGTCAACCTCATGAAGTGTCAGGTGAATTGGTTAAGATCTACGTCGTGAAGCGCGATCCTAGCCTAACCAAAGAAGACATTATCGCGCACTGTCGTGAACACCTAACGGGTTACAAGATCCCTAAACTGGTTGAATTCAGAGAAGATCTTCCAAAGACCAACGTAGGTAAGATCTTACGTCGTGTGCTTCGTGAAGAGAACGATGCTGAATTGGCTAAACGCGCGAGCGAATAATCAGCGAGTTTATGGGTAACCACTACTCGAGAAACCATAGCACGAGAAACTATTGAGGCGCTTAATCTAAGCGAGCGCTGAAAAATGGTGTTAGAATGCCGACAGTTAATGTCGGCATTTTTGTATCCGGCGATCAAATAGAAACCAGTGAGAGTTTTTGTGGATTATCAAATCATTACCCAATTGAAAGACCTTGAGCGAGTTTGCCAACAAGCACGTGAAGCCGATGTCGTTATGCTTGATACGGAGTTCGTTCGTACCAGAACCTATTACCCTCAATTAGGCTTGATTCAGTTATTTGATGGTGAAACTCTGTCACTGATTGACCCTATTGCTCTTGGCGAAATGACACCATTTGTTGGATTGTTGAAAGACGCTTCAGTATTGAAAGTGCTGCATGCGTGCGGTGAAGATTTGGAAGTGTTCCAGAACGCATTTGGCTGCACACCAACACCAATGGTGGATACGCAAATCATGGCGGCTTTCTTAGGTCATGGTTTATCAACGGGCTTTGCTGCTCTGGTTTCAGAGTTTGTTGGTGTTGATCTCGATAAGAGTGAATCGCGCACTGATTGGCTGGCTCGTCCGCTTTCTCAAAAGCAATTGGACTACGCAGCGGCAGATGTGCACTACCTAATGCCAATGTACAACAAGCTTCTTGAAAAAGTGATGGAAGCAGGCTGGTGGGAAGCGGCTCAACAAGAGTCTGACCTACAAGTTGCTAAACGTATTCGTAAAGCAAACCCAGACAATGCTTACCTTGATATCAAAGGTGCATGGCAGCTCAAACCTAAACAGTTAGCTATCTTAAGACCGTTAGCGACTTGGCGTCTAAAAGAAGCAATTAAGCGTGATTTAGCGCTGAACTTTGTCTTCAAAGAACAAGACCTATGGGCTGTGGCTCGATTCGCAATGAAAGATCCTAAGCACATGGAACAGGAAGGTTTTGATTACCGTTCTGTACGTCGCCATGGTGCGAAGATCAGCTCAATCGTGAAATTGGCTGAGCACACGCCAGAAGAAGAGTACCCAGCACCAGTAGAACGTCTAATGGACTTCCCGGGTTACAAGCAAATCTTCAAAGTGTTGAAAGATGAAGTGAAAACAGCATCACAACACAGTGGCCTAGCGACCGAATTTTTGGCATCGAAAAAGCAACTTAACCAAGTGTTAAGCTGGGTTTGGAAACACCAACGTAACCCTGAAAAGCTACCTGATGTCATGCAAGGTTGGCGTTTAGATGTGGTTGGCGAGAAGCTGAATAAAGCGATTAAGTAACCTATTATCGCGATAAAGGTTAGTCAGTTTCAGATATAAAATGCAGACACAAAAAAGAGAGCCTAGGCTCTCTTTTTTATTGGCTCCTCAAAACCACCGCCTAGGGCGGTGGTGATTGTTCCTTGAGGCTATAGCCTGAAGAAGTGCCCATGTTAGAAGTAACCTCTTATTCACCACAAGTAAGAGGAAACAACCACATGGGCGATTACAGAAGTTCATCACATGTCTATTGGCGTTGCAAATACCATATAGTTTGGACTCCAAAGTACAGATATAAGATTTTGAAAGATAAGGTAGGAAAGGAGCTTTATCGTTCAATCTATATTTTGTGCAATATGAAAGACTGCGAAGTTTTAGAATTAAACGTTCAACCAGATCATGTTCATCTTGTTGTCATTATTCCTCCCAAGTTATCAGTATCGAGTTTGTTAGGAGTTTTAAAAGGCCGAACAGCAATTCGACTTTTCAATAGATTCCCACATATACGTAAGAAATTATGGGGAAATCACTTTTGGGCTAGAGGGTATTTTGTAGATACGGTCGGTGTGAATGAAGAAGTCATTCGGCGATATGTACGACACCAAGATAAGCAGGACATAGAGTATGAACAACAATTACAGTTATTGAAGAACTGATAGCGCGGACGCCCCCTTTTAGGGGGTTATAAAGCAAAACCGCCTTCTAAGAAGGCGGATATTTTTTTAAATCTGCTTACTACTTACAAGATAGTGAAGACTACTTATCGTCTTCTGGTAGCTTAACGTTCAACTCTAATACAGAGATGTCGTCATCTTTGTGTTCGAAAGTAAGATCAACCATTGATGGATCCACTTCAACGTACTTTGCAATACACTTCAAGATGTCTTCTTTCAGTTGCGGCAAGTACGATGGAGCAGGGTCGTCATGACTGCGGCGCTCAGCAACAATGATCTGCAAACGCTCTTTGGCTAGGTTTGCGGTCGTCTTTTTCTGTGGTCTGAAAAACTCTAGTAATGACATTGCGTATTAGCCCCCGAACAGTCTTTTGAAGATGCCTTTCTTCTGTTCCGTTAAGAAACGGAAGTCCACTTGGCTACCTAGTAGTCGCTCTACAGTATCATTGTAAGCCATACCTGCGTCGGTTGCTTCGTCAAAGATAACTGGAACACCTTTGTTCGATGCGTTCAGTACCGCTTGGCTTTCTGGAATCACGCCCAGTAGAGAGATGTGTAGGATCTCTTCAACGTCTTCAACACTCAGCATCTCACCTTGAGTTACACGTGCTGGGTTGTAGCGAGTCAGTAGAAGGTGAGTTTTCACTGGCTCTAAACCGTCTTCAGAACGACGAGATTTAGAGTCAAGAATACCTAGAATACGGTCTGAGTCGCGTACAGAAGAGACTTCAGGGTTAGTCGTTACAATCGCTTCATCAGCAAAGTACAACGCCATTAGAGCGCCTTGCTCGATACCCGCAGGAGAATCACAGATGATGAAATCAAAGCCCATTTCATCCAGTTCATCAAATACGCGACGAACACCATCTTTGGTTAGTGCGTCTTTATCACGAGTTTGAGACGCAGGAAGAATGAACAGGTTTTCTGTGCGCTTGTCTTTGATCATCGCTTGGTTCAGCGTAGCTTCACCATTGATAACGTTAACGAAATCGTAAACAACACGACGCTCACAACCCATGATTAAATCTAGGTTACGCAGACCGATATCAAAGTCGATAACTGCGGTTTTCTTCCCTTTTAAAGCCAGACCTGAGGCAATAGCTGCACTAGAGGTCGTTTTGCCTACCCCGCCTTTACCTGACGTTACAACGATAATGCGTGCCATTATTTTTTCCTTTTATTTCTCTTATATTGCGAGGACGTCAACGTGTAATACATCGTTTGCCATACTGAACATGGTTTTCTTCTGCCAGTACTCGCTTTCAATTTGATCGCTGAGCCAGTAATTTCCTGCAATAGAAACCAGCTCGGCTTGTAAATCATTACAAATTATTTTTGCTTCAGTTTGACCACTTGCACCTGCAATTGCGCGGCCGCGTAATGTGCCATGAATATGGATGCTGCCATCGGCAATCACTTCTGCGCCTGCACTCACATGGCTGAGTATCAATAGATCGCCATCTTTCGCATAAACCTGCTGACCAGAACGAATAGGGGTTCGAACCACCTTAATCGGTGCCATCTTAGCGGGTACTTGCGATGGAGACTTACTTGCCGTCATGACTGCAAAGCCTGCTTCTTTCGCTAGATTTTGCATACGCTTATCAGAGCAGCCAGCCACGCCAACCGGGATCATACCCGCTTGAGAGATACCATTTTTCAGTTGCACAAAATCGATATCGCCTGCGACTTTACTGATGTTGATAACAACAGGCGCAGCAGCGAAAAACGTGGGTGCTTGGTCTACCTTCTCCTGAAGAAAAGACACTGCATTTTCGACTTGATCATCGGATAAGTGCAAAACAGATAGCGTAAAGCTGCTACCTTTTAGATCTGGGTTACTAGACATCGAAAAACTACAGGACCTCAATAGCGAATTGGTACAATTTCTTTATCAATAAAATAAAGGGCATTGCCTGAAACTAGGTTTATCATGTTATATTCCCAAACCAAGCACAGCAAGTAATCTTGTTGTCAAATGGACGTTTTGTTCCCAATATTTCCCTAACATAAACTATTGATCTCGCAAGTGAGAGTTTTGTAGTCATAATCAATTAAAAGGTTTGTCATGCTGTGTTCTATATATAAAAGCTCAAAGAAAGAAGGAACATACCTTTATATCCCTAAGAAGGATGATTTTTCACAAGTTCCTGACGCATTGATGCAAATGTTTGGTAAACCTAGTTTTGTAATGGTAATTAAAATGGATGGCCGTAAACTGGCTCAAGTGAACATCGAAAAAGTGAAAGAATCACTGAATACCGATGGTTTCTTTTTGCAGGTTCCGCCACCACCAGTTAACGAACTTGAGCTTCATAAAGAGCGTAAAGCTCAACAGAAATCTCAAGACGAAGAGTGATAGCCACCTCAATTCAAGGAGGAGTGATCGTTGAGTAAATTTTCGAAAACCATATTGGCTGTGTCAGCATTACTATTGGGTAATAGCCTGACCATTAGCTCAGTACACGCTGAAGAATTGAGCTTCGAACAATATGTAGAAAAACTAAAGCAACAAGGCCGTGAAGAAGGCGTTTCTGAAGCGATCATTGATGAAGCCTTTGATGGTGTAACGTTTAAGCCAAGAGCGGTGAAAGCCGACAAAAACCAACCTGAGAAAAAGCTGACTCTGGATGAATACATCCCACGAGCAGTACCAGATTGGAAAGTGAAGCAAGCCCGCTCTCTTTATAAGAAGCATTACACAGCGCTAAAGCGTATTGGTGATGAATATGGTGTTCAACCAAGATTCATTGTCGCGCTATGGGGCGTTGAGAGTAACTTTGGTAAGTTCACCGGTAACTACAGTGTTATCGATGCGCTAACGACCATGGCTTACGAAGGGCGCAGAGAAGCATTTTTCCGTAGCGAAGCAATGGCGGCGTTGAAGATTCTTGATCAAGGCCATATAGCACCAAAAGAGATGAAAGGCTCTTGGGCGGGTGCGATGGGCCAGCCTCAGTTTATGCCAAGCTCATTCTTAGCGTTTGCCGCTGATGGTAATGGCGACGGTAAGAAAGATATCTGGGGCACTGAAGAAGATGTGTTTGCTTCGGCAGCCAATTACCTTAGCCAATCAGGTTGGGATGATAAGTACACTTGGGGCCGTCAGGTTCACGTACCGTCAACCGTGTCTATTGATTTGCAAGGCCGAACTGAAGACAAAGCGAAGTACTTAAAAGAGTGGTCTGAACTCGGTATTAAGCGCTACGACGATCGCCCACTGCCGACACTTGATGAAGACATTAAAGCTTGGTTGATTATGCCGGATGACGAAGCGGGTCGTTCGTACCTCATTTACAACAACTACAATGTGTTAATGAAGTGGAATCGTTCTTACTACTTTGCTTTGGCAGTTAGCCACCTAGCAGACAGAATTAAGTTTGATTAATCGACCTAATTTGATTAATAGATTTAGCTTGCTTTGATAGCAATTGGCCTACCATAGGCAGAACGAACTAAAGGACTCTTCGGAGTCCTTTTTAGTTTATATTTCAGAGATTTAAGAAGGTGGCCTCGTGCTAACAGATAGAGCTGCACAGATGGTGATATTCCATGCGTTAATTAAGTATGAAGGCTTTACCAGTGCTGCAAAAAGCTTGAACGTTTCGGTGTCTCACATCAGTAAGCAAGTTGCTTTGCTTGAAGACTCAATCGGCATCAAGTTGGTACAACGAACCACACGTAGCCTAACGCTGACCGAAGCCGGAGAAGTGTTCTATCAGCACTGTGAACAGCTGTTCAACACGGTAAAAGCGGCTCAAATGGATATGGACAGCCAGCGTGATGACATTTCTGGAATATTGCGTGTTGGGTTGTCACAGTCATTTGGCACTTTACATATCATTCCTGCGATTGATCAGCTCAGACAGCTTTATCCTCAGCTTAGAATCGAGGTTCACTTGTTCGATTACAAAGTGGATATGATTGAAGAGCGATTGGATCTCTGGATCACCAATAACGAAGATTTGCCCGAAGGTTACATTGCGCAGCGATTAGCGGACAGCCAATTTGTGGTGGCAGCATCGCCGGATTATCTGATTAAAGCGGGGACTCCACATGTGCCTTCTGATCTCATTGACCATAACTGCCTTATCTATCGCAGCCGTGAACGAGATTACACATCTTGGGCGTTTGATAATGGCCAAGAGAATCTTAGCGTTAAAGTAGCGGGTGATTACTCGGTGGATTTAGCTGAGGCAGTGCGAGACGCAGCCGTATCAGGATGGGGCGTGGCTTACTTAGCAACTTACCTAGTAAAAGAAGAGTTTAGAACGGGCAAATTAATCCAAGTTTTGCCGGAATGGCGAGCTAGCCAATTAATGCCATTTTATGCTGTGTATCCGAGTCGAAAGAACATGCCGAAGAAGCTTTCTGCGGTGATTGAGTTCATCAAAGATCATATCGGATCGCCGACATACTGGGATGAAAACCTGAAAACTTGCGTTGAACTGCATCGTTAACTGTTTCCAAATCTATAAATATAATTTCTATATGGAAAAAGTATGGTTTTTAATCAAACTTAATTATTAAAATTCAATAACTTAATTTATATCATTACTTAAAGGTGATTACCCCAACATCACGTTAACAACCGCCACTTGCCGCAAACGATTTCCTCTATAGAATGCGTCGCCTTTCCTATCTACAACTTTTAGGTTGACGCACATGGCTTCGCTACTTGGAATTATCACTATTTTAGTTGCCGCTTGGTTACTATCTACGGACAGAAAAAATATTCCACTAAGAACAGTCTCTTTGGCTTTCTTATTACAAATCTCATTCGCGCTGTTGGTTCTATATGTACCAATGGGTAAAGAAGCGTTGAATGCAGCCACAGGTGCGGTATCTAGCTTGATCAACTACGGTCAAGAAGGGATTCACTTCCTATTTGGTGGCCTTACGAATAACGGTTTCGTTTTCGCGATTAACGTTCTGGGCATCATTATCTTTTTCTCTGCACTGATCTCGGGTTTGTACCACATCGGCTTTATGCCAAAGGTGATCAACCTTATCGGTGGCGCGCTGCAGAAGTTCTTGGGCACAGGCCGTGCAGAATCATTGTCTGCAACAGCGAACATCTTTGTGGGCATGATTGAAGCACCATTGGTAGTTAAACCTTACTTGAAGCACATGACAGATTCACAACTGTTTGCTGTGATGGTGTGTGGTTTGGCTTCTGTTGCTGGTGGTACTCTTGTCGGTTATGCATCGCTAGGTGTTGATCTAAACTACCTGATCGCAGCGGCATTCATGTCTGCACCTGCTGGTCTATTGATGGCTAAGATCTTAGTACCAGGTAGCGCAGATGACGCTCAAGAAAATATTGAGTCTGATGTTGAAATTCCACGAGCAACAAACGTAGTTGAGGCAATGGCAGATGGGGCTATGTCTGGACTTCGTATTGCCGTTGCGGTGGGTGCGACACTTCTAGCCTTTATCAGTGTGATTGCAATGCTGAATGGCTTATTAGGTATTGTTGGTGGCTGGTTTGGCGTAAACCTAAGCTTCGAGCTAATCCTAGGTTATGTGTTCGCACCCGTTGCATGGCTGATTGGTGTGCCATGGTCTGAGGCTGTGGTTGCAGGCTCACTGATAGGTAACAAGATTGTCGTGAACGAGTTCGTGGCCTTCATCCAGCTAATGGATGCTAAAGAAGCGCTAAGTGAACACTCACAAGCGATCGTTACCTTCGCACTGTGTGGCTTCGCTAACATCTCAACAATGGCGATTCTGATTGGTGGTTTGGGCAGCTTGGTACCAGAGCGTCGCTCTTTCATCTCACAATACGGCTTTAAAGCAATTTGTGCAGGTGTGTTTGCTAACCTAATGAGTGCAGCGATTGCTGGTGTGGTACTTTCTCTGTAGTTAGATGATAAGTACCGAGTGGATGAGTCAGTCACTTTATTTCCCCATAGTAAAGTAACTGATTAATCACAATAATATTCGGTTAGCACGAAAAAGAGAGCCTATAGTTTAATGACGTAGGCTTTCTTGTTTCAGCAAATAGGTTTGTATCACAGGGTGTGGTACAAATTTTTAGGGGCACAAATGGATTTGTCGATTACTTCTTCTTTGGCGTTAATTGGACTCTTGTCGTTAGCTTGTCAGCTACTCGGCTGGCGTTTGCGTCTTCCCGCGATTCTCCCTCTTCTCATCGTTGGTCTGTTGTTAGGCCCCGGTTTAAATATCCTTAATCCCGATGTTATTTTCGGTGATGTTCTATTTCCGCTGATTTCATTAGGTGTTGCCATCATTCTGTTTGAAGGCGCATTGACCCTGAACTTTAAGGAAATTAGAGGCCACGGCCGGATGGTGACTCACCTCGTGAGTTTCGGCATGTTGATTACATGGGCATGCATTGTTGTCGGTGCTTACTATTTTGTGGATTTCAGCTGGCCGTTAGCCGCACTGTTTGGTGCCTTGGTGGTGGTGACCGGGCCGACAGTGATTGTCCCTATGCTTCGCAGTATTCAGCCTAAGTCTTCTCTAGGCAGTATCTTGCGATGGGAGGGGATAGTGATTGATCCCATTGGCGCTCTGTTTGCGGTACTGGTTTATGAATACATAGTCTCCTCTGCCGACCCGACAGGGCATGTACTTTCAGCTCTGGGGCTAACCTTAGCCATTGGTTTAGGCTTAGGGATCATTGGTGGCCATTTGATTGCCAAGATGCTGCAAGGGCATTGGGTGCCTCACTATTTACGTAATGTGGCGGTGCTGACCCTAATGTTGGCGGCGTTCTCGTTTTCTAATGACTTGAGTGAAGAGTCGGGCTTGCTAACCGTGACCATCATGGGGATCTGGCTTGCCAATGTGAAAGGCTTGGATATCGAAGACATCATCGAATTCAAAGAAACCCTGACCGTATTACTCATTTCTGCGTTGTTTATTTTGCTAGCCAGTCGACTCGATTCGGGGACTTTCCTCTCGATAGGTTGGGGCGGTATTGGTTTATTAGCGGTGGTTATGCTGGTGGCTCGCCCGTTAAGTGTGTGGATCAGCGGGATCGGCACGGATCTTACCTCGGCAGATAAATGGTTTTTGAGTTGGATGGCACCTCGTGGGATCGTTGCGGCCGCGGTTTCTTCTCTGTTCGCGATTAAACTGCAAGAAAAGCAATTGATTGAGGGGGCAGATCTGCTCGTGCCAATGGTGTTCTTAGTCATTATTGGTACGGTTGTGATTCAGAGCTTAACCGCGAGCTGGTGGGCGAGAAGGTTAGGTGTGACTCAAGAGAAAGCGCAAGGGGTGCTCTTCTTTGGCGCAACTCACTTCGCAAGACAGTTTGCCAAGGTGCTAGCGACTCACAATATCAATAGTATGCTTGCCGATACAAACTGGGAGAGCATTCGTTTGGCGAGGATGGATAATTTGAATGTCTATTTTGGCAACCCAGCCTCAAGCCATGCCGAAAATAACCTGGAATTGGACGGGATAGGGCGTGCGATGATCGTCTCGCCTTATCGTCAAACCAACCCGTTAGTCAGCATGCATTACCAAGACGAGTTTGGTGCCAATAAGGTGTTTGAGCTTGAATCGTCAGGGACTAAGCATGAAAGGCATCAAGTGAGTCGCGATGGTAATCGAAGTTTGTTTTCGGAAGGGATTACCTACTCCAAGCTTAATTCGTTAATGGCACAAGGCAGTCAAATTAAGAGCACAGGTTTAACCGAGGCATTTGACCTTAATGAGTTTAATACTCTGTACCCGAAAGCGATTCTACTGGGTGTGATTACTAACGGTGACTTTCGCTTAATTACACAAGGTTCTGAACTGGAAAAACTGATATCAACGGAGTGTGAGATCATCAGTTTGTTGCCACCGTCAGACCAGACAGAAAAAGTTGAGACTCCAGACAAATAGCGAGTCCTCTTTATCAAAAGCGATTAGTTTTGTATCTAAAACGAATCGCTTGATATCAAAAAAGACGCAACGTTCTTCACGTTGCGGCTTTCCATTTATACTGTCATTCGCAGATTTGTCGTTCGCAGATTACTTAGAGTGAAATTGCTCACAAGCGATCATGGTGTTTTCGATTAGGCTCGCAACCGTCATTGGACCAACACCACCTGGTACTGGCGTGATGAAGCTTGCGCTTTCTTTCGCGACATCGTATTCAACGTCGCCCACAAGCTTGCCAGATTCTAAACGGTTGATACCAACATCGACCACAACGGCACCTTTCTTAATCCAAGCACCCGGAATGAAGTTAGGCTTACCAACGGCAACCACAACAACGTCTGCTTGACGCACGTGGTCTTCAAGGTCTTTGGTAAAACGGTGACACGTCGTTGTTGTACAACCCGCTAGAAGCAATTCTAGGGTCATTGGACGACCTACGATGTTTGATGCGCCAACAACAACCGCGTGCTTACCACGTAAGTCGATGTTGTAACGGTCAAGCAGCGTGATGATGCCTTTTGGTGTACAAGAGCGAAGCTTAGGCATACGCTGAGCCAAACGGCCAACATTGTATGGGTGGAAGCCATCAACGTCTTTCTCTGGCGTGATGCGCTCAAGAACGTGAGTGCTATCAATTCCTGCTGGTAGAGGCAGTTGAACCAGAATACCGTCAATCTCTGGATCTTGGTTCAGTTGGTCTACTAATGTTAACAGTTCATCTTCTGTCGCAGTGGCTGGCAAATCGTAAGATTTAGATACGAAGCCAACTTCTTCACACGCTTTACGCTTACTTCCAACGTAAACCTGAGAAGCAGGGTCTTCACCCACTAAAACAACCGCTAGGCCCGGAGCGCGTAATCCAGCTTCAGTACGAGCTTTTACACGTGCAGCAACTTCAGAGCGAACCGTTTGAGAAATTAGCTTTCCATCAATATTTTGAGCAGTCATGAATTTCCTTAGTATTGATATTCAAGTTAGTGGCTGATGTTTTTGGCGCATTATTCCAGAAAATCTTTTTGATTACCATCAAGCAAACGTTTGCTTTGGTCTATTTTCCAACACTTATATGTTTGTTGCCCTTTTTTTACTCACTTAGATCAGAATGTTACATAAAGCCGTTGCTTTACTGATTCGAATTCGTATAATTCGTTCCTGTAGCGCGCCCTTAGCTCAGCTGGATAGAGCACGTCCCTTCTAAGGATGTGGTCGAAGGTTCTTATATTAGGTTAATTCTGGTGTAATGAACTGGCAAGTTTGCAAAGCGGTCGTGATACCAAGTTTGGTGCAATGAAGGCCAAACGAAAAACAATTTGAATTTCGTTTTTTAACTAGTTATAGTTTAAGAACTAAATAATGCGCCCTTAGCTCAGCTGGATAGAGCACGTCCCTTCTAATTGGCTAGTTTATACTAGCATTCAGGTTGGGCCTCTTTTTGGAAACGATAAGAGTGTAAGACGTCAAATTCGGGGAAACCTTACTTTTACGAGTTGGCAATCCCGAGCCAAGCCCAGTTATACTGGGAAGGTGTAGAGACTAGACGGCGTCTACCTAAAGCTTTAAAAGCTATGGTAAAGGGATAGTCCAGCGCACAAAGCCTCTATAGGTGGTAGCGAAAGCTATAGTGTGATGAAGGATGTGGTCGTAGGTTCGAATCCTACAGGGCGTGCCACTTTCGAAAAGCCAGTATCTATTAGTTTAGATACTGGCTTTTTTCGTATGCCTGCTAGAAAATTTCCCATCATTTAAAAACTAATAAGCCAACGAATCCTTGCTTCTCTATGTCATTGCACCAAAGTAAAAATACTGCTAGCTTATATAAAGTTACTTAGGTTAATTATTGGTGCAATGGACTTATGCCTAGAAAAACAAAAAATCTAGCCAAGAGAGAGTTAAGAGATTCAGACGGCGTGGTGTTTTATTCATACAGATCGAATAACACAGGTAGGATTGTTGAGCTTGAAGAGCATATAAATGCAATGATTTTGAGTAGCCAACCATACAATACAGTTAAAGCTAAGGCTTCTGATCTTGCTAAATTCTATGATTACTTTATCGAGGCATCGATAGTGATGCACTCAGAAGAGTACAACAACGCAGTTAGTGACAACCCCGCCATAGCAGCAAGTCATGAACTCAGAAGTACATTGACGTTAATTTTTGCTGGGTACGCCTCATTTCTACTTGATGGGAAGCACTCTAAAAACCCTTTAGCAAGAATATGTGCTGAGAACTTAGACTCTAGTCCTCTAAAAAGAGCTTCTGTCAGTCGCATGATATCTAGTTTGTGTGATTTCGTGTCCGCGTCAAATGCCCTTGAGCATAGTTTGCAACGCCAGCGCAATGTGGATGGGTTAATAGATGTAGAACAAGGATTAACTGCTGTTGGTCAAGAGCTTGGAAAAGTCAGGCACTTATCATACAGAGAACGCGCTACCTTAGTTGAAAGGTCTTACATGGCATCTTGTATATCTGGTGGTGCAAAGGTCACAATGATTAAGAACTTTTTTAAACTTCCATCCACACCAAAAGCAGAACACGATAAGTTCTTTCCCCTTGAATGCGTTGGGCAATTCTATATCAATGTCAAAACCCATCGCGATAGAGCCATATATGCACTTTGTTTTGGAGGTGGATTGCGCATCTCTGAGGCAGCTTCTATCAGGTTTCAAGATATTGACGTAGTAAAAGAACGCGTCAAGCTACACGACAAAGGCACAATCAGTTATTTAGAGTCAATTAGTTACACTAATGTAGCAGGTAAATCCATTGACCATTACTCAGTTCACTTGATTGAGCCGTTTAAGACTCTATTTTTTGAAGAGTTAACACTTTATTTGGAAAATGAGCGCCCGGAATCGGGTTCTGAATATCTCTTTTTACAGTCGCGTGGAGTCAAAAATAAACTCACTGAGGAAATGGTTTACCCTCCATATTTTCACTCAAAAGAGAGCACCATCAGTGAGGCTTGGAATCGTAATCTTACAAGAGCGGGTTTGACAGACGAGATTTTCGATGAACTTGGAACTCACTCAATGCGTCACTTCTATGCGGTCTTTATGCGCAACTTTGCTCCGCGTCCTGAAGGCGGTCAGGGTTATTCAGATCAGGAGATTCAGTACTATATGCGCCACTCTGAATTCAAGAGCACTAAAAAATATTCCAAGGAAAGCTTTGTGAAAATGGCGCAAAAGATTGAAGAAACAAACAAAGCATTGATGGAGCATGAAACCGCCTTTTACGAGGGTAGGCCTACCAACAAGTTCACTATGATCGAAAAGCAGAGTAAAAAATTATGATCTTCAACGATAACTTCACAACAGACAGTTTCAGAACGATTGTTGACTCCTTTAGCATTAAATTAAAGGAGAGTTGCGATAGTGCCTTTCCTGCTTCATACAAACGAAAATTTAAAGGTGCTGACGATGGAAGTGATGATTGTATTGCTACCTTAATTAAAATATCCCAACTGCAACTTGATGAAATTAAAGATTTTTTGGTGGAAATGGAAACTCTGCTGAAAATGGAGGTTCGTGGCGATACTAAAGAAAAATATCTTCCTGTGTTGGACAAACTGGTACCATCATCCAATAAGATTAGACCGAATGACATCTTCAATCGCATGCACAATATGCGCCTCTTTGTGTCTTATCTTGCTTTGCAAAAACTTGTAGCATTGAACCCAATGGTAGGTTCCCACCCTAAATCAGCAAATGCTGCGATACGTATTAGCACTACAGCTATGAGCCAATTTATCCCACCGCTGGCCAGTGATTTCTGGCTTGGTGCGACAACGAAGCGATTTGAAACCAACGTCTCGTGCATACAAGTACCATCATTCAAAAAATGGTATGCGAAGTATATTCAATTGGAAAACTTGTCAACCGATAAGCTCAATCAGTCTTTCAAGCGACTAGCGGACATTATTGTGGCTCATGGAATTACAGACGCAAATGAAATAACCGTGGATGTTTTGCTCAGTTATCATGACGATTTAATGAAGCATCATAACAACAGCCCAGCCAGTTACAATATCAGCCCTGCGATTGACTTGCTAGTTCGCGCAGAACTTATGAGTGAAAACGATATCTACAATGAGTTCATCGATAAGCGAGTTGCAATACAGAGGGTTACAAAGCCAGTATCAAATACAGCAGTATACGGTGAGAAATCGAGCAAGTTATGGAGCTTGGTCGGTAAAAATGTTCAAGGAATCAAAGAGATCGCGGTTCCTACAAGAGATAGAAAAACCCTTATAGATTATGGTTACTGGTCTGGTAAGGGAGGCAGTGATGCAGCATTTTACCCCGAGCAACTGAATGATGATAATTTTTGGATAGCTGCGCAACATGACTATATTCGTGCAACCTCAAATGAAGCTGCAACAGTCAAACAAAAGAAAATGCGACTCAGTATTCTGAATAAGTACCTATTCTCGTATCTACCCGCTTACTTTAATACTGACTTTTTCGGAAAATTTATCTACCCAGAGCGACCAGAAGATTTGCTGCATAGTATTTACGTTCAGCGGAGCAATGTCTTTGAAATTGAAAATCGAGACAAATTTACAGAGGGCTTTCAATACCCAGTAACGCTTCAACAGTTTGTCTATGATATGACCTCTGCTGTTCACCGAGATGATACTAAAAGTAACAACAGTGGTAGGGATGCTTTGCTAATCATCAGCAATTTTTTTGATTATCTTACTACTTTAGATTCGGGGTTGGTGCAGAACTTTAGAAACCCTCTTGTAGGAAAGGCTAAGGAAAAAAAGGGTAACAGGTATGTGAAAAATACCAAGTATGTCTTTGGTTTAGAATATTGGCTTGGTTTGCGTAGTTTTTGTAAAGAGGTCACAAATCAGATTCTAGAGGAGTCACAGAGAGCGATAGAAACAGGCGTAAATTGTAGGAACTATGTTGTAGTAGATCGAAATGTCAATATTGACGGTAGCGTTCCTATGAAAATAGGTAGAGTAAACCTAAGCCAAATGCCTCAGATAAAGCTGGTTAAGAATGATGCGGTCAGGAAGAAATTAGGCACTAAAGATGAGAACGTGTATATCCACAATCACATCGCATGGTCTCTAATGAATTTAGGCCTTCACTCTGGGTTGAGAAGGTCAAATGCTATTTGGCTGGATGATCGAGAGTGCTTCAGTTTATATTCTCCCAATGGTGGTGCTTACCAACAGTTGATAGTGACAAACGATAAGGCAAAAAATGAGTCGTATCCGGTCACTGTATCTAAAGAGACGATGGAGATTTTAGTCAAGGTATATAAGATCAAAAAAAGGGCAATGGAGTCCAACCCGAGTATTTGTGGTGAAATTCCATATGGTGGTTATGAGGACTCTAAATGGGGAAATGTCTCACCATTATTTAGAATAAAAAAGTTTCATAACGACGCCGCGTGTCCTCACTTTTTTAGTGAAATGATCAATGAGTATGAAGCGTTCCTAACCCGAAATGGTGTTAGCTTTGAGCCTACAACACTCTTTACCCCTGCACTTAACTATTCAGTGAATGAGTTCCTACACCTTACGAGTTTAGGCGAGTTTGATACAAAACTATGTGATATTTCAGTTTCATACCATGATTGTCACAAGGCCGTTGCATTTACACCTGTCATTAGAAAGACTCGAGTAACACCGCACTCATTGCGAACTATGACGGTCAGTGTTTTTGCACCAATTTTAGGGTCGAATGTGGTAGGTAAATACTTGACTGGTCAGTCTGAAGCGACAGTAGACTTCTATACAAAAAGTTTACCTGATAGCGCATCAAAGGAACTGATTAATCAGATAGTTACGATCATAGATGATGCTAAGGCAAACGATCAGAATGCCATACTGTCTGTGCGTGATCTGGAAATTAACCAGCAGGCTTTTGAGAAGGAATTGAATGATTCACCAAGTAAGACAATAGATAAGTATAACGCTCAATCGGTAAATTTCGATATGGGAGAAACTGTAATTCAACTCAACGGACTTACCGAGTTGGGGAGAGCTAACACCAACAACATTGCTTACTTCCGTACCCACATTTGCCCTACAGGTGGAGAATGTCCTAAAGAAATTATTAATAGCATTGGTGAGAAAAACTGCCATGCATGTCCATTAACTGTGTGCACAAACAACAACCTCCCTGCGATCAGTTCAACAATTCGTCTTTTGTGTGATGACATTAAAACAATAAATACAAAGTTAGATAACTTTGAAATGCTTGAGACAGAAAGAAAAGAACTCGAAAACGAGAAAATGGAGTGTGTTATCAAAGCATCATATTGGGAAGTGCGTAAGAACGTGATCGAAGATGCTAACGCCAATGTTAACGGTATCTATTATGTGTCTGACGATGGCTTACAACTATTGAATTCAATGAAAGCTCATGGTGCCAGTGAGCAAGAAATGCTCATGTTAAGACTAAAAGAGACGGAGGGGATTCCGCATTTGCATAGTGATAAGCTAAAAATGCAAGCATCAAGACTTAGAAGAAAAATAGAGGTTAGGGCTAAAGATCGAGTGGGCCAGTCTGCTGATGATCTGTCTGATATAGAGTATTTAGTGGCAGTGGCAAAAACGAAGGCTGATCTTCGAGGATTAACCAATAATGAGATATTGGCTCTGATGAGTACCGGAAACCAGAGGTAGCGTTATGGCAACTTTAATAGAGCGGAAACAATCTCTTGCGAAGAAGCGGGTTGAATTTATTGAGAAAATTCTTGATGAGTTAAAAGCATCAAATTCAAGGTTCGCATCGTCGCGTAAACTTTCGGAGTATGTGGCACAAAAAATGACAGAGTATGGGATGCCTGTCGATAGTTCCACATTGAGGAGGTCAGGTAGTCGATATAAGGCTCTGATCGATAACTTTGTTGGTAAGAAAGAGGAAAAGCCTGACGCAAAGGTCAGGCTCGAATTAAAGGTCAGACAGCAAAAGTTGGATATAGAGAGGCTGACCTCACGGGTGGATGAACTCAAGCATGAAGTCGATGGGAAAGAGAATGAAATTCGGTTGCTGTTAGTTGAAGTGCAGGACAAACGAAACAGTGCTATAGCCTCTATTGCTCCACCTAAGGCCACAACATATACACAATCTGAATTAGCTACGATCAAACAATTGCATGAGAGTGACAAAGCGCAGCTAAGTAAGGCTCTTGAAGTTATCGAAAATTTACTAAAACCTGAACTTCGAACAGCGCAAAATGCGGAAGGTTCTTTCGTGGTTAAGAATGGTAAAGTCATTGACTTGCTGACGGATAGCGAGCTTTTCAATATGGAAAACCTACCTGACTATTTCAAGGACAAATAATCATTCCGTATGCTGGCTTTCTTGAAAAACTGTCCATAAAGGTACACTTTAGTTACACAAAAACAGCACCTGCCGAGGTGCTGTTTTTGTGTGTAACATAAGGTCTATTTTTGTTTGTTGACAGCCTGTAACTAAATGCGTAGTGTTTTTGTTACGATACCTCGGCGATTTCATTTATGACAACTCAAAAAGTCGGATACATACGAGTGTCCAGTGCAGAGCAGAACATTGACAGGCAATTAGTCGGTATTGATGTAGACAAACTATTTGTAGAGAGAATGTCTGCTAAGACTGTTCGAAACAGACCCGTACTCACAGAGTGCATTGAGTACCTTCGTTTAGGCGACGAGCTTTATGTTCACTCTATTGATAGGCTAGCTAGGAACCTCCTCGACCTTCAAAGCATTATCGAGATGGTAAACGATAAAGGCGCTTCGGTTATATTTCTAAGTGAAAAATTAGAGTTTTCAACTAAAGAAGATCCTTTTGCCAAATTGACGATGCAAATGCTCGGGGCATTCGCTGAGTTTGAGCGAAAGCTGATTAATATTAGGCAGCGTGAAGGTATGCAAGCAGCAAAAGCAAAGGGAAAAAATATTGGTCGCCCTTCTTTATCTCAAGATGTAGTTCAGGCAATCCGACAAAAAGCCAGTGCAGGTATTCCCAAGTCACAGATTAGCAAAGAGTGTGGTGTATCTCGACAAACAGTGTATCGCGTGCTCGGTGCTAAAAACACGTAAGGAATAGGAATGGCAAACGGTCAACAGTTGGCTCAAGAAAACTTGAACAAGTTCGAGATATGGAAGGCCACTAAGTCTGATTTGGATTATAGGAGCATGATTCATCGAGGTAAGCTCAACCGAGGTGAGATATCAAAGCAAGCTGATATAGGCAAGTCTGCATTTAGACAAAACCCTGCCCTTGCCAAAGCCCTAGAAGATCTAGAGAACTACCTGCGTAGTGTAGGAATTCTTCCTAGTCCGGTTGGAAAATCATCCGCCACTAGAGCATCCCCCAGTAAAGAGCGAGACAAGAGTGCTTCTAAAGTTAGGCATCTAGAGGCTGAAAATAACAAGTTGAGGTCTGAGATATTGGAGCTTAAAGCCAAACTGGCTCGTTATTCCGAGCTGGAAGATGTCATCAATACGATGGGTAATATTTTATGAATGTGTCATCTCGGTATTACGTCAGAGTCACAACAGTATACGGCTTGAGAAATGGTATGTACAGATTCAATGGTATGTTCGTGCGGATCGAGGACTATGTAAACCGTGTACCAGCTAAATCCTATGCTTCGGTAGAAGTAAGCGAAAAGAAGCTCAATGCTGAACCGAGAGCAGGTCAGGTATGGGAGTTGTTAGGAAATGTGGACGAGAAGGCTGTAAACCATCGTGGTTATGAGCTTACACAATATTCTTTTACCCAACCGGAAGCTGTTATGGTGCTACCAGAAACAGTAGAAGAGTTTATTCAATTTGTTTCTAGGGAGCCAGATTTTGAGGGTATTGGAGAGATTAAAGCGCGAAGAGTCTTCGAAGCATTTGGGGTAAAGTTATTTGAGTTACTTGAAACAGGAGAAACGAAGGAGATAAGTGACCTATTCACTCCTCAACTGGCAAGTAAGCTCGCAGAAGGGTATCGAAAATACGAAAACCTAAACGATGCTCTCTATTTTGCAAAAATGGGCATTCCGCCATTAGTTCAGCAAAAGCTTTTTAAGTACCACAAGTCTGAGGCTGTACAACAGATAAAACAAAATCCTTATTTGTTACAGCACTTTGGTGTCTCATTTAAAGATACAGATACATTAGCAACTGAAGCTTTCAAAATAGATCTGTATGACCCGCGAAGAATGAACGCAATAGTTGAAAAGGCAATGCATCAGCACTGTAAGGAAGGGCACACAGTCGCTCAAATTGACGAGCTGTGGCACTTGGTTATGGAAGTTTGTGAGGATGATGAAAATTTGGCTGAGGAGTGTCTTATAAATGCTCACAGCTCGCTCGCTATCTATTACAACGATAAGACTCAGCAGATTCACCATACTGGCCTGTACATCATGGAGAGCGTGATCGCCAAGCGTATAAACTATTTGGTGAACTTAGGGAACGGGTGGCGCTCTGGGGCTGATGAGGCCTACAAAAATGCAGTAGCTCAATTCAAGTTCCCTTTAACTGAGAAGCAAAATGAAGCAATAATTCGGAGTCTTGAGCATCACGTATTTATCCTAACAGGTGGAGCTGGCACGGGTAAAACAACTGTAATGAAGGCAATTGTCGATAGCTATATGGCTCTTGACTTCAAAGTGTACGGAATTGCACTTAGTGGTAGGGCAGCAAAGCGATTGCATGAGTCCATCCTAGTTGAAACTCAAACGATACATAGATTCTTGATGCTGAATGACGCAGATATCAATAGCCATGAGTCAACGTTACTTGTGATTGATGAGGCATCTATGGTTGATGTGCCTAGCCTCTATAAATTAGTTATGAAGCTGCCGAAGAGTACACGAATCATATTCGTAGGAGATGATGAGCAACTACCGCCTATCGGCGCAGGGCTAGTTTTGTCGGAGTTGATACAGTATGGAGATCTACCAAGAACGCACCTTGACGTTGTTCGTCGGCAAAAGGTTGAAACGGGTATTCCTGACTATGCAGATGATATTAGGAATTCGAGAGTTCCAAAGGAACTGAATTATAAGAATGTTTTCTTCACCGAAACCAGTAGGGCTAATATCGTCAACGACATAGTTGATTTATATCTCAAGTTGAAAGCCAGTACTGATGTTCAAGTCATATCACCAACAAGAAAGATTGCCAGTGAGGTTAACCAACTTTGTCAGGCAATAGCGAACCCTTATGGAAAAAAATTTTTGATCATATCTCCCGAAGGGCTAGTTGAAGATATTGGACTCAGGTTGGGTGACCCCATCATCTTTACAAGAAATAACTATGAGATTGACATACAGAATGGGACTTTAGGTAAGATTATTGAACTCCACGATAAGGAGAATAAAAGTATCTTGGCTAGGGCGAAAATTGATACAGGGCGAATCGTTGAGATCAAGTTGGAGATCTTGGATGATATCGAACTCGCGTATGCTATCACGTTGCACAAAGCTCAAGGAAGTCAATTCCCAACGGTAATCGCACCCATCATAGATCACCGACTCATAGATAAGTCGTGGGTATACACCGCCAACACAAGGGCGTCTGAAAATATGTATTGGTTGGGCAGTGAACAGGCATTCGCCAAGGCAATAACGTCTCCGACAAAAGTGAGTAGGAGAAAGGTTTATTTGGCTGAACTATTACGGAACTCATGTTAGTCGGTTAAAGAACGTGTCTGGATGTAAGGCGAATTTATGACGATGTTAATAGGGTTGACGCTATTAGAAAGTCAGTTCTATTTTTCTCAACGACAGCCTTACGCTGTGATTGAATTTCTATCGTTTTAAAAATGTATAGCTGTTAAAAATAAATTTAGTGTGACTAAAAAAGTAAGGCAGATAATAGACTGCCTTGTAACTAAATTTGCTGTTGACTCTTATTTTAATTAATCAGTCATGTTATAGTCTCTGCCTGATAGAAAATTAAGTGCGTCAATTTTTAGCTTCTGATATTCTTCTTTTCTTGGTGATTTTTGAATATCAACATCTAGTCTGGCTCGAACTAAATTATCGTTATCTAATATTTCATTAAGATAGTCTGGTTCGCAGTTAATCAATAGTTGGTAACGCTCTTCTAGTTTTAAAAACCAATTTTTAACATTGTTTTTGTTATGAGTCGCTTCAATCCTGAATAAATCCAAGTTTCTATCTATATTACTGCTCTGATTAATTACTTTTACGTCGATTGCATCAATGTTTCTACCTTCGTCAAAAGTATAGTTAAAGTCAAAAAGTGTATTCTGCTTTATCCCATCTATATATGGATGTACATAGCCGAGCATTGATTTTGCTTTTTTGTACTTTTGATTGCATCGATTACCAGAAGGTATCAGGTTTGAGAGTGTCAATGCGAGAAATGGAAATTTTGATTTCGGGAAAAAGTGGTCTAGGTCTGGTCTTGTTTCCGCGCCTTCCTCATTAATGGTTTCTATATCCTCATTGTTACAATACGGGCATATATCCAAATTCATACTGTTAGTGATCTCTCGCCCAAAAATTTGTGACATTGCATTGTAATTAAACAAGTTAGGAAAATCATTTACCCAATCTGGATATAGCCTTTTAATTTCATCATTCAATATATGATTGCCAGACATCATTGAATTTAGTAAAGTTAATTGCTCCTTAATTTGAGACGCTACAGTTGTACCTTGCATATCATTAATTATTAAAGGTAAGTAGATAGATTGTCGCTCATTTGACAACAGTTGAAGGTCATCAATAACTCTTGTATGGATGGTTCTTATTCGATCTTTATCTACATTTTTTCTAATCGGCATTGACACAACTGATGGGTCTAAGTCGATATCTTTGAGGTAATATTCAAGGCAATATCTTTCTGATAATACGTATAAATGATCGTAAATAGTGAATATTTTCTCATCTAATTGTTCTGCGCCACATAGCACTAAATCATGGATAAATTCCTCAGAGAATATTTCTAATATACGTTCTTGATCTACTTCTGGTGCTGTTAATATCATATTGTTAAATAAAGGGATCAACCTTTCTGTAATAACATTTGTCACATAGCGGCTCAGAAAGTCTTCACTGTAAGTAGGGTTAATTTTTATCATGCGAACCTAATATCAATTTTTGTATATTTTTGCTCTTAATTTTCTTTATCAGTTCGGTGTCTTTTTTGGTAAGTGTATTGTTATTTGAGCGAGTTAACAATTGGTTAATCGCTCTTTTAGAATGCTCACCGAATGTTGAATTAAGGTGCATCCCTTCTACATAAAGATCAGTAATATGAGAAGCAAATCCAAAAGATTCTACCACTTTAGTTTTACCATTAATTCTATCAAGAGAGACTATGTCTTCTGGCAAAAAGTCACTAATTATTATGGGTGAGTGTGTGCTTAAGATGATTTGAACAGTGTCACTTGGAAATTCTACTTTTATGAACTCGAGCAATTCAGAAAAAAAAGTCCTTTGCCAGTCTGGATGTAGATATAGGTCTACTTCGTCCATGACTATTAGATGATTATTAACGTTATGATTTTTTTGGTTATGGATGTACTCATATAACTCAGAGAATATGTTTAATTTTGCAAACTCACCTGTACTAAACCCAATCCATCCATATTTGAAGTTATTTAACAGCAAAGAAGGAAGCGTTGAAATGTTGTTTGCTAGTTCAATTATTAAATCGGCATTAAAGGTCGATAATTCATTTTTTTTATCCAAATTAAATTCATAAATGAACATGTTTATTATATTTGAAATTCTACCAAGATTATCGAGTACTTCTTGGAACTTCAGCATAATAATTGGTGAATCAAATTTAATAATATCATCTCTACTATCGATGCTTGATTCGCCTCTTACTTTATGTAGTATATTTGTTACATAATTTGCACTTAAATCTCCATTTGTCATCCCGATGAGAAGCCTAATAAAAAACTCATCTCTATTGCTCTTTTTAATGATGGTAAGTTTAGATAAATAATTACAAATTGATAAAATATTTGCCCTCATTAATTGAGAGCCGATATTTTGTATTTCTTCTAAGTTGATACTGCAAAAACGGGTTTCGAGGTGATGGCTTAGAATATCTAAATGTTGTTTGGATTGTATATGCTTCGATACAAATTCTTCGTCATTCAATAATGATTTTAAGTAAGCTGTTGAAGAAGCACTAAATTGAAACGTGAATTTGACTTTAGGTTGATCCAAATTATTGAAAGAAGTACTAGTATTGAAATATTGAATTAGCCTGTTTGTACGCTGAGCAATAACTTTTTTGCTTCCTTTTACATACTGTGAAAGGGACATGTCATAAATGAATGAATTGGATCTTCTCTTGATCGAAAATTCATTAGTCTCTACGCCTGTTAAATTGTTTGCTTTAATAAATTTAATTTTATGACGTTTGACAAATTTGGATAAATCTTTTTCTATAGTATAGTTTTTGTTGCTTGAAATTGAACTCTCATTTATATATAAATTGATAGGGAAGATATGATATGTTTCTGTCGTACTTTCGAACCAAACAATAACTCCACTAGAATCAGTGCCTTCATACGCGACTTCTAGAAAATCAAGGATAGTGCTTTTGCCTACACCATTTTTTCCAATTATGGCACTACACTCTAACCCTTGATAGTAATCAAGCTCATTTGAACAGAACTGTAGGTTTAATTGATCGCTTGAATAATTACACTTATGTGATCCATTGATCGGTATATCAATGTTTTCTAGTGCTCTATGGTTTTGAATATGAAGAAAAGCTAATTTCATTCGATCATCGCTATTGTACGTTTTATCAATGAATTAATACTACTAAATTTCAGAGTGTTATTGAATAGGTGGAGATTTTTCAATCCATGTTTTACTAACTTACTCAGTTATCTAAATTAGCTTTGCCCAGTTACTTGTTACGATGAGAGTAGAGCGACTGCACGCTCTAGTCATGGCCTTGTTGTACCCAAAGCGTATTGTTCTCGTTAGTGTCAGCAACCTATCCCTGCTGTCATGTGTTTGCTCACCAAGGCATACCTATTGATTTAATGTGTTCAGCAATCGAGGTTGCTCTAGCGGGGTTCTGAGCTAGGTACTCCAAAGGTGTCGTACCATCAAATGGCTCACTATTATTGTGCATGCCCATGAATTCTTGTTGGTTAACGGGGTTGTTGAATGCCATTAATAGGGACTCATGTATGTGCTCAAGCAAAGCATCATCGATACTTGACGTAATAGTGCTTGCCTGTTGTTTCGTTGCGCCCCATTTGGTCAATAATTGCAGTGTTCTATCCATGTCTCATACCCTGTGATTTAGCTATATAGGAAAGTTCTTCACAAATTGGGGCGTATTTAGCTATATAGGAAAGTTTTACATCATCTTGGTTCCTTTACTATTAACCAGTAGCTCAGAATTATCACTCATTCAAGTACAGCTCAGCCATGCCATCGAGCTTACTTTTTACTTCTTTCCAATGCGGCATAACACTCGTCAGCAAGCGCCAAAACTTCTCACTGTGGTTGTGCTCGGCGATGTGGCAAAGCTCATGCAGAATCACGTAATCAATACACTCCTTAGGAGCTTTGATTAGATGAGGATTGAGCATTAAATTGCCTTTAACGGAGCAGCTTCCCCATTGCTTGGTCATAGGTAGAACACGAAAACTAGGAATGTCTTTTACCCATGTGGCCTGAGGTAGTAGTTCAGATAAGCGTTCATGGAAAATCCGTTCAGCGCGAACTTTGTACCAGTTGCGCACCAATGCTCGAACCATGGCCGTTTTGTCATCGTTAAACCGAGTCAAGGTCACGAGCAATTTGCCACGAGTCATCTTCACCGAAGGAAGAGCTTCTTTGTCTTCTACAATTTTTAAAACATAGCGGCGACCAAGATAAAATTGCATTTCACCGCTAACATACTGTTTAGGTTGGACGTATTCCAGATGTCCACGAAACTCTTTAAGCGCTTCATAAATCCACTTGGCACGTTTCATTACTGCTTGGTGGATATCATCGCGCTCCGCATCTTCTGGAGATGCTACTACCACTTCACAGTTGGGATGAACCTTGATGGTTATTCTACGTTTCTTGCCTTCTAGGTGAGGCTTACGCACAACCTCATAGGGAACAGCCTCGTCGCCATAGACAAAGCTGTACTCCTCTTTGTTACGTTCTTTAGAGCTTACCGATGTCATTAATGGTGGCCTGCTACGCCAAGACGGGTAATCTGAATAACATCAGCAATAATTATCTTAGCTGTATCCATGCCAATGGCTTTAAACAATACAGGCAACAGCTTGCGGCGGATTTGGTTTTCAATCTCTTGTGGGTTGATTGAGAACTCAGCTACAGAAGCCGTAACAACATCATCTATTTGCATCGCATAGTTAAAGCGCTCATCTTCACTCAGGCTATTGCCTTCATCCAAGTGCTTTAGGAACAGACCAAAGTAAGCTTGCACATGGCGCTTAATTTTAGGGTCTAGATCTGAGAAGCGATCCGTTGGTATGCCGTCGACTTTACGCTCTTTCACTTGCTGTTCAAAATCAGCAAATAGCAGGTATTGCTTTACAGGCGCATCGAACATCTCTTTGGCTTGCTGGATCGCCTGTTTGAGCAGCTTCGAGAAATACTCTTGAGCATAAGGGTCATCGGCAAGATCTTGCTCAATCATCTTAGTCACACGGCCCGTGATTTTGTCTTTCTGGTTCCGCGCTTCATCGTCACTGAGCTGTTCTGGCTGGATGTTCTTGCCCATATTACCAACCAGATAAGCACCTTTAGACTCTTGGATCTCAACACCACCGATGTGCTTGTCTAACATTGTGCGGATGTTTTCAGCATATTCATCGTAATCAACCGTTTCCTCGGCATCTTCACGAACTTGCTTACGCAGTTCAGCCATGGACTTGAGTGTTTTCTTGTAGAGTTCACGTTTGTCATCGAAGCTTTTGTCTTCGAAGTATGTCGCCGATTGCAGCGCCACTTTTAAACAGTTAGAGAAAGCTGTTAACGTCGAATAAAAATCTTCTCGCTTTTTCTGATTGGTATCGGTGAGCTGTCCGTCAATAGTATCGATTTTTGGAGCAAGTACTTGGCGCAAAGCCGCACCGTCTTGTTTATTCGCCACTTCAGCAAAAATCGCCCAAAGTTCACTGTATAAACCCGGTAGTTTTTTGTATTCCGTATCCATTCGGCTATACAAACCTTTAAGGTCATCGATATCAAATCCACCTTGGGTACGCTCGGCTAAATCTTGGTAATCGGCGATAGTGGCATCTAGCTCTTTTAAAATACCTCGGTAGTCGATGAGATAACCAAACTCTTTCTTCTGATGCAGACGGTTAACGCGAGCGATAGCTTGGATTAGGTTATGCTGTTTAAGAGGTTTGTCGATGTAAAGCACGGTGTTTTTTGGCTCGTCAAACCCTGTCAGTAGCTTATCAACGACGATCATGATGTCTGGGCCATCATCGTGACCAAACTCTTCTACGATACGTTTGGTGTATTCCTTCTCATCTTCGCTACCAACGTTCTCTTTCCACCAGTTCTGTACCACATCCTTGCTTTCACCATCGACCGTATCGTGTCCCTCACGGGTGTCTGGCGGTGACATGGCAACAACCGAGGTCACTTTGCCAATTTGGTCGAGAAGCTTCTTATATTGGATTGCAGAGGCTTTTGAGTCACAAGCAAGCTGACCTTTTAAACCTTGGCGCTTAAAGTTTTGAAAGTGATCTGAGATATCGTGAGCGATAAGCTCAATACGGCCTTCGGTTTGATATATTTGGCCTTTTTGAGCGAACTTCTTCTTTAAGTCTGTGCGTTGCTTTTCGGTGAGCTTATCAGTGATGCGATCAAACCAAGCATCAAGAGCTTTATCGTTAGTGCTTAACTCGGGCACTCGCTCTTCATATAGCAGTGGGGTAACGGTTTTGTCTTCCACCGCTTGCTGCATGGTGTAAGAGTGGATGATTTTACCGAACTTGTTTTCAGTCTTGTCATCTTGTAGTAGCGGTGTACCCGTGAAGCCGATATAAGCCGCTTTGGGTAGGGCTTGCTGCATACGAATGTTGTTTTCACCGTTTTGGCTGCGGTGTCCTTCATCAACCAGAACAATCATATCAGGGCTGTCGTTGTAGCACTCTTCCAGTTCAATCGCGGTGCCAAATTTGTTGATGATGGAGAAGATAATACGCTCGTTACCTTTACCAATTTGTTCTGCAAGGCGTTTACCTGTGGTTGCCATGGCAGTTTTACGATCTTTTTCTGACAGCGCACCACCGGAGACAAAGGTACGTGCTAGCTGATCTTCCAAATCAACACGGTCAGTAACGACAACAACACGGCATTTGGCGAGTTCTTTAATCCAAATCAGTGCCTTGGACAAAAACACCATGGTAAAAGACTTACCAGAACCTGTAGTATGCCAAATAACACCACCATTACGTGCGCCTTTCTCATCGAATGAGGTAACACGTTCAATCAGGGCTTTAATACCGAAGACCTGCTGATAGCGAGCAACGATTTTCCCTGCTTTTTTATCGAATAGGGTGAAGAGCTGGGTCATTTCCAAAAGGCGGTCATGACGAAGTAGTGATACCAACAAGCGATCTTGGTCAGTCACTACTAATTCACCGCCTGCAATCAGCGATAGGTATTCATCACGTACTTTGGCAGAGCGGTGACCAAATAGCCGATCTAGTTGCGCTGGTGAAAGTGCCGTGTTTTTAAGACGTTCAAAAGTGGCATCGGTTATCTCTTCTTCCTTCCACTTCGCCCAGAATTTGCTTGGTGTACCACACGTACCGTACAAGCCTTCGTGTCCATTCACCGACATCAGCAATTGGCTATAGGCAAACAGGTGTGGGATCTCATCGACTTTTTGGTTGCGGATGTTTTGTGAAATACCCTCGGAAACCGTAGGCTTGCCTTCATGAGAAGAGTCAGGACGCTTGGCTTCAATCACCACCCAAGGTAGGCCGTTCACAAAGCAGACAATATCGGGAATACGATGACCCGTTCCATGAGCATTTTCTACTTCTAGCTCTTCGGTAAAGTGGAACTGGTTGTTCTCAGGCGTTTCCCAATCAATGACATTGATCGTTGGGCTGGCTTTCTTACCATTAACAAACTCGGTTACGCCAATGCCATAGGTCAGGGCGTTATACAGTTTTTCATTGGCCGCTTTCAGCCCTTCGTTCATAGCAGGGTTGGCAAGCTCATGGACAATTTTATCGATGGCCGCTTCTGATAGGTGATGATCTTTCCCCATGAATGAGTAGGTTTTGTGCTTGAGTACATCACGCAGTACATCAGGCAAAATAACGGTAGAAAGATTGCCACGCTTAAGGACACATTCGCTCGGAGGAATGAATTGATAGCCAAGGTTAGTCAGTAAAGTAAGTGCAGGTATTTTGGCGCTTTGCTCTTCTCGGAAGTTGGGTAAATTGCTCTTATCCATTCTTGTTCCCTTTCGTCGCCATACTCATCATCTCTGCCATCGGCATTTTAGGCCCCTGTTCTTGGCTTAAAAGTCCAGTCTCGGAGCGACTAAACAGTGCTTGTAAAACAATGTCGCGAGACTCTTTATCTATCTCCGACTCATGTGTTAGGGATAGGTACAAGTAAGTTAGCTGTTCTCGTTCTTCAGCATCTCTCATTAAGTGAAAAGAACTAAATGTCACTTTAGCTAACACCCGAACAATAAAAGTAAATACTGCTGCAATAGATCCAAAAAGGATCGCACCTTGGAGTGTGTTTAGTTTGAGCTTCAAATCTTGAGCGGATAACCAGTCTTTGAAGAAATCGACACCAACTACTAGAGCTATAACACAGATTGCACCAAGCAAAATTGCCGCAATAAAACCTTGAGTACGATATCTTTCTGCCGCAGTTTTCCAATACTCTGCTGGTTTTTTTAGACGTAACTTCTCTTCGTAAGTTTTCTCTAACTCAGAGATAGTTTCTGCCCAAGTATGTAGATGGTCATCAAACGATTTGTTTTGTTTGCGAATCGCTCTAGCATTTAACTTTTTATTGACTCGATGTAGTTTGGTTGAACTTACTTTTATTTCAGACCCCCACTCTTGAAAGTCAGTTTTTAGCTCCGATACTTCAGAAAACAACTCATCTTTTGAGTCAGCAAAAGCATTGCGCAGATGCCCAAGAGAGACTTTTTCACCATTTCTTCTTCTGGTTATATCGGAGGCTTGATTTAAGAACTCATAGCCTAATAAAGCTCCGTTAAATGCATCAATGTTGTTTTGATTCATCGTGACTTTGTTTCTAATTACAAGGTCAATAAAGGCTTTAGCAACATTAGGGTTATGTTCAAGGAAACACTGAATGTAAGGTTGGACGCTTGGATGCCCACTCCACAGCCAATGCTGTTGGAGTGGTACATAAACATTTTGTCGAAGTTGGTTTAGTTTTTGCTGAAGAGCGTTGTCATCCAATTGGTCAAGCTCATCTAACCAGTTTTCTATGTTTGTGGTAAGGGTATTCAAGTAACTGAACGAATTAACAGTCGCATCATTAAGGTTGTGCTTCGCTTTAATCGTTTCCGACTGCTCTTTCCACATATCTCGTTCTTTTTGAGCGAAGTCATAAAGGGATCGTAGGTTAGTAAACTCTTTACGGAAGCCTGAGATGTCGGTAAGAGTAATCTTAATATCTCTATCTGGGATCATACGACATTACTCCACATGGACGCGACGCTTACCCGTCAACAACTGTTGCATCAACGCCTTTTTCTCTTGCTTAAAGTGAGCAAGCTTGGCTTCGAGCGCTCCAATTTCTTTGTCAGCAATGGTGAGAACTGAGGCGATTTGTTGTTGCTCACCGATAGAAGGTAAAAGTAGATTCATTTTACCTAAATTTGTGCGAGAAACTCGACTCCTAGTAGAACCACCACACAGCGTCGATACAGTGTAAAGGGTATGATCTAGACTGAAGTAATAACTAAGATACTTTGGAGAGGACTTTGCTCCATCAACTCGCATGATGGTTACATCAACAGATGTAAGCATTTTTGCTTCCCCAATATCAGGAACAACGCAAGCTCGACCTGCTGGTTCAGCGAGTCGGCAAATCAATAAATCGTTAACCTTTACTTCATTACATTTCAACTCTATAAAACTGGTCTCTGAAATGAATTTCCTATTTTTGTTTTTAAAGCAGCCAACTCCAATGTTGCCTGTTTGTATTAAACGACAACCTGATTCAGCGATATAAGGCGACTCAATCCAATCACCATCAGTAAAGTTGCCTTTACCTTGTTTAGCTATAGAGGATAACGTAACCTCTTCCCACTTCCCGTCAAACGCCTCGCCCGTTTCAGGATTCACTAAACGCTTCTTACCCGTCAAAAGCTGCTGCATCAGAGCTTTTTTCTGTTGCTTACTGGTTTCAATTAACTTTTCTGTGGTGGCAATCGCTTTGTCCCAAGTTGAGAGGATTTTGGCGATTTTTCGTTGCTCTGGGAGCGGGGGAGTCAGTACAGGAAACTCTTTTAATTGCGTAGAATTGATACTTGCCAAATTTGTACTTCGTTTAGCACAACTCAAAAAATATGTTTTACCGTAATTACTACCTGATAATGCGCCTAAGAAGTACGGTAACAATACTTTCTGATTCGGACGCACAGCAAATACATGATTCTGATTAAGACATGGTGTTATTTGACCTTGCCATACATCACCACGCCCTAACTTGTCAAAGTCCCCCCCCTCAGTCATCAACACATCACCAACTTGCAATGAGTATCTTTCAAGCTGATGGCGTTCAATTTGGATAGTCTTCACCTCAGAAAGATCAATATATCCATCTTGTACGTTCGCTACTCTAAGGTATGGCACTTCAATAGGATCTTTTAAGCCTTTTTTACCTTTGGCTACGCCTGTTTTAATCTCTGCTACTTTCTCAAGAGGCTTCCTTTCCCAACCATTAGGCACCATAACCCAACTCCTCTAGGTAACCCGCCATTTCAGATTCAAGGTCAGCCAGTTCACTTTGTAGCGCCAAACGCTCACTACGCACAGCAACTAGATCAATTTCTTCCTCTTCTTCAAAGGTATCGACATAACGAGGAATATTGAGGTTGTAGTCATTCTCGGCAATCTCTTCGAGCGTAGCTAGGTACGAATATTTATCGGTAGTTTCACGCGCCTTGTAGGTATCAACAATCTTCTGAATGTTTTCAGGTGTTAATTGGTTCTGGTTCTTGCCTGATTTGAACTCACGAGAGGCATCAATAAACAGTACGTTCTTATCATCCTTTTGCTTTTTGAACAGCAGAATTGCAGCAGGGATACCTGTACCAAAAAACAACTTCTCAGGTAGACCAATTACGGTGTCTAGCAAGTTTTCATCAATTAATTGCTTACGGATTTTGCCTTCGCTTGAAGCGCGGAACAGCACACCATGAGGTACTACTACGCCCATTCTTCCAGATTGCGGTTTAAGCGTCTCAATCATGTGTGAGATGAACGCATAGTCACCTTTAGTCTTTGGCGGGATACCACGGCGAAAGCGACCGAAGTGGTCGTTGCCCGCATCTTCAAAACCCCACTTATCAAGGCTGAACGGTGGATTCGCCGTCACTACATCAAAGTGCAGCAGACCGCCTTCTTTGTCTTGCAGTTTAGGATTGCGAATGGTGTCGCCCCACTCAATGCGGTGGTTGTCTTCACCGTGTAGGAACATGTTCATCTTCGCCAGTGACCAAGTAGAGCCTATCGCTTCCTGACCAAACAGCGCGTACTGCTTTGAGCCTGAAAAATTGTTCTGTACTTGCTTACCGCACTTCATCAATAGTGAGCCTGAACCACATGCAGGGTCACAGATGCTATCGCCTTGTTGTGGCTCTAGGATGATAGATAGTAGATCCGATACCTCTGGTGGGGTATAGAATTCACCTGCTGATTTACCGCTGCCAGCAGCAAAGTGTTTGATGAGGTACTCGTAGGCGTTACCAATTACGTCCAGTGACCCAACGCGGCTTGGGCGCAGGTTTAGCGTATCTTTGCCAAAGTCTTCCAGTAAGTGGCGTAGAATGTCGTTTTTCTGCTTTTCATCACCCAACTTATCAGTGTTAAAGCTGATGTCTTGGAACACGTTCTTTAGCTTGGTGCCATTGGCTTCTTCAATCGCGTGCAACGCTTGATCGATACGAGACCCGTTACCTGCTTCGTGGCGAGATTCGTATAAGTCCCAGAAAGTAGCACCTATTGGGATTTGGAATGATTGAGTGCCCATCATCTCAGCGATTAGCTCTGGCTCATCACCGTACTCAGCTTTCAGCTCATCGTATTTGTCTTGGTGGACATCAGAGATGTATTTCAAGAATAACATGGTCAAGATGAAGTCTTTGTAGATAGATGGGTCTACTGTTCCTCGGAAGGTGTCACAGGCAGCCCATACGGCTTTGTTAATCTCATCTTGGTTGATAGGTGTGTGTGGCATAGTAGTACTGACTCAAAAATGCGCTAGTGATAATTGCCGAGATTTTAACACGAAATGTGTTGAAAATGATTGATATGTGTTGTGCTGCCTAGAAAAGTTAAATCACTAAGGGGGAAAGCCTTTTCTTCCCCCTTAGTGCAATATCTATCTAATCTGGATATTGCTTTGTCTTTGAATGGTTCGAGGCGTTTTGCCCTTTGGTACGCATGGAACGGTAAATGGTTCGTTGATGTTACCTGAGGCTGGTAATGGGATGTTATTTCCATCCTCATCCTTCTTGTAGCGTGCAACACGCCGAACGCTGATCTTATTGCCAGCGATTGAGATGCCTAGGTGCATATTCCAACCCTTAAATATTGCTGCTAGCTTGCACAACAACGCATAGGATGTTGACTCATGTACCAATGATTGTAGGTAGTTGCGCACTTGGTATTCAACATCCTCCTCAGACTCTAGACCTATGGAGGAGATCACTCTAGTTAGGTAGGACTCTGGTGTTAGAGGCAGCTCTTTTATCGGTAGCTCTACTAATTTTTTCTTTATGAGATAATGTGCAAACGCGTAAATAGCCTCAGAGGCTTGGCTTTCTAATCTGTGTCGTTTGACCACTTCACTGACAAATGCTACCGAGAGTGCCAGCTCGCTATTTTGTTCTACAAACGCGAGAATTTGTGCTGGAGCAAATGACGTGCCTTGTGTGCCTCGAAATGCAAATGGATTTCTTGTCTCTTCGAATGCCTTGGCAAGCATGGCCACACGCGATAATACCGAAGGGCTAACCTCAACCCCCGCCATTTCGAGAACTTGAGAGCGAGTTCGATTGTTACCTACATCAATGTGGGCAAATGAGAGATCATCCGTTACACCATAGGTGACTGGAGCAATAAATCCTGATTGAGATTCGCATGATGCCTCTAGTCGATGGTGTCCATTTAGGATCTCACCATCACTAGAGATGATGATGGGTTCTCCGGTCAGACACCATTGTTTGTTTTTCATCATCTCAGCATAAGCTTTTACTCTGGCTCTGCTGATTGTTCTATTTTTATGGTCTGGATTGATTGCACCTCGTCTAGAGTGTTGGAGCATATCGCGAGCTAACTCTGGACTTATATAAATATCAACGTGTTTTAGGCCAGTTTTTACGGTTTTGATCCCAGAGTAATATTTCGCCTTCTCTTGAAAGATATCTGTAACTAACTTTGGCGGCATGACTGTACTCGAATCGCCAATCAGATGTCGGGAACTTGCGAGATAGGTGGTTGGATTTGGGGTTTCACCAAAACGATCAAACAGTGTGTCGATAATTGATGCCTCGACATGTTCGTCAGAGATTTCATCTTGTTTAATTTTGGTGGCTTTAGTTGTCATAGGGCAATCCTCACAATGACGTGTGGCAATATAGTGCTCATTAGCAAAAATTGGTTTAATATCGAACTTTAATTATTGATCCGACATGCATGTCGGATCAAGTTTTGATTTTGTTCTAGAGTGGAATTGTCAGTTAAACAGGTCAAAGCATTTGAATCATATAGAGAATAAAATTAGTGGGGTTTTGGTTTCCACTGAAGGGCGAACGCACAAAGTACTCATCACTACTATGCCTACGGTTGAGTTAGCGAACTATTTTTCTACAGATAGGTTATTGCCCAGTCTTAATTGGGTTTCTGATGTTGCGGTAAACGCAAAAAATGCTGAGAGAGTGCAAGCCATTCAAAACCAACTTGAAGCGGTTGTTAATGAAAATGCGATAAGCGCACCGTTGGTATTGACGTTTGCAGTTGTTGGTAAGCCCCGTTTCGAGCGAGCCTCCCATCAACGCATAAACTTATTCTATAGTCCAACTAACACATGTGTAGTTGGTAACCCATTAGGGGTGGTTGCTACTTGTAAGTTGTTGGGACAAAAATCATTTCTATTCAGCTCAAGACTAAGTGTTAAGGAAGCTAATCAGCGCAGTGAGTTTCGACAGAGATTTGCAATGGAGCGTGTTGAGGTTCGAGTGATCTTTGATGACGAAAATGGCTTTGATGAACATCAGGTCGTTAAGTTATTTAAACAGAACCGTATTTTTGATGCTCCGATCAATCTTCCGCATATCAGCGAACGTGAAGTTTTGCTGTCAGAGGATCAGTTTTCCCTAAAGCGTCAGGTCGAGCAGCTAATTCAGCAAACAAGTCTCGATTCTTTTGGTGGTGTTAGTTTTGATTCTAGGCATGTGAAAAAGTCGGATACTCATATCACAACCCAGTACATTTTGTTTAAGTTACTTGTTGGTGCAGTGGCGGGCATTGGTACTCAGGAATACAGCAAAATGTCGAAGGATTTGACGCTACCAAATGGTGAGCAACTTTCTTCGGTTCTATCTCATGATTGTGTCAATCGAATCGCCATTTTTCTAAGAGCATGGTTAGAGCCACTGAAAAATGCATTTGTTGACGACCGTTCTGGATACCATCTGTCCCCACAAATTTGGCAGGCTATCGGTCTGACTTTTTATCACCTCAACCAAGATGGTGTCACCAATGACGACTTGGTTGCCGCAGGTAATACACTAGGTCAACTTGAATACGGCAAGAAAGCTAGACACTGGGAAAACTGTTCTGTCATGGATTTGGATGCTAGGGGGCGTATTTATAAAAACGCTGCTAGTTCAACTCGACTGTTTAGAGCTGGGTTAACTGATTATTTTGTACAGGTTGTGGGTAGTGGTGGACTACGCTAAAAAGGAACATCTAACTAAGGTAGCGACTGATTGAATGCTATCAGCTATGACTTAATGCTATAAAGATAAGCTGAATAGTTATGCAAGGTTTTATTATTCACTATTTTGAATAATTTTTCATTTAGGGATTGTTGAGAACAGTTGCCGAGTTAGCACACGAAATAATGATCATGGCACAGTAAAAGGTAACATTAATTGCACCAGTGGTGCAATTAATGAGGTGTGTGGGTTTGATTGCACTTTTATACAGAAAATCTAGGGCTGACTTATGTTTGGATGAAATTTCCACTCACTCACTCACTAGTTGGGGTTGAGATTAACCTAATATAAGGGTTCGAATCCTTCAGGGCGTGCCATTATTTAAAGAAACCCGATAACTCTCAGAGTTGTCGGGTTTTTTGCATTTCAGAGCGACTTAAAATTCTTTTTACTTGTTCTTCTGCGTACTTGTGTCGACTTCTGCTAAACCGCTACGATCTGTGGAATATATCGAAGTCCCAGCATCGTGCATCCATCTTCTAAGTAATTGTCCGTCACCACATCGAAACCGAATTTACCATAGTAGTCTTTAAGGTGTGCTTGTGCCGAAATAAAAATAGAGCAGTCAGGGTAAATCTTGCGAGTCGCATCGAAGCTCACTTGCATAAGTTGATTACCAACCTGTTTTCCTCGGTAGTCTTTTGCAACGATCACTCGGCCGATACACACATCGTCAGCATCTGAATCGAGTAGAGGAAGAACATCCACTGGGTATCCAAGCTTTTGAGCCATAATACGGCTGTAAGCGACCAGACGTTCGTTCTCATAACCCATGACGTGATAAGTCTCGGGATGGTTATCTTTGCCATCCAAATCACTGTAAGGCGTGTTCATATCCACGATAAAAATATCGACTCTTTGCTGCAAGAAATCATAGAGCTCTTGAACAGACAGATCCGCAAATTTTTTAACTCTCCACTCAATCATTATTCTTCTCCTTATTATTGTGGGCTACAACATAGAGAGTATTTAAAGCGAGTTCATTAACCTTTGTTAATTGGTCAATGTTACTGGTGAAAACGCCCACTTTAAAGCGACGCTCGTTTCCACTCATTATTCATTTCGTTCGACCTATGTAATAGAAAGTTAAAATTGTTCCTTTTTTGGGGTTTACATCATTTGGTAATAAAGCCACTATGAATTCACGAAGAATAGACAAGTAAAGCTGTTCACCAGTGGGTTTAGGAATCAAACCTTCTGCTCAATAGCTGATTTAGAGGAAGTAATGGCAGGAAACAGTATCGGACAACATTTCCGCGTGACCACGTTCGGAGAAAGTCACGGTATCGCACTAGGATGTATCGTAGATGGGTGCCCACCAGGATTAGAAATTACCGAAGCAGACCTTCAAAGAGATTTGGATCGTCGTCGCCCCGGTACTTCTCGCTATACAACGGCTCGCCGTGAAGCGGATGAAGTGAAAATCTTATCAGGTGTATTTGAAGGCCAAACTACGGGTACTTCTATTGGTCTATTGATTGAAAATACAGACCAACGCTCTAAAGACTATTCCGAAATTAAAGACAAGTTCCGCCCTGGCCACGCTGACTATACGTACCATCAAAAGTACGGTGTGCGTGATTACCGAGGTGGTGGTCGTTCTTCAGCTCGTGAAACTGCAATGCGTGTTGCTGCAGGTGCAATTGCGAAGAAATACCTAAAACAAGAATTTGGTGTTGAAATCCAAGCTTACCTTTCTCAAATGGGTGATATCTCAATTGAGAAAGTGGATTGGAACGAGATTGAAAACAATGCTTTCTTCTGTCCTGATGCCGACAAAATACCAGAATTTGATCAACTGATTCGTGACTTGCTAAAAGAAGGCAACTCGATCGGTGCGAAGATTCAAGTGGTTGCGACTAAAGTGCCAGTAGGCCTTGGTGAGCCAATCTTTGATCGTCTAGATGCTGATATCGCGCACGCTCTAATGAGCATTAACGCTGTGAAAGGTGTTGAGATTGGTGATGGCTTCGATGTTGTTAATCAACGCGGTAGTGAACACCGTGACCCATTGACTCCAGAAGGTTTCAGCAGCAATCATGCTGGCGGTATCTTAGGTGGTATCTCTACTGGTCAAGATATTGTGGCAAGCATTGCGCTTAAACCAACATCAAGCATCACTGTACCTGGTGACACAATCACTAAAGATGGTGAAGCAACGCAGCTAATCACGAAAGGTCGTCACGATCCATGTGTTGGTATCCGTGCGGTACCTATTGCAGAAGCAATGCTGGCTATCGTGCTGCTTGACCACTTGCTACGTCATCGCGGTCAGAACTTTGGTGTGACAACTGAAACGCCACAAATCTAATTCTGCTTCTGTTCATTCAGAATAGAATTGAAACTGATTTGATAAAAACAAAAAAGGGTTGCTTCGTAATGAAGCAACCCTTTTTCACATTAGCAGGATTATTCGTCCGGTTAGCGACTTTCGCCATAAAAGACCGCTAGCAACTTAAGGCTCCTAATCCATTAATGCACTGAGCTTTCAGGATCAAGCTGGAACGAAGGCAAACGCCATTTGAATCTTACCGCCGCCATGCGCAGCAAGTAACCAACTACAAGCGTCACAATGGTCGCCGTTACGTCGTTGATGCCAAGCTCAAGTAAACCTAGGTACAAACCTGAAGCGACAAGTGCGACAGAGGCATACAGCTCTTCATGCAACACCAATGGTGTTTGACGACAGATAAGGTCGCGTAATAAGCCACCAAAGACACCTGTCACCAGTGCAGATACCATGCAAATCATCGGGTGCAGACCCATAGTCATCGCTACTTTGGTACCAATGATACTGAATACAATCAGGCCTAAGGCATCTAAACGAATGAATAAGCCTTTCAGCTTGATTACCCATTTAGCCAGTCCGGTTGTAATAACACCTGCGATACAGGTGATTGCCAGATACTGAGGGTTTTCAACCCAACCTAAAGGGTAATGGCCAAGTAAGATATCTCGCACCGTACCGCCGCCAATTGCCGTTGCACTCGCAACCAACATTACACCAAACCAGTCCATTTTTTGTTTGCCAGCACTGAGAGCGCCGGTCATGGCTTCTGCCGTGATGCCAATGATATACAAAACACTTAGTAGCATTGCTGTAGCTCTATGATTTAGGTCTATAAATTTGAGTCTTATAGGCCTTAGGGATATAAAAATGAAGCGCGAGTGTAGTAGTAAAAATGCTTGTTGACGAATGAATATTTGTACCGTGAATGGGCGTTTCAGATTAGCTAAACTAATCATTCACCTTAAAGTGGTGTAATCTGGGAATGGCAATCGATTGTCACTGAAAAGTATAATGATGAACCTGATGTCATTACGCTTGATAGGGCTTTACCGAGCGCTTAAAAAAACGCAAAATGCCCCAGTTCTTTTTACTTAAATTTGATTTTATGACACACCAATATTCAGACATTATCGATATCTTCAATCAGACCTTTTTTGAAAGCTTTAATACCAAACTAGAGCTAGGGGCTGATGAGCCGATCTATTTGCCTGCTGATGACACTATCCCACATCATCGAATCGTGTTCGCACGTGGCTTTTACGCCTCTGCACTCCATGAGATCGCACACTGGTGCGTTGCTGGCCCTGAGCGTCGTTTACTGGAAGATTTTGGTTATTGGTATGAACCTGACGGTCGAACGGAATCGGTTCAAGCTGAGTTTGAAAAAGTAGAAATTCGCCCACAAGCGTATGAATGGATCATTGCGATGAGCGCAGGCTTTCCTTTTAATGTCAGCTGTGACAATCTACACGGCGATTTTGAGCCAGATCGTTTGGCCTTTATGAATAAAGTACACAGCGAAGTTATGGGTATCTTTGAAGTGGGCTTCCCGCCTCGCGTAAAAATGCTCTCTGAAGCATTACGCAGCTTCTACGGTGTAGAACCTTTATGTGCTAGCCAATTTATTGTGAAATAAGAGAATATTATGATTATCGAATTTGAAGAAAAACTACTTGAAGTAATTGATGCTCGCATTGAAAACGCATCAGACGACGAACTGTTTGCTGGTGGTTACTTACGTGGTCATATTTCTCTGTCAGTGGCTTCATGTGAAGAAGAAGGCATTGAAGACGTAGCTGAAGTAAAAGCACGCATCGAGAAGAGCCTTGATGACGCTCGCTCTGAACTAACGCCAGCAGACCGCACTATCGTTAATGACCTATGGGTTGAACTGCAAAACCAAGCTTAATCGCTGGTTATTTATCATTATCCGCTCAGTCCCTTCCTTTTCATTTTGCTGAGCAGTGAATAGTTTGAGACTCATTCGAAATTTTTGAATGAGTCCGTTCAATCCTTGTGATGGTTCCATTTTCTGATTACGTTATTCTAATCCCACTTAACGGAATTACAGAAAAGGTCACGTCATGAAAGTTATCGCATTTGGCGCAAGCACAAGCTCTACCTCTATCAACAAAACTCTAGCAACTTACGCAGCTAACTTGATTGAAGGTGCTGAAGTCAAAGTTCTAAACATCAACGATTACAACGTTCCTATGTTCAGTGAAGACACTGAAAAAGAGATTGGCCAAGCGGAAGGCGCTCAAGCATTCTTGCGTGACCTAGCAGAAGCGGACGCATTTGTTATCTCTTTCGCTGAGCACAACGGCCACTACCCTGCAGCGTACAAAAACCTATTTGACTGGGCGACACGTATTGAACGTTCAGTGTTTGGTGAGAAGCCTGCGGTTTACCTAGCGACATCTCCTGGCCCAGGCGGCGCACAAACAGTACTTGGCGCAGCGACAGGTTCAGCGCCATACTTTGGCGGTAACGTTAAAGCGTCGCTTTCAGTGCCTAGTTTCTACGATAACTTTGATTTTGAGTCGGGTTCAATCAGCAATGAAGAGATTGCACAGCAGATTAAAGAAGCCGTCGCTAAGCTTTAACTCTTATTCGTGCTTAAACCCAGTAAAGTCGTTTGAAAGTTTAAGTCATCAGTTACAAAAAGCCCGAGAGACATAACGTCACTCGGGCTTTTTCATTACAAATACTCTGAATTTACGAACGAGTAGTCCGTCAGCTATTGATTGGCTTTCGCTTGTTTATCTGCAACCCAGCCAGCGGTTAATGCTTTCCCTTTACGCAGCCTGCGCACCCACATTCTGCTCGGGTGAATGGCTTCAAGCACATCAATAGGCAAAGGAAGTGGATCGCCACAGATTTGCGATGCTAATACTTCAGCTAACAATGGAGCAGAGCTTAAACCGCGCGAACCTAGCCCGATAAAGCAGTACAGGTTAGGGAAGCTTGTGACTGTTTGAACATCATCAACCGAGTCACGCTGTGGGTTAAAGTTGTGCAGGTCTTGGTATTGCTCTTTGATTGCTTCGAAATCACCCACATTGCCGACAAATGGCAAGTGATCACGGCTCACACTACGGATACCTTGGCGCGCTAGGTTGCCACTGGTGTCGACATCTTTTGTCCACGCTTGGTCTGGTAGCGATCCGTGCAGGCGCTCACCATTATGTTGCTGAACCTCAATATCAAACTCTTGGTCAATATTGGTTTTGTCGTAGTTAGCGCCGATACAGTGGTGGCCGTTATTTGGATTTTTCGGCGTTAGGTAACCATCAAAACACAACACGGTTTTTAACTTGGTTAAGTTTTCAGTGGTCGGAATATGGCTTACTTGGCCTTTAACCGGCGTTAGAGGTACAGGTTGAGTCTGCTCAAACTGGGTGAACTTGTGGCCGTTCGCAACAACCACTTGGTCGTGCTTGGTTTGAATCTCACCTTGAGGTGTCTCAATAGTGAGTTGCCATTGTTGCTCTGTTTCTAACCACTCAAGTTGCGTCACTTGATGTTGATAGTGCGTACTAACTTGGTTGGTCTCTTCTAACTTTTCGATCAAGCCTTGTGTCAGTTGCAGAGGGCTTAACCAACCACCCAGTGGGAAGTAAACACTCTCTTTATCAACCGGTAGGCCAATCTTTTCATTCGCTTGTTCTGGCGATAAACGCTGAATCAGATCTGTATGGAAATTGCCTTCCAACATGCGATTGAGCTTCTTAGTCGAACCTTTATCCCACATCAGAATGTTCACGCCACACCAGCTGTGGTCAAACTGAATAGACTGCGCCGCCTGATTGATGAACTGGCGAGCAAACAGTAAGCCAGGACCAAACACGCGAGAAACGTTCGATGTCGCTTCGCTTAACAAGGGGTAAATTGCACCTTGGTTGTTGCCTGAAGCATTGCCCGCTGCTTGTGGGTGCTCGCAATAAAGGGTGATGTTTTTACCACGGCGGCTCAACGTTTTAGCGAGTGCTGCACTAGCAACACCACCACCAATGATCGCGATGTCTTTCGAGCCACTGTGTGCTGATAGACCATACCAAGGTTTGATGTTGGTGTGAGCATGCTTTTCGCCCAGTCGGCCAGCAATCATTTCGCGTTTAGTGCCAAAGCCTTTAACCTTCTTCATTTCAAAGCCAGCTTCAATCAAACCACGACGAACAAAACCAGCGGCAGTGAAGGTCGCACAGCTACAATCTTGTTTAGCCAGCTTGGCCATGCCGTTGAATAGGTTTTGATTCCACATCTCAGGGTTTTTGCTCGGTGCAAAGCCATCTAGGAACCAAGCATCTACTAAACCTTGTTTTGGTGTAGGCACGTTAGGCATACAGTCTTTGATATCACCAAACCATAAATCGAGCGTGATAGCGCCATCGCCCAGCACGATACGGTGACATTCCGGCAGGGCGATAGGGTAGTGTTCTTGGAGTTGCGTCGCATACTCGGCTAATTCTGGCCACGATTGATGTGCTTTGATGAGATCCTCTTTATTTAAAGGATATTTTTCAAAACTGATGAAATGTAACTCTTTGGTAATAGCTTGAGGGTTATCTTTAAGGAAAGTATCGAACCATTGCCAAACCGCAAGAAAGTTAAGACCTGTGCCAAAGCCGGTTTCTGCAATGACAAAACGACGTTGTTGATGTTCAATCCAACGCTCTGGAAGGTGGTTTTGCTTTAAAAAGACGTAGCGAGTTTCTTCCAAACCGTTAACATTGGAGAAGTAAACGTCGTCAAATTGGTCTGAAACTGGCGTGCCAGACTCATTCCATTCCAGTTCTGCATTAGTAATTGAAGTCATAAAATCTATCATTTTGTGATTTGAAGCGATATGTTGGTAGGGATTGTACGAATTTCTAGGAAAGCTGACCACTTTTGTTAGGCTTCTTAGTTATCATCTAGCTGAATTTAGAATTATAGGAATGTCACATGAAACGAGTCGTAATCACCGGTATGGGTATTGTTTCAAGTATCGGTAACAACGTCGAAGAAGTTTTAGCATCACTGAAAGAGGGTAAATCTGGTATTACCGCTTCAGAGCAGTTCAAGGAAAATGGCTTGCGCTCTCAAGTTTGGGGTAACCTAAAAATGAACCCAGCTGACCATATCGATCGCAAAAAAATGCGCTTTATGGGTGATGCGGCGGCATTCGCATATCTTTCAATGGAGCAAGCAATTGCTGATTCTGGTTTAACAGAAGATCAAGTATCTAATGACCGCACGGGTATCGTTGCGGGTTCAGGTGGTGCTTCTTCACTTAACCAAGTAAACGCAGTAGACATCATCCGTGAGAAAGGCGTTAAGCGTGTTGGTCCATACATGGTTCCACGTACAATGGCTTCAACGGTTTCTGCTTGTCTAGCAACTCCTTTCAAAATCCGTGGTGTGAACTACTCTATGAGTTCTGCATGTGCAACATCTGCACACTGTATTGGTCACGCAATGGAGCTTATCCAACTTGGTAAGCAAGACGTAGTATTCGCTGGTGGCGGTGAAGAACTTGATTGGTCTCTGACTATGATGTTCGACGCAATGGGCGCACTTTCTACTAAGTACAACGACACACCTGAGCTGGCTTCTCGTACTTACGATGCAGACCGTGACGGTTTCGTTATCTCTGGTGGCGGCGGCATGCTAGTAATCGAAGAGCTTGAGCACGCAGTGGCTCGTGGCGCAAAAATCTACGGTGAGATCGTAGGTTACGGCGCAACTTCAGATGGCTACGACATGGTTGCTCCTTCTGGTGAAGGCGCGGTTCGTTGTATGAAGATGGCTATGCAAAACGTTGATGGCGTTGACTACGTGAACACTCACGGTACTTCGACTCCAGTTGGCGACGTGAAAGAGCTAGGCGCTATCCAAGAAGTATTTGGTGGCAACAGCCCAGCAATTTCTGCAACGAAAGCGATGACAGGTCACGCTCTAGGTGCTGCTGGCGTACACGAAGCGATTTACTCAACGCTAATGCTAGACAACGGCTTTATCGCTCCAAGCATTAACGTTTCTAACCTAGACGAAGCAGCTGCTGGCCTAGACATCGTAACTGAAGCTCGCGAGCAAGAGCTAACTACAGTTATGTCTAACAGCTTTGGTTTCGGCGGTACAAACGCAACGCTAGTAATCAAAAAGTACCAAGCTTAATTTAGGCTTGAGTCAGATATATAAAGGTTAATCGTTAACGGATTACGCGAGTGTAGATTCAACACGCACAGGTAACTCATTAACCATGAACCACAGAACAAAGTTTTTTAAACATAGATTGAAAACCTAGGTTTAAAAGTTGAAAGGTTTCCAGAGCTTGATCAGTAGTAACTTAGTTAGTACTGGTTGAACAGACGCAAGACTCTGTCTCCTGGAGAGCGAGATAGGATCCTTTTGTTCTGGATGTTTGCCCGATTGTTTATTCAATCGGGCATTTTTCGTTTTAGGCTTGGATAATAAAATCAGATTAGGGTAGTTAATCCTCATCTCAACAAGCCTTTAATCATAATGTATTCCATTTGCTACTCGACACCGTGTGTGGAATTTTGCACAATCATTTCAATTCACATTTAGGTCGATAGACCCCAACAAAAGTACTCGCCAAATGAAAATCTTAATCGACGAAAATATGCCTTATGCTGAAGCGCTTTTTAGCCAGCTAGGGGAAGTGACAATGAAGTCTGGTCGCACACTCACTGCTGACGACCTAGTTGACATAGACGCATTAATGATTCGCTCAGTCACCAAGGTGAACGAGTCGTTGATCAGCAAAGCCAATAAACTGAAGTTTGTAGGTACTGCGACGGCCGGTATGGATCACGTCGACCAAGAGTTGATGAAAGAGCGTGGCATTTTCTTTACTGCGGCACCAGGCTGTAACAAGGTGGGTGTGGCAGAGTATGCGTTCAGTTCAATGATGGTGCTTGCGCAGCAACAAGGCTTCTCTGTGTTTGATAAAACGGTCGGCATTATCGGTTGTGGTCAAGTGGGCAGCTACTTAGCAAAATGCCTAGAAGGTATTGGTATTAAAGTTCTACTGAACGATCCTCTTAAAGAACAAGAGGGTGACACTCGTGAGTTTACTGACCTAGATACACTGCTTGAGCAATCAGACGTTATCACGCTACATACGCCAATTACTAAAACCGGTGAGTTCCCAACTCATCACTTGATCAATGAGCAAGTGCTCAACAACTTCCGTGCTGATCAAATCCTGATTAATGCCGCTCGTGGTCCTGTCGTGGATAACCAAGCGTTAAAAGCTCGTTTACAAAAAGCGGATGGTTTTACTGCGGTTCTGGATGTGTTTGAGTTTGAACCTGAAGTCGACATGGAATTACTTCCGTTGCTTGCTTTCGCAACACCTCACGTAGCGGGCTACGGCTTAGAGGGCAAAGCGCGCGGTACGACCATGATCTTCAACAGCTATTGCGAGTTTTTAGGTACGGAACAACGTGCTTATGCAAGCGATCTTCTGCCGACGGCACCTGTGCCTCAAATGAAATTAGATAGAGCTTGGGACGAAGCAACACTGCACAATTTGACTCAGTTGATCTATGATGTGCGCAAAGACGACGCCTTATTCCGTCGCAATATCTCTACGCCGGGTTCTTTTGACAAGATGCGTAAAGAATATTGGGACCGCAGAGAGTACAGTGCTGTCGAGTTAACGGGCGACGAATCTTGCAATTTAACGCCGTTATCTAAACTCGGTTTTATGGTAAAGCCAACTTTATAAAAGAGAGAAACAATGAGCCAAGAATTTAATATTGCTATTTTAGGTGCGACTGGTGCGGTTGGTGAAACCATTCTTGAAGTACTTAAAGAGCGTAAATTCCCTGTCGGTGAACTGCACTTACTAGCAAGTGAACGTAGTGAAGGCAAAACTTCCCGTTTTAACGGCAAAACAATACAAGTACAAAACGTAGAAGACTTCGACTGGTCTCAAGTACATATTGCGTTTTTCTCTGCTGGTAGCGAGCTTTCAGAGCGTTGGGCTCCAATTGCTGCGGATGAAGGTGTGGTTGTTATCGATAACACATCACGCTTCCGTTACGAATACGATGTTCCTCTGGTTGTGCCAGAGGTGAACCCTGAAGCGATTGCTGAGTTCCGTAACCGCAACATCATTGCGAACCCTAACTGTTCTACTATCCAGATGGTTGTAGCACTAAAACCAATTCACGATGAAGTGGGCCTTGAGCGTATTAACGTTTCAACTTACCAATCTGTATCTGGTGCAGGTAAGCCGGGTATCGATGAACTAGCAGGTCAAACTGCTAAGCTCCTTAACGGCATGCCAGCTGAAAATTCAGCGTTCTCACAGCAGATCGCGTTCAACTGTATTCCTCAAATCGATGAGTTTACTGAGAACGGCTACACGCGTGAAGAGATGAAGATGGTTTGGGAAACTCAAAAAATCTTTGCTGACTCTTCAATCACAGTGAACCCGACGTGTGTTCGCGTACCTGTATTCTACGGTCACGCTGAATCTCTACACATTGAAACTCGCGCGCCAATTGGTGCAGAGCAAGTGGTTCAGCTTCTTGAGAACACAGAAGGCGTTGAAGTATTCCAAGCGTTAGACTTCCCAACTCAGGTTCGTGATGCTGGTGGTAAAGACCACGTAATGGTTGGTCGTATTCGTAACGACATCAGCCATCACAGCGGCGTGAACATGTGGGTGGTTGCTGATAACGTTCGCAAAGGCGCAGCGACAAACGCAGTGCAAATCGCTGAAGTTCTGATTCGCGATTACTTCTAAGCTTTACTGCTTTGATAAACAAGCCTCACTCTTTAGTGGGGCTTTTTTAATCGATTGAAAATATTGTTAGCCAAATTGTGTGAAATTGCTGCGAATATTGTCGCTGCAACACATTTTTTGTTTTCATCTCTATAGTTTTACGTCATTTATCCGATATATTTAATAGATCATCACTTTATCCGAATTTAAGCACCTAGCTGAGCCTTTTATGTTTCAAATTTTCAAGCAGTGGTTAATGCCTTTTGCCGTTATCATTGCGACTCAGATTTCCGTTGTTCGTGCAGATTCCATTCGAGTTGTTGGGCCTGATGGCCAAATACAATCAGCGCCTACGTTTTCAGAACCTCTCTCAAGAGCGCAGTCAAATAGCGCTGAGCCTTCTCGTTTCTATGGTCCAACTCGTGGTTCAGAGACGCTGTGGTCTATCGCCTCAAGATTACGTCCGGATAACTCCGTTTCAGTCCAGCAAACCTTGTTGGCGATTTATCGCTTAAACCCGCAAGCGTTTGAAAACCAGAACATCCATAGCCTTTTGCCTGCTAGCAATCTGCGCGTGCCTTCTTTAGAGCAAGCGCGAGCAAGTTCGACGCAGCAAGCCATCAATATCATGAATTCGCACCTAGCGAAGCTTGATGACCCGGCGACGAAACCTGCAGCTTCAAAGCCAAAAGCAGCGCAAGCCTCAAATCAATCGGATACTGGTTCGAAAAATACCCCACAGGCAAAACAAGCCAACTCAACTGAAGCCGCCAAGAAACCGGCCTCTCTTGTTCCATCATCTCCAGCGAAAGAGATGAATAAACTTGAGAAACAGTTAGAGCTTTCAGAAACAGAATTACTTTCACTTGAAGAGAAGAACCATCAACTCCGCTTAATGCTGTCGAATGTACAGTCAGAAGTGGATGTGCTGAAAACAGAACTCAGCGATGAAGACCGTATCCGCAGTGAAGTTGAAAAGTTATTGGCGGAAGAGCGTAGAAAGAACGCTGAAATTGAAAAAATGGCACCAAGTGCGATGGATCAACTGTTGTCTAACGGTTGGTTAGTGGCTGCACTGGCGATTATTCCCGGCCTTCTGCTTGGTTTAATCATTGTTGTGCTATTAGGTCGCCGCTCTAAAAACGATGACCAACAACAAACAACGCAAGATCAACCGATTCAACCTGAAGCAAGCAGTGTTGCGCCTATCACTCTAGGCGACGAGATTGACGACCTTGATAACGAGCTGTCTCTCGATGATGAATTGTTTGGTACGGAAGATGACGCCAATAAGCTGTTTGATGATCAAGCTCTGGCTGAAGAAGACGATGTATTTGCAGGTTTAGACGAATCGGATCTCGATTTCAATCTTGACGGTGAAGATGATGATCCGTTTGCCAGCATTGGCGAAAACGGTGACTTAGACACTAACTTCGATGATCTGGACTTAGACAGCAATAACGGCATCAGTGTTAATGGCGAAGAGAAAGCGCTTGGTCTTGAAGAGATGGAGCGCGCACTCGATAAAACGGCAGAAAGCGCTCTAGATTCTGATGATGTCGATTTTGACCTTTCTGATGATAACTCAATGTCTGCTGACGACATTGAAGCTTTGCTATCTCAAGAAGCTGAGACGGAAGATTTAGGTTCCAATGAGCTAGACCAATCTCTGCTAGACGATCTGTTCGCTCTTGATGACGAAGATGATGATAGCTTCGATATCGATGCTTTGATTTCGGAAGAGCAAAATGACTCGCCTTCGACGAGCACCACTCCAGCTACCGATGATTTCGACATTGATGCGCTTATCTCAGAACAACAGAGTGATGCTAAGCCAGCCGATTTGAGCAATGACGAATTCGATATCGATGATCTGATCTCTGAACAGCAGACTCCACAGCCAGTAGTACAACCCGCAGCGCCAAGTGTAGAAGACGATATTGATGACATCTTTGCTCAGGTTGCCGCTCAAAATGATCAAAACGACCCTTTCAATCTTGATAACGATGATGAAGTTACCAAAGACTTGAATAGCGGTTTGGCATCGGATGATGATATCGAAAACATCCTGTCTCAGTTTGATAAGCCAATCGTAGACGAAGAAACTCAAGACAGCGTTGATCTGCTTGATGAGCAACTGGCAGGCGATGACGTAGACCTAAGTAACTCGACAGACCTTCTTGATGAGATGCTAGGAGACGATTCGGATGATGAGTCTGAAAGCGAACCTCTTGGCTTTGATTCTTTGTCTGAGCTTGAAGAGCTTTCTGGCCTATCGACGGACGATGAGCTAAACATTGCGGAAGATAGCACGGAAACTTTAGATGAGCTGATCGGTGATTCTGACGATGATGACTTTGAACTCGATGAAGATAGCACCGATCTGCTTGATGATTTCCTTGATAGCGAATTGTTAGCTGATGATGCATCAAGCGATGAAGCGAGCGAGAAGGGCACGGAATCTTTAGACCCGTTTGATGATCTACTAACAAGCGGCATTGAAGACGAGCTTGAATCAGAAGAGCAGACGTTTGATAAAGAGTTAGACGCGGCCTTTGATTTTGAAAAAGCCAGTGATGAACCTATTAAAAACTCAGATGCTGAGACAACTCCATTACCGTTAGAGCCTTCTGAAGCCGAACCAGAGCAAGCTGAGGACGTTAGAGAAACATCACAACCTGAACAAATTAACGATGAGTCATTAGATTTAGAACAAGAGCAAGACAACTCTGAGCCAGAAAGCGATGATGTTAAGCCACAAAACGATGAAGCCTTTAATCGTGATGACTTTATCGATGACCTATTTGGTGTAGCACCAGCAACAGATGCTCTTCTTGATGATTCACTAGAAACCACAGACGAAGCATTGATTGATGAATTGATGACGTCTGACGACAGTGATGTATTGGAAGCGATTGAAGAGCCAGTTGAAGACCTAGTTCAAGAGTCAAACGAAAAGTCTCCTGAACCAGAGCAAACATCAAGTTCGGATGCTTTAGATTCATTACCGGAACAAGCAGAACCGTCTGTTGAAGATAACGAACTGGATTTTGATTCGTTATTATCTGAACATTCTGATGTTGAAGAACCCGCTTTCGCTGAGTTAGAACAAGAAGCGCTTGAGCCGAAAGCAACAGATACACCAGACAGTCACGAAGAAATCGCGCCTAGCTATGAAAACCAAACTTCAACTGCGTCATTGAGTGATATATCGGAAGACGAAGAAGAGACGGTTGAAGATTGGTTAGCAGAAGCAATCGACGATGTAGAGTCTCCTGCGAACATCGACTCTGATTTCGACTTTGAGCCGAAAATTCAAGGTAGCGATGAATTTGAAGATGTCGTTGAATCCTTGCCAGAGCCAGAGCCAGAGCCAGAGCCAGAGCCAGAGCCAGAGCCAGAGCCAGAGCCAGAGCCAGAGCCAGAGGCAGAGCCAGAGCCAGAGCCAGAGCCAGAGCCAGTTCGTGCTGCAAATATGCCAGAAATCATTCCAAATGAATTCGGCGTACCAGAAGACGACGATTGGCTGATTGAAGATGAGACGACTGCTCCACAAGCATCAACAGAAAATGACGTAACACCAGAGTCTGTAGCACCTGTTGTTGAACCTAAATTAGACGCTGAACCGCAAGTTGAAGCGACGCCACAAGCGGAAGTAGCAGAACAAGAAAGCGACGAAGAATTCTCGTTTGATGACTTTGAGTTGCCAGAGTTTGGTGAAGAAGATGCACTAGCAGAAGCTGATGCTGTTGCACCACCAGCAGAAATAGCGGAACAAGAAAGCGACGAAGAGTTCTCGTTTGATGACTTTGAGCTGCCAGAGTTCGGTGAAGAAGACGCACTGGCAGAAGCTGATGCCGAATCAACACCAGAACCAACAGTACCTGCTGTTGAGCTTCAACCAAGTGTTGAACCTCAAGCTGAAGCTAAGATTCAAGACGATGAAGAGTTTTCGTTCGACGACTTTGAGTTGCCAGAGTTTAGTGAAGAAGACGCACTAGCAGAAGTTGATGCTGAATCAACACCAGAACCAGTAACACCTGCTATTGATTCTCAACCAAGTGTTGAATCACAACCAATAGCAGAGCCTCAACTAGATACTGCACCACAGGCTGAAACTGCGAAACCAGAAAGCGAAGAAGAGTTCTCGTTTGATGATTTTGAGCAGCCAGAATTCGGTGAAGAAGATGCATTAGCTGAAGTGGTGAGTGAACCGGATGAAGCACAGTTAGAGCAAGACTTATCTGATGGTACTGAGAAGTTCGAATTCGATGACCTTGATCTGCCTGAATACGATGAAGAGAGTGCGAAAGCTGATTCTGTCTTAGACGATATTGAGCAAAGCAGTGCTGAGCCTGTAGCAGAAGATGAAGGTGTAGAGTTCGATGAGCTTGATTTACCAGAATACGGTGAAGATGAAGCCATCTCTGATGCGTTTGCTGAGAAGCCAACACCGCTAACCTCTTTCAGCCCACAAGGCGAAGAGCAAGATGCTTTGCATGATTTGTTCTCAAACCCGCAAAGCTTCAGTCATGCTGATGATTTATCGGATGCTGAAGAGTCTGAACTGGCTGGCTTTACACAGCCAGAGCTATCATCGAATACTCTTTCAGAATCAAACCTAGCGCCATCAGCGCCAACGGCGGTTCAAGATGAACCACTAGAAGGCTTTGATGATTTTGATGAGACTGCGTTGGCTGAGTTGCTTTCGGAAGACGTTCAAGATTCTGTCGACAACATGTTCGACAAACCTCTTGATGCAACATCGATTGATAGCGCAGGGCTAGATATTGATGCAATGCTTGAAGTGGGTGGCGAAGACTGGAAAGGCTTTAACTTAGCGCCAGAGCAGCAATCGAGCATGCACAATGATGTACCTGATGATCAGCAAGAGATTTGGGCATCGGCAGAGCAGCAAGCTGAACCAAAAATCAAAGAAGAGAATTGGGGACAGCAAGACAACTTAACCGAATCAGGAAATGGTCGTGATAAACAATACATGACCATCGATGAACTGATGGCGCAAGTCGAGCAAGAAGGCGAAGAGGTCATTAATCCAGATGATGAAGAATTGAAGCTGGATGTTGGCCTAAATGAATTCCCAGATGTGATCGGCGATATTGGCAACTATGATGTCGATAGTAATGCAGAGGCTGCAGGTAAGCTTGATTTGGCTAAAATCTACATCGAGATGAGTGACCCTCAGGGCGCGATTAAGCTGCTAGAAGAGGCGATTGTTGACGGAAGTGATGACATTCGCCGCGAGGCCAAGAATCTCATCGACACGTTAAACGGTCGATAAGCTCAGCGAAACGAAAAGGGTAGCATTGGCTACCCTTTGTTTTAGGTGAGGGTAAGAGTCGTCGTTTTATTTGGTTTCTTAAAGCTAGCCAAGGACGATGGTGAGTGTTTATTGAAGTTTTAGCCCCATCCTATTTGGGCTAGCACTCATTTCCGTATATACTTCTCGCCCATTTTCAAAGAGAACAAGAACATGAAAATTGCTTTAGGTATTGAATATAACGGTACCCACTACTTTGGTTGGCAGCGCCAACGAGACGTGAAAAGTGTCCAAGAAGAATTGGAAAAGGCTCTTTCAGTTGTCGCGAATCACCCAGTAGAAGTTATGTGCGCAGGTCGTACTGATGCCGGTGTTCACGGTACGGGACAAGTCGTTCACTTTGAAACTAATGTCGATCGTAAAATGGTGGCATGGACAATGGGCGCGAATGCCAACATGCCAAAAGATATTGCGGTTCGTTGGGCGACTGAAGTTAATGAGGATTTCCATGCTCGTTTCTCAGCGACTGCACGCCGTTACCGCTACATTATCTTTAACCACGCACTGCGCCCAGGCATTCTGAATTCAGGTGTGAGCCATTACCATGGTCATCTGGATGAGAAAAAAATGCATGAAGCGGGCCAGTACTTGTTAGGCGAGAACGACTTCACTTCATTCAGAGCGACACATTGTCAATCTCGTAGCCCATGGAGAAACATGATTCACTTAAACGTGACTCGTCATGGTCATTACATCGTAATTGATATTAAAGCGAATGCGTTTGTTCACCATATGGTGAGGAATATTACTGGTAGCCTTATTGCGGTAGGTAAAGGTGAGCAGAAACCAGAGTGGATCCAGTGGCTTTTAGAGGCTAAAGATCGAAAAGTGGCGGGTGCGACTGCAAAAGCGGAAGGCTTGTATCTGGTGGACGTTGATTATCCTGAACATTTTGAACTACCACGAGAGCCAATTGGCCCTCTATTTTTACCGGATAATTTGAACTAAATGTGAGACTTAGGTTCAAAAATTATTACGGTTTAGTGCGTAAGATAGTCCCAGAAAATAGGTACAACCAGTTTTTTATCTACAGTCGCTGTTTTATGTGCTTTAATTCCCACGCATAATTCCCAAATTTATTTCTTTCGCAATCAAGCGGAAGAATCGAAACAAAAAGGTCTTCCATGAGTTGGCTTGAAAAGATTCTAGAAAAAAGCAACATCGTAACATCTCGTAAAGCGTCTATCCCTGAGGGTGTTTGGACTAAATGTACTTCTTGTGAGCAGGTTCTTTACCATGCTGAGCTAGAGCGTAACCTAGAAGTATGTCCAAAATGTGATCATCACATGCGCATGAAAGCACGTCGTCGTCTGGATACATTCCTAGACAAAGGTGAGCGTGTTGAACTAGGTACTGATCTTGAGCCACAAGATAAGCTGAAATTTAAAGATTCTAAGCGTTACAAAGAACGTATCTCTGCTGCACAGAAAAATAGTGGTGAGACAGACGCACTAGTTGCAATGAAAGGCGAACTGCTTGGTTTACCTATCGTAGCGTGTGCTTTTGAATTCTCATTCATGGGCGGCTCAATGGGTTCTGTTGTAGGTGCTCGTTTTGTGAAAGCGGTTGATGCTGCAATTGAAAACAACTGTGGTTTAGTTTGTTTCTCTGCAAGTGGTGGTGCGCGTATGCAAGAGGCGCTTATGTCTCTAATGCAAATGGCGAAAACCAGTGCTGCTCTAGAGCGTTTATCTGCGAAAGGCCTACCGTTTGTATCAGTAATGACTGATCCAACAATGGGTGGTGTTTCTGCAAGTTTGGCAATGCTTGGTGATATCAACATTGGTGAGCCAAAAGCACTGATCGGTTTCGCTGGACGTCGTGTAATCGAGCAAACTGTACGTGAAGACCTTCCTGAAGGTTTCCAACGCAGTGAGTTCCTACTAGACCACGGTGCTATCGACATGATCGTTGACCGTCGTGAGATGCGTCAGCGCGTTGCAAGCCTTGTTGCTAAAATGACCAACCAGCCTTCACCATTAGTAGTTTCTGTGAACGATTCACCGAATGAAGCTACTTATGAAGTACCAGAAGCGCCAGAAAAAGGGTAAAGTACCTTCTAACAAACCAACTTTATTATGGTTATGAGTTAGATGAGTCAACAACCTATTCCTCAAGCCACATCCTCTTTGGAGATGTGGCTTGATTATTTATCAAACATCCACACCAGTGCTATTGATCTTGGATTAGACCGAGTTCAGGCCGTCGCCTCTAAGGCAAACCTCACCAAACCTGCTCAACACGTCATTACTGTTGCCGGAACCAATGGCAAAGGCTCAACGTGTGCCCTGATGGAAGCGATTCTATTGGACGCTGGTTATTCTGTTGGTGTCTACAGCTCTCCTCACTTAATTCGCTATAACGAACGTGTTCGTATCAACGGCCAAGATCTCTCTGATGAGAAGATGGTTCAGTCTTTCGATTTCATTGAGAAAGAACGTGGCGAAATCAGTCTTAGCTTTTTCGAATACGGCACTTTAGCCGCGTTACGCGCATTTCAAACGGAAGCGGTCGATGTCGTGCTATTGGAAGTAGGGCTAGGCGGTCGTTTAGATGCAACGAATATCGTTGATCATGACGTGTCTGTGATTACGAGCTTGGCTGTCGACCACGTTGATTGGCTCGGTGATGATATTAATGTGATTGGCTTTGAGAAAGCGGGTATTTATCGTAGTGGTAAGCCAGCTATCTGTGGTCAACCTAAGCCACCGGCTACGGTTGCAGCGCACGCTGATGATATTAAGGCTGAGTTCTACCAAGTAGGCATTCAATACACCTACGATGTGGATGGCGACACTTGGAACTGGCGCAGCGGTGCATTCCAATTAGAATCTCTACCTATTCCAAGCCTACCGCTACCAAACGCAGCAACCGCGTTGATGGCATTAGGCACTTCAGAACTTAGCATCAGTGATGTGAATGTCGTTAATGGTATGAAGAACGCACAGCTTCCTGGGCGTATGCAGCAAATTAGCGATCATCCTGTGATTGTTCTTGATGTGGCACATAACCCACATTCAGCCGAATACTTTGCACAGCAAGTAACGAAGCAATACGCAGGCAAAAATTTACACGTTGTAGTCGCTATGCTTCATGACAAAGATATTCCAGCGACATTGGAAGTATTAGCACCTATCACAACACATTGGTACCCAGCCTCATTGCAAGGCCCACGTGCGGCAACAGCCGCTGAATTGTGTAAAAGCCTACCTGAAGGAGTAGAGCAGTATTCAAACCCTGTCTCAGCGTTTGAAGCGGCTTTAGCTTCTGTTCAAGGCGACGATGTTGTGTTGGTGGTCGGTTCTTTCCATACCGTAGGCGAAGTCTTGGAGCATTGGCAGAAAAAAGGAAACTAAATGGCAAGTAAATTCCAAAGCCGATTAGTCGGCACCATCATTTTAGTGGCCATTGGCGTGATTGTATTGCCAGATGTGCTCGATGGTAAGAAGCTCCACTATAAAGAAGAGTTTGCAAGCATTCCGATTAAGCCAGAGCTTGATAGTAATGTTGAAGTGTTTGAAGTACTCGATCCCGTTGAAGATCAGATAGCGCTACCGGACTCTCCGGTTGAACGTGTGGTCGAAAGCGGTGTTGATGATAATTCAGATACGCAAACGGCGTCGGTTTCTGAAAAAGAAGCAGACAAAGTGGCAGTGGTGGTTAAGCCGGTACCAGAAAAAAATGAATACCAAGACAGCGCTTGGATCATTCAATTGATGGCTTTAAAGAATGCTGACAACGCAAAAAACGTTGTTAAGGATTTGCAGAAGCGTGGTTACCAAGCTCACACCAAGCAAGAAAAAACTTTTACGCGAGTAATTATTGGCCCGGATGTGTCTAAATCCAAACTTGAGCGACAAATTAAGGAATTAGAAAAAATTACGGGTTCAAAAGGCCAATTGCTCAAATTTAAACCGTTAAATCCATAAGAAAACGTTTGCGTCAGCGTTTTTTCTGTTAAAATGCGCGCCAACTTAAGATGAAGAATTCATGAATTGGTTAGATTTTGTCATTTTAGGCGTGATCGGCTTTTCTGCCGTGATCAGTTTAGTTCGTGGTTTCGCTAAAGAAGCCTTGTCACTCGTAATTTGGTTTGGAGCATTTTTCATTGCTAGCCAGTACTACGCTAAATTAGCGATGTACTTCACCAATATCGAAGATGAGATGTTTCGAAACGGAACTGCGATAGCAGCATTGTTTGTTGCAACGTTAGTTGTTGGTGCCTTAGTTAACTATGTCATCGGTCAATTAGTTCAGAAAACAGGCCTGTCAGGTACAGACAGAATCCTCGGTGTCGTCTTTGGCGGCTTACGTGGTGTTTTGATTGTTTCTGCAGTGTTGTTTTTCATGGATGCGTTTACTGCATTCCCAAGTTCTGAGTGGTGGAAGAATTCGCAGTTGGTTCCGGAGTTTAGTCGAATCATTGCGCCGTTCTTCGAGCATTTACAAGCAACATCTAGTTTCTTATCTGGCGCGCTCTAGCGCCAGTTAATGTCGAAAAATCGAGGATTAGGACATGTGTGGTATTGTTGGAATCGTGGGTTCAACACCTGTAAACCAGTCTATTTATGACGCTTTAACGGTATTGCAGCATCGTGGCCAAGATGCCGCTGGTATTTGTACCATAGAAAGCAATCGTTTCCGTCTGCGTAAGGCGAACGGTTTAGTAAAAGATGTTTTTGAAGCAAAACACATGCAACGCCTCCAAGGTAACGTTGGTATTGGCCATGTTCGTTACCCAACAGCAGGTAGCTCAAGCGCGTCGGAAGCTCAGCCTTTCTACGTAAACTCGCCTTTTGGCATCACATTGGCTCACAACGGCAACCTAACGAATGCAAACGAAGTTCGTGAGAAGTTGTTCGAGAAAGACCGTCGTCATGTAAACACAACGTCGGACTCTGAAGTTCTACTGAACGTATTGGCTCATGAGATCGATACCGTTAAAGGTAACGTGACTTCTGACGACGTTTTCCGTGCTGTATCTAACGTACACCGCACGATTCGTGGTGCTTACGCAGTAACGGCAATGATCATCGGCCACGGTATGATCGCATTCCGTGACCCACATGGCATTCGTCCACTGTGTCTTGGTAAGCGTGAAGTTAATGGTAAAACAGAGTACATGGTTGCATCTGAATCGGTAGCACTTGATGCTGTTGGTTTCGACTTCATGCGCGACGTAGCACCGGGTGAAGCTATCTACGCAACGTTCGACGGTGAACTTTTCACTAAGCAATGTGCAGACAACCCACAACTAAACCCATGTATCTTTGAGTTTGTATACTTTGCACGCCCAGATTCATTCATCGACAAAATCTCGGTTTACAGCGCACGCGTTGAGATGGGTGAGATGCTAGGTAAGCGTATTAAAGAAGAGTATGCAGACTTAGATATTGATGTAGTTATCCCAATTCCTGAAACATCGAACGATATTGCGCTACGCATCGCTCAAGCGATCAATAAGCCATACCGTCAAGGTTTCGTGAAAAACCGTTATGTTGGCCGTACGTTCATCATGCCTGGTCAACAACAGCGTAAGAAATCGGTTCGTCGTAAGCTGAATGCAATCCGTTCTGAGTTTAAAGATAAGAACGTTCTATTGGTTGATGACTCTATCGTTCGCGGTACCACATCAGAGCAAATCATTGAGATGGCTCGTGATTCGGGTGCAAACAAAGTTTTCATGGTTTCAGCGGCTCCAGAGGTTCGCTTCCCTAACGTTTACGGCATCGATATGCCGAGCGCAACTGAGCTGATTGCTCATGGTCGTGACAACGAAACGATTTGTAAGCAGATTGGCGCAGACGCTTTGATCTTCCAAACGCTACCAGACTTAATCTCTGCAGTAGGTATGGGCAACCAAGACATCTCTCGTTTTGATACTTCGGTATTTAACGGGGAATATGTAACGGGCGATATCGACCAAGCGTACCTAGATTTCCTAGACTCTTTGCGTAACGACGACTCAAAGGTTCAACGTGAGATCCAACAAGATCTAGCTAACCTAGAGCTACACAACGAAGGCGCTTAGTTTTCGTTAGTATTGAAAATATAAAAAACCAGAGCATTGGCTCTGGTTTTTTTGTTTTTGGGATAGGGGATTAATCTAATGAATGTGGTACGCGATCACAAAATCAATAAACAATCTAACTTTCTCTGGCAGGTGGTCTTTGTGGTTATAAAGCATGTAAATATCACGAGGGTTAGCGCTCCAGTCTTCTAGGACTTGCACTAAGCTGCCATCTTCAATGTATTCACGAATCATCACGTCAGGCATCAGGGTGATACCTAGACCTTCAGAACACGCTTGTCTCACAACATTTAGCGCGTTCGCATTGAAACGACCTTTCTCGCTGTTCACCACCGTCTCTTCATTCGAATTGCTCAGCTGCCACTTAATCAGTGGGTAGCCTTTTAGAAGAGAATGGTTAGCCAGCTCTTCAGCGTGGCTTGGTGCCGGGTTCTTCGCTAAGTAGTCAGGGCTAGCAATAAGAATATCTTTTACTTCACTGATCTTTCTTGCGATTAGGCTTGAGTCACGTTGTGGGCCTACGCGGAAAATTACGTCCCACTCGGTTGGATCAAGCTGATCGGCTTGGTTGTTCATCATCAACTCAATATTGATATCAGGGTATTGAGTCATGAAGTCGCTGAACATTGGCATCATCATGCGCTTGGTCAGGTTGGAGGGTGCCGTAATACGAATCTTACCGGAAGCTCCTTTACACACGTCCGTGAGCTCTTCTGCAGTAGAAGACAGACGTTGTAATAGCGGAGAGCATTCATTGAAAAAACGTTCGCCAGCCTCTGTTAAAGAGAGTTTACGCGCGTGTCTATTGAGAAGCCTCAGGTTCAGTGAGTCTTCTAAGGCTTGGATGCGTCGTGTAATGGTCGCAACCGGAATCATAGTCTTGCGCGATGTTGCGGTGTAGCTCCCATTTTCAACGACGAGTCGAAAGAGGTTTAAATCATCTAATTTCATAAATCCAGACACATTTGTTTACAATCTCATCTAATTTATACGTAACAGTGAGATCAATGTTTGCGTTACGTCAACTCGTTGCATTATTTACAAGTATTCCAACCCTCGTCACGAATTACCAGTAAAGAGTGCAAATTTGTGTATTTAGCATTTTATTACTAAGTTTTATATTAGTTCTTAGAACAGATAACAATAATAATTCGACTTAGTTTTGTGAGGTTATAGATTATGTACAAAACTCACAGTCAGCCAGTAATGACCTCGGCTCAGGAAGTAATTAACCAAAAATGCGTAATGTTGGTTGATGATGATCCTATTTTTCGCCGTATAACCAGCGCGTATTTAGACAAGATTGGTTATAAAGTGGTTGAGGCTGAAAATGGGCTGGACGCTCTGCAGAAACTTAGAGACTCAGCACCAGATTTAATTGTGTGTGACTTATCAATGCCGATCCTGGATGGCATCGAGCTTGTAGAAGAGCTCAGTTTAGAATATCCGTCACTGCCTATGATCGTCGTGTCTGCTACCGACGACATGTCTGATGTGGCAAAAGCATTGCGATTTGGTATTAAAGACTTTTTGGCAAAACCTCTAGAGGATCACGGTCACTTAGGAAGTGCGATAGCGAATACGCTAAAAGATTCATTCGACAATATTTCAGACCAACGAGATTTTTCAAGCCAATGGTTCTGTGTGGATGACGGAGGAGAGATCCCCGAAGACCAAGAGCTGCATTGGCATCTTAATTACCTACAAGATAACCCGAGCGCGGCAAAAGACTTACTGCATGCCTTGCTCCCTGAAAAAGACACAAGACAAGGCTCATGGCGTTGTAGTTACCGACTGCTGCAATCAACAGAGATGATGCCTCTCGTGTTTGATTACGCTTGGATGATGAATGGGCAATTTGCCTTTTACCTCGTCGATTCGTCTTCTTCTGATAATGGCAGTTCAGCGTCAACACTGCTGGTGAGAGCCTTATTCCACGATTACATAAGAAATCGAAAAGATTTTAATGTTGATCTCAAAGATATCGCGGAGATTCTAGAGAAGGGGATCGAGTGTTCGAAATGTGCCACGCCCGTTAATGCTTTGTTTGGTGTCGCCAATCTTGCCGAGGGTACCATCTCTATTTTGCCGGCGGGTTTAGATGGACGTTGGTCGAATGGTGAGATGAATCAACACATTGCCGCAGGTGAGCGCTTAGGCGAAAACTGTAAGAAGAATTTCATTACGAGAGACTTGCCGATTGAGCAAGGCTGCCAACTTTCATTAAGTCTGCTTGGAGCAGCGAGTTTTAGTTTAGACATACATCAAGGGTCTACCGATTAACCCTATATTTCCTCGGTTTTTGTGAATAATTGATTAAGGTATAGTTGCGCAAATGGTGTGGCTATGCCTTTTTTGTTAAATGTCGATTTAGCAAAGCGGGTTTGGTTCGCCAGATACTTACCTTTACTAACAAAAACAAGAAGCAATCATGGCAGATAACAAAGACTTTCAAGACCCGTTTAATGTATTCTACTTTTTAGGATTTTTAGCCGCATTTTTAATGATTCCATTGCTACCAGCAACACTTACGTTGATCCGTGTATTCAATGGTTACGCAACATTCTAGTTAAGCTGTCATTGCCGATTGGTGATAGCTGACTCAAGGAGGCCACAATTAGCGTTCGAGTTTTAAGCCTGAATATAGCTGGTGGCCTTTGCATATTTCTCGCAGTTCTAGGGATAGTTTTACCTGTTCTGCCAACCACTCCTTTTCTCCTTCTTGCTAGCGCATGCTTCATGCGAAGTAATCCGAAAGTTCATAAATGGATGCACGAGCATAAAACGCTGGGTCCTTTACTGAACAATTGGTACCAACACGGTGCCGTCACCAAACAAGTTAAAGCGCGCGGCGTATTCTTTATCTTGTTGAGTTTTGCATTATCCATCTACTTTGCCCCTATCATTTGGGTCAAGGCTTTCCTAATTTGTGTACTTGTTATTCTTCTCACATGGTTTATGCGACTTCCAACCCATGAGTTGGTTGCTGACAGCAAAGAAAATCACTACCATTAAGCCAATGTGCCTGCTGTTATAGCGGGCGTTTATTATTTCAGCAATCAGGGTTATGACTCTCGTTGCAATGAATACCAATCGTACCTTTCCTTAATTCCAAGCGTTGATGTTTGATTCGTTAACGAGAGTTTGGAAAGCGGCCTAATGAAGTGCATAAGATTATGAACACAGAAAAAATCTCTCTGATCAAAGCAAGTATCAAAAGCATTCCTGATTACCCTAAAGCGGGTATTTTGTTCCGTGACGTAACAAGCTTGATGGAAGACCCAGCCGCTTATAAAGCGACAATCGACCTGCTAGCGGAAACATATAAGGACATGGGCTTTACTAAGATCGTTGGCACTGAAGCTCGTGGTTTCTTATTTGGTGCGCCTTTGGCACTAGAGCTAGGTGTTGGCTTCATCCCTGTTCGTAAACCGGGCAAACTGCCTCGTGAAACTGTGGCACAATCTTATGAGCTTGAGTACGGCACAGATACGCTAGAAATCCATACTGACGCTATCGTTGAAGGCGATAAAGTGTTGATGGTTGATGATTTGCTAGCAACGGGCGGTACGATTGAAGCAACAACAAAGTTGATTCGTCAGCTAGGTGGTGTGGTAGAACACGCTGCATTTGTTATTAACCTTCCAGAAATCGGTGGTGACAAGCGCTTACAAGGCTTAGGTCTAGAAGTGTTTAGCATCTGCGAATTCGACGGTCACTAATCCTTTTCGGAATTATTCATGAGCTATCTTGCGTTAGCGCGAAAATGGCGACCAACCAAATTCAAAGAAGTGGTTGGTCAAGCCCATGTTTTAACAGCATTAGAGAATGCCCTTAGCCAGAATAGGTTGCACCATGCATACCTGTTCAGCGGTACACGAGGTGTTGGTAAAACAACCATCGGCCGTTTGTTTGCTAAGGGACTCAACTGTGAAACAGGCATTACCTCAACCCCTTGTGGTGAATGTGCAACCTGTAAAGAGATCGATGAAGGTCGCTTTGTTGACCTGCTAGAGATCGATGCGGCATCACGTACAAAGGTAGAAGATACCCGCGAGCTTCTGGACAATGTTCAGTACAAGCCGGCACGTGGTCGCTTCAAGGTTTACCTTATCGATGAAGTACACATGCTTTCTAGGCACAGTTTCAACGCGCTTCTAAAGACGTTAGAAGAGCCGCCTGAGTATGTGAAATTCTTGCTCGCAACGACTGATCCACAAAAGCTTCCTGTGACGATTCTGTCGCGTTGTCTGCAGTTCCATCTTAAGCCGATCAGCGTTGATAATATTCACGAGCAGCTCGATCATATTCTTGAACAAGAAGATGTGACGTCTGAGTCTCGTGCGCTTGGAATGATTGCTCATGCTGCTGATGGCAGTATGCGTGATGCGCTAAGCCTTACTGACCAAGCTATCGCATTGGGTAATGGCAATGTCGTAACAGATACTGTTGCTCACATGCTCGGAACACTGGATACCGACCAAGCTATCCACTTGCTTGAAGCAATTAGCAGTAAGCAGCCACAGCAAGCGATGGCGTGTATCCAAAGCCTTGCTGAGAACGGTGTTGAGTGGGATGGTTTGCTGAATCAGCTTGCGGCCCAACTGCATCGTCTTGCGATGTTCCAAGCTCTGCCATCTACATTAGATAAGGCACAGCCTGACGCAGAGAAGCTTGAACTACTGAGCAAAGCGCTTAGCCCACAAGACATTCAACTCTACTACCAGATCGTGTTGAAAGGTCGTGAAGACTTACCATTGTCGCCAACCGCTCGAGTTGGTATTGAGATGGTGGTTTTACGCATGTTGGCATTTAGACCAGCTGAACAAGCAGTTGCTACGGCAATCTCGACTCAGTCGGCAAACCCAGTGCCAGCGCCAGCAGCTCAAGTTCAGAGCGTTGCTCAACCTGTGAGCCAATCTGCGCCAATGGCAGCTCCGAGACAGCCTCAGATACAACAACAGGCGCCTCAACAGCAGTCTATGCAGCAGCAACCCGTGCAACAGGCTCCGCAGCAGAATCCAGCACAGTATTCAGGTTCGCAAGGTTACGCTGATCACTCAGGCAACCAAGGTTATCCAGAACAGGATTACCCGCATAGCCAATATGACGCGCCTCCTGCTTATGATGAGCGTCCAAGCTACGGTGCAGAGCAGCCTCAGCAGCAACAAACGAATTATCAAAACCAGAGTCCGGTTCAACAGCCAAGCGCTGCACCTTCTGCTCCGCAAGGACAATCAGAACGTCCGGCTTCGCCTGTCAGTGGTTTACGCCACCAATTGCGTTCTCAACGTAGAGGCAGTTCGGCAACAGAAAACAAAGGCTCGGCGCCAAAAAAGGCTAAAGCGACACCTGCTAAAACTTCAGTTCTTGATCGAGTTGCTCAGCAACACGGTGGTTCTGAGCGGGTGTCGCAAGCTTCTTTATCATCCTCTTCGACAGAAAATGTGACCAACGATAATGAACCTTATCGCTGGAAACCGTCTAAACCTGTAGTGAAAGAGGTGAGCAAAGAGCTTACACCGACTCAGATCAAGCGTGCGTTAGAACATATTAAGACACCAGAAATGGTCGACAAATTGCTTCAAGAGTCGATTGCTCAAGATGAATGGTCCGCCACGATTCAAAAGCTAGAGACAGCCAAGCTTGTTGAACAGTTAGCATTGAACTCAGTGTTTGCTAAAAACGACACATCAATCACTTTAACGTTAAGAGCGAGCCAAGCTCACTTGAATACGGACCGTGCACAGAGTGAGCTATTGCAGTCTCTCAATACTGTGCTTGGGGAAGAGTGTCATTTGAGTGTTGAAATCGGTGATGGTGGAGAAACGCCGCTAGAATTACGAGAACGATTGTATCAAGATAAGTTGAAAGACGCGTTTACCGCTTTAGAAAACGATGCCAACGTACAGTTCATTGAAAGACGTTTTGCCGCTGAACTCGACAGAGACAGCGTTCGTCCTATCTAGAACGTTTTCTTGTTTAGTGACCGGCGTATCATCCCAGATAAGCAAATCTGAGAACTGAACATCGAGGGGTTGAATCACACTGTTTTAACCCCCATTTAAGCTCGTATAGCTTAATTAATTTTTAATAAACCAATTAGACCAGAGAGTATTAACATGTTTGGTAAAGGCGGTATGGGCAACATGATGAAGCAAGCCCAGCAAATGCAAGAGCGCATGCAAAAGCTTCAAGAAGAAATCGCAAATATGGAAGTTACAGGTGAGTCAGGTGCTGGCCTTGTAAAAGTAACGATCACTGGTAGCCACAGCGTTCGCCGTGTTGATATCGATGAAAGCCTAATGGAAGACGATAAAGAGATGCTTGAAGATCTTATCGCTGCTGCTTTCAACGATGCGGCTCGTCGCGTTGAAGAAACTCAAAAAGAGAAAATGGCTAGCGTAACTGGCGGAATGCAACTTCCACCAGGTATGAAGATGCCTTTCTAAGAAACTATTTCTAAAGGTTTATTCAAGCTGCGGTTTGTCTTGAGTAAATCGTTACTTGAAAATTAGAACGGTTAAATATGCGTACCAGTCATATGCTGGAGCATTTGATGGAGGCCTTACGTTGTCTACCTGGGGTTGGCCCCAAGTCGGCGCAGCGTATGGCCTTTCATTTGTTACAGCGCGATAGAAAAGGCGGCCTACAGTTGGCTGAAGCTCTTAGCCAAGCAATGACCGAAATTGGTCACTGTAATGAGTGCCGTACTTTTACTGAAGAAGATACTTGCCACATTTGTACCAATCCTAAACGTCAGGAAAATGGTCAAATCTGTGTAGTAGAGAGCCCTGCAGACATTGCAGCTATCGAAGCAACTGGCCAATATTCTGGTCGTTACTTTGTTCTTATGGGTCACCTTTCACCACTTGATGGTATTGGTCCAAGTGATATAGGTCTCGATGTGCTGGACTACCGCTTACGACGTGGTGATATCTCTGAAGTAATCCTAGCGACCAACCCGACAGTTGAAGGGGAAGCAACAGCGCACTACATTGCTGAGCTATGTAATGCCCATGAAGTGAACGCAAGCCGTATTGCTCATGGTGTTCCCGTTGGTGGTGAGCTAGAGCTGGTGGATGGCACCACGCTTTCGCACTCATTACTCGGTCGTCATAAGATCTAAAAAAGCCGCTTGGTGATGATTCACCAAGCGGCTTTTTCTTTTATTGCTTTAGACGTTTTTTTCGAGCTTAATCTGACCCTCTCACTGCTTTGTATATCATCGCGCCAATCACGGCACCAATGATTGGAGCAACCCAGAATAGCCATAGTTGCGAAACAGCCCAATCACCAACAAACACAGCCACGCCAGTACTTCGAGCGGGGTTCACAGACGTATTTGTTACAGGGATACTGATAAGGTGGATTAAGGTTAAACAGAGACCGATTGCGATAGGAGCAAACCCAGCAGGTGCTTTTGAATCCGTCGCGCCCATAATCACGAATAGGAATACCATGGTCATCACAACCTCACAAACCAGAGCTGCAGTTAGTGAATAACCACCGGGAGAGTGCTCTCCAAAACCATTCGAAGCGAAACCTGATGAAACGGCATCAAAACCAGCTTGGCCCGAGGCAATGACAAACAATACGCCGCCGGCAATAATACCGCCGAGTACTTGAGCAATGATGTAAGGGACAACATCTTTGGCATCAAAACGACCACCCGTCCAGAGGCCAATAGTGACAGCTGGGTTAAGGTGACAACCGGATATATGCCCAATAGCAAATGCCATGGTGAGCACGGTTAAACCAAAGGCAAGAGAGACTCCAAGCAGGCCAATGCCAACATCGGGAAAAGCGGCGGCTAAGACGGCACTACCACAACCACCTAACACCAACCAAAACGTACCAAACATTTCTGCGATATACCTATTCATAACGATCCTTATTAATCTGTACCAGTATCAATAAGATAGTTTAGATTTATCAAAGTTGTAAAATCTTTGGCATTTTGAAAAAAAATCTTAGGTAATTGCTTCTAACTCAATCAGGTTATCGAGTGCTTCTTGATCGGTTTTGCCGCAAATAACAGGGCAAGCTTTGAATTGATGACACACTTTAGGACGTGAGTCTTGACCAAACAGCTTACAAAGATTCTGTTCGTTTAACTGAATGCAGCGCACACCAGCAGGTTTACCATTTTGCATTCCAGGAATAGCAGATGTAATACTCGGAGCGATACAGCATGCTCCACAACCTAGGCGACATTCCATCAAATTAAACTCACTAAATAACAGGGTGCGCGATAGTAGCAAAAAATAATGGCAGTGACAGCTATTGATTGGATCAAAGAATGAACAATTATTATCCTTGAACTTTTTATGGGCTAGCGGTATAACACGCACCCCAGTAAAAGAGTAAGAAGTAATCCTATGACGAATCCATTTTGGCAAGAAAAAACACTAGAGCAGATGTCCGAGCAAGAGTGGGAATCTCTGTGCGATGGTTGTGGTAAGTGTTGCCTGCATAAGCTTATGGATGAAGATAGCGATGAAGTTTACTACACCAATGTGGCGTGTAGCTGGCTGAACGACAAAACGTGTTCTTGTAAGGACTACCCAAACCGTTTCACTTCAGGTGAAGAATGTCTGAAGCTAACTCGTGACAAAATCGACGAGTTCCATTGGCTGCCAGATACGTGTGCTTATCGACTGCTATCAGAATCTAAGCCGATTCCAGAATGGCACCCATTGATCACTGGATCAAAAACAGAGATGCATGCAGCAGGTGAAAGTGTTCGTAATAAAGTGGTTTACGAAATTGATGTTGTCGATTGGGAAGATCACATCTTAAACCACCCGAACCGTTAGTCGCTGATTAGTAGCAAATGACCTGAATAAAAAAAGGCTCACATTTCTGTGAGCCTTTGTCGTATTTAGGAGGGTCCAAATCAATGGACTGCGTCATGGCTAATGTCAAGCAAGCGGTAAGTCTGCAACCACCTGATTGAACGTGATACGAGCATTCTGAGCTTGCTCAGATAACTCGATCTTTTTCGCTTGTGCGGCACTAAGATTACTCTCGGCCTGCTCAAGTGCTTGTTGTAGGTTCTCTGGTAACTCGTGAGTTTCCATTTGTGAACCTTGCTCTAACACATAAGCGCGAATCTCTTTCTTCACTGCGGCAAGTTCTGTGTAAGCAACACGCTCAAGTTCTGCAGCTTCTTGTGCTGCATCTCTTTCTTTTTCAAACTGAGCCAACGCCATACCTTCTGCAGACCATGGATCCATGTCTGGCAGTTCTTCGATGTTAATCGTTGGTTCGATGTACGCGTCTTGATGGCGCAGGTCGAGGTTAGTTGCACGAACTGCAGAGATCATCAGCATCACAGAGATAGCCAATAACGGTAAACCACCAACAATTGCTGCGGTTTGTAGCGTACTCAAGCCACCCAAGAACATCAGAATCGTTGGTAAGAACGACAGAGTGAATGCCCAGAACATACGGTTCCAACGCATCGGTTCTTCAGTCACATTGTTTTGAACCACAGACGCAAGGATGTATGAGATCGAGTCAAACGTCGTTGCTGTAAAGATGATACAAAGCAGAGTGAATACTGCGATAACTAGAGTGCTCATTGGCAACTGCGCTAGCATCGAGAAGATAGCCTTAGTTGCGCCTTCTGCATTCAGGATAGCAACCACATCTAGCTCACCAGAAAGCTGTAGTGATAAGCCGTAGTTACCTAGAATCATGAAGAATAAGAAACAACCTAGTGAACCGAAGAAGATAGAACCTGACACCATTTGTTTAATGGTTCTGCCGCGAGAAATACGTGCAACAAACAGACCCATACTCGGTGCAAATACTAGCCACCATGCCCAGTAGAAAATCGTCCAGTCTTGCGGGAAGTGGGTGTTTTCAAATGTACCGTAGCCACCAAATGGTTCCGCCCATGTCGCCATCACGAAGAAGTTAGACAGTAGACGACCAATTGAATCTAGGCCGGTCTCAAGCATGAAGATAGTTGGACCCGCAATCAGTACGAAAACCAACAGACCCATCGCACCCCAGAAGTTGATATTACTTAGGATCTTGATGCCTTTTTCCAATCCAGCATAAGAAGAGTAAGCAAAAATCGCAGTACAAACTAAAAGCACCATCACTTGCGTTAGGTTGTTTTTAGGTAGACCGAATAGGTGATTCAGGCCTTCAGTAATAAGAGGAGCGGCTAAACCTAATGTTGTTGCTGCGCCGCCAAGTAGACCGAAAATGAAAAGGATATCGACGATTTTTCCAGGTACGCCTTTACTGCGGTGCTCACCAAGAACTGGCATTAACGCGCTAGAGATTTTTAGAACAGGCTGTTTACGTACGTAGAAAAAGTAAGCAATAGGAATTGCAGGGATCAGGTAGATAGACCAAGCAATTGGCCCCCAGTGAAACAAACCGTAAGTAGCCGCCCAACGAACTGCTTCTTCACTGCCCGGCTCTAGTTGGAAAGGAGGTGATTGGTAGTAGTAAGCCCACTCAATACAGCCCCAGTACAGGATACTTGCACCGATACCACCACAAAATAGCATTGCTGCCCATGATGCAGTTTTGAATTCAGGCTCTTCGTCAGCTTCGCCTAGTTTAATCTGTCCCATATCACTGAACACAACGTAAACCATAAATGCACAAGCCGCGAGACCTAGCGCAAGATATAGAAATCCTAGTTGATCAGTCATGAATGTTTTCGCAACCGCAATCCAGTCTGCGCCCTGAGTTGGGAACAAAATGAGCGGGAAAACTATCGTGAGTAGGAGTGCAATAGCACCAAAGAAGGTTGGCTTATCAATAAGCTCAAAAGTGTTTTTCACGAGTATTATTCCATTAAAATGAGAGAGGAATTATGAAGTGAACTCGTTTTTTAGAACAAATCGGGTCTATTGTCGTGACGACAAATTGCTTTTGGCAAAGAGTAATAGGCAAGGCATGAGGTGCCAATGCAAAAGAGGGCAGTGGAAGGAATAGTGTAGAGTGAGGGTAACGTTATATCAGAGCGAGAAGAATGCCACCAACGGTTGCCGCTGCGGACAGGTATTGCCCTGCTGAATAAGAACCATCGTCTTCTTCTTCAATCTTATCAGGGTGATCCATTCCTAGTGCGCCGTGAGCAAATGACTCAACCTTATCGGTCACGGTTTCGTTTTCCGCTTCGATTTTCTTCGCTTCTTTATCGATTTCTTTAAGAGCAGATAATAGGGCTTTGCCCTCATCAGAGAGCTTAACGGTATTTTTCTCAACCTTAAGAGGGGCGGGCTTTTCAGCTTCGGTACTCTTGGTTTGTGTGTTCATTTGCGAAGGTGAATACAGCTGAGTGTTACTCGTTCCTACTGGCGTCATATCGCTCTCCTTACCTATCCTTAAATATAGTATCGGCAGAGGTGTGAAAAACTTGTGCAATTAATCATCGATAGTGATGTTTTTTATTCGCACATTATATTTTCTTCTGCTTAATCAAAACTGCTTGGTATTTAAGCAATTCCTATGCCGATATTTATATTTGTCTTGGAGCGTTTTTGAGCAAACTCTTAAGGTGTCAGACTTAAACTTAAATACGCTTAAGTCTGACTCGCGAGTTTAATCGCACTTAAGATCGGCGCCACGCTTAGATAGGTGCTTGTATGCTTTCATTCGATTCTCTTTCTGAACAAAGCGCGCCGGTGGAGAAAGCACTTTTAGTTGGTAATCCGTCGTATCCGATGAGAACTCAGCAACTGGGCTGATAACTGCTACTTTTAGATCCGGGTTACGACGTAGAATCGAAGCCGCCGTGCCTAAACCACCTTCTGTGTGGAACTTGCCTGCGACATGAATTACTTGTTTATCTGGGTTCGATGCTAGGTAATCAACGATTGATTCAGCCATGGTCTCATCCCACGTTATCTGAGCGGCAAACTGCTTTTCTGTTTGCTCTGGCGTACCGTGATGCATGGAAGCCATGAACTTTTCTTTGTAAGGGCTATCGCCAATATTAACCTCAGTCGCAACCCAATTTCGTTGTTCTGAAGAAAGCTGCTCTAGGTAAGGCAATCCCTTACGTCCAATACACTGAACGAAAGGCTTTGGAGCGTTTGCTGCGATAACATCTAAATCATTCGCTTTAGCAAACTCAACCAGTGCGCGGTAATCACTTTCGTAATTTGGCCAAGCAGCTGCCTTGGAGATAAGCACTTGCTCACCAATTTCACCGTTTAAGTATTGGTTTAGCGTGTCTTGATGTTCTCGAGTGAATTGTTCCATTGAAAGCGCAATGTTTGATGTTGCGTTGCGGCGCGCTTTTAAGAAGTCGGTTTGGAAACGATGGATTGCTGAGTGAGTGTGCCATTCGCCAATCAGAACTACATCGGCGTCAATCAGCTGCTCGGGTAAAGCATTGAGAGAAAGCGTTTCACCTTGTGGAGAAGCAAACTGGTAATCATAGAATGTGGAAACGGTTTCCGTTTGCGTGTTAGCCACTTGTTGAGAAGTGCTGTTTGAAGGTTGATTAGCACAAGCCGTAAGCAGGGTCGCTAATCCGATAAGAATAATACGTTGCATGAAATGCCTCCTTGAAGAACACGCATATTAAAGGAGGCAAGATGACATTTCAATGCAAACGATAATCAATATCAGTTAAATCTGTTTGCGATACACTCTCAACATAAAGTCCGCTTCACAGTTGAATTGCTCAGCTTCGGTGAGTTGTTGTTTAAACTCCTCAGTCGCTTTCCAAGCAAACGGCGTCATCTGTAGTAGGTCGAATGCATCTGACCCCGATAGTTCCATCATATAGTTTAGTTGTTCTTGGTGCTCAAGCGTAAAACCTTCGATCACTTCTGGATCTTCGTCATGCAAGCGAACGCCATCATAAATAGCATCACGCAGTTGGTATAGGTGTCGACTGGCTGGTGTCACGGTGATCACGACACCATTGTCTTTGATGGTACGTTGCAGCTCTTCAGCCTTGCATGGCGCGTAAATGCGCAGGATTCCGTCTAAGCTGTTTTCAGCAAAGGGTAGGCGATGGCTAGAGGCAACAGAGAAGTCGACAGCAGGGTAGCGCTTAGCGGCGTATTTGATAGCAATCTTAGAAATGTCTAAGCCAAAAATCGCACCGTTATTATCTTGAAGATTCAACGCAATTTCGTTGGTGTAATACCCTTCGCCACAGCCAATATCCAACAGGCTAGGCTCCGTGTCTGGTAGGTAGCTAGAGCATAAGCCAACGACTGCTTGGCGCATTGGATCGTAATGGTTCCCTTCAAGGAAGCGACGACGTGCCTGCATCATCTCTTTGTTGTCACCTGGATCTTTTGATCGCTTGTGGTGTGCAGGCATCAAATTGACATAGCCTTCTTTCGCTAGGTCAAACTGATGGTTCTTTTCACACTTAAACGTACGATCGTGTTGAGATAAAGGTTGGTGACACAAAGGGCATTGGTAAGTCATTGCGAACTCGAGGTAGAAATTTCAAGTCCAAAATTTTAACAGGAAGCATAGTGGGGCGCTAGAATAAACGCAGTTGTCTTAGCTAGTGATAATTCATGAAGAGATAGAGCCAACGATGGTTGGCTCTATTGATACATAGTGAATTGCTTAATGGAACGTCTATTAAAAATTAGCTAAAGAAGTTCACTTGATTTTTCAACGACTCCGCTTGCTTTTGAAGTTCATCAGCACTGCGAGAAGTCTGAGCGCTGGTTTCCCGACTCTGTTGGTTGAGGTCGCTTATCGCATGCGCGTTTGCCGCAATTTCTTGAGAAACCTGAGCTTGCTCTTCTGATGTAGCAGCAATCGTTTCAGCTTGAGAAGCGATCGACTCAACTTGAGAAGCAATAGACTCCAGTGCCGTACCCGCTTCTTGCGCTTTATCGAGTACTTGGTTGGCATTTGATTGGCTTTGTGTCATCAAGTTCACTGCATTGTTGGTTGAAGACTTTAGCTTCTCGATGATGCTTACGACGTCTTGTACTGATGTTTGAGTACGATGAGCGAGTGTTCTTACTTCGTCAGCAACAACAGCGAAGCCTCGACCTTGTTCACCTGCACGTGCGGCTTCAATAGCCGCGTTTAGCGCTAACAGGTTAGTTTGCTCGGCGATATCGTCGATCATCTTAGTGACGGTTTGTATGCTTTCGCTGTCTGCACTTACTTGCTCGATGGCAGATGCAGATTTATCGAGTTGGTCATTTAACTGAGCAACATCGATACAGACTCCCTCAACCACCTCTAGACCTTGTTGACTGTCTTCATTGGCAAGGCGAACGTTTTCAGCAATGCTATTGACTTGCTGTGCTACGGATTCCGCAGAGGTCGCCATCTCTTCGATTGCTGTCACCACTTGTTCCACTTGCGCCTGTTGGCGGTCAGACTGCGTTAAGTTGTGGCTGGCATCTTGTGACACACTGCTCGAGCTGTTTTGGACTTGATCGCTGGTCGCGCGAATCTCGCCTACTAGGGTGTTCAGCTGAGCTGCCATAGTTGCAACGCCAGTATTAAGGTTGCTGATCTCGTTTTTAGTTTGCTTGCCGGTGTTTGGAATGTGCAGGCTGACTTCACCTTTACCTAATCGAAGCATGTATTCGTTTAGAGTCGTTAGTGGCGTGAGCGTGCGATTCAATACGAAGGTTAACGCTACGATTGTCGCGGCGGCAATCAAGGCCGAAATGATCGCGATAAGTTTTAGCAGATCGTCACTGCCCTTAGTCACTTCCTTAATGAATGTACCGCCAAGTAGTTTCCAGTCCCAACCTGGAACTTCGGTATATACCAGGTACTTTTCACCAACCGTTTCTTGGAATTTATATGGGTATCGAATCAATCCAGATGATTGTTCGAATATCTGATAGAAAGGTTTATTGCCGTCGTAGTCAGCTACATCAATTATCGATTTACCGCCGCCAGCGTGAGTAGGGTGCAGTAAGTATTGACCTTGGTGCTCTTGCTCATTATCAACAATGATGGTGTAACCAGTATCGCCCCATGATACCGAGCGTAAAGATTCAAATAGGCTTTGTGTTGCTTCCTCGACCGGTAAGCCGATGAAGGATACACCATTGACCTTACCTTGCGCGTTCATAAGAGGCGCGTAATAGGTAATGTAGCGTTGGCCAAAAAGTTTTACTTGAGCGTAGTATGGTTGGCCACTTTTCAGTTTGCTGTAACCGGGATGATCTTTGCCGAGAGTTGTGGCAACTACACGCTCGCCTGAAGGTTTTTTTAGAGAGGTAGATACGCGGATAAAATCGTCACCAAATGGGGCAAATAGGGTAGCAACGGCTCCTGTGTCTCGGGTAAAGCTATCCACCAGTTTGGTATCGTTGATCAGGCTCTCACCATATTGAGTCATGTTTGGTATGGAGTGACCGCTAAACTCAACATCATAGTTTTCTACGTAAACACCTGCTAAGTAACCGTTGCGAAAGGTAGATTCTAAAACTTTGGCGGTATGCAGGTAGGCGTCAAATTGGCCGGATATGGTTTTGGCCATCGCTTCTACTTTTGATTGATGCTCCTTTAATGTGTTCTCTAAAAGTACCTGTGAGGCGTTACGATAAACGAGGGTCGCTATCGAGCTAAAGGCGATAAGCAAGCACAATAAAATGACCAACTTAAGTTGGAAGCCAACACTTTGATTTTTGTATTTCTCGAGCATGAATTCACTATCCTGTCTTCATTGAGGTGCTGTTAAGTGGTTTTAGTTAAATTTGTTATTGAGTTTTCTATCATAGAAACTTATTTATCGGCAGTAATTGATAAGAATTAATGAATTAATAGTTATATTTATAAATTAAACGAATAAATCGTAAGCTGGCGTTGATTTGAACAGAAGAGGATTCTATTTCTGTGAAAAGATTCAGTTGCTTAGGTGTGAGCGAGATTAGACGGATAAAAAAATGCAGCCAATATGGCTGCATTTTTGTTTCGAACTAGATTACTTAGAAGCTTATTTTTAAGCCTCGTTTGAAGAGATCACCGTAATCAGCTGGTGGCTTTCGCCTGGCTGTAGCGTTTTGCCTGCTTCTAGGCTTGGTGCGTGCAGTGTTGATTCAACACATAGCATGGTTAGGTAACCGTCGTCTTGCATGTCGCCCATACTAGTAGCGCCTTCCGCCCACGGGTTCCACAGTACTGCAGAGTTATGGCCGTGGTTTTCAACCGTTAGAGTACGATCCAGCTTTTTGTCGGCAACAAAGATTTGCGCTTCTGGCTGAGTGTAAACACGGTCAATCGTATCGGTTAGCACAAGCTCAGCTCCACCTTGGCAGATCTTGCCACCTTGTAGGCTATCAATGTACTCAGCGCCCATACCTGTGGTCGTTGTATTGTAGATATCGCCAACGTTGAGGTAAGTGTGTAGCGCGCCAGAGAAAGTCCATGGTTGAGAATCTGTGTTCTTCACATCTAATGTTACCTTCAGCTCATCGCCAATCTCAACATTTAGGCGAGCATCAAACTGATGAGGCCATACTGCCAGCGTCTCTTCACTAGGCTTTAGACCTAAGCTTACAATCACACCAGCTTCGCTTTCGCGGTGCTCAACTAATTGCCATTCGCTTGTGCGAGCAAAGCCATGTGCAGGAGCTGCAATGCGGCCAAACCAAGGCCAACATACTGGAATACCACCGCGCAGTGCTGTTTTGCCATCAAACTTAGCTTGTTGGCTCATCCAAATCAGGTCTTCTTGGCCTTGTGGTTGGAACGACACAACATGGCCGCCAAACAGTGAAATCGCTGCGTTTGCTTTATCGTGGATAACGCGAACCAGTTTTACACCTTCGTGTTCAACGATAGTGACGTTGTCAGAAAGTACAGCCAGTGCAGGTAGAGTTGATAAATCCATTACATGATCCTTCTAAGGAAATTGAATTCAAATGCTGACTAGAACGGTGCTTGTGCTTTTATGGGTAACAAGCAAGAGTCAGTATTAGAATTGAATTTTGCGTTTGGGCTATCTCGATGAACTTAGAGAGACGCGGTTTAAAAGATAGCAGGTATTAAAAAGGCGACACTAAGGTCGCCTTTTTCAAAGTCTGCTCAAAGCAGTCTTCGCTAATGCTTATCTAAAGCTATTTCTAAAAAGAAATTACTTAGAGATGTGAGCGATTAGGTCTAGAACTTTGTTTGAGTAACCGATTTCGTTGTCGTACCAAGATACAACTTTAACGAATTTGTCAGTTAGAGCAACACCAGCTTTAGCATCGAATACTGAAGTTTGAGTTTCGCCGATGAAGTCTTGAGAAACAACTTGGTCTTCTGTGTAACCTAGAACGCCAGCCATTTCGCCTTCAGAAGCTTCTTTCATTGCAGCACAAATTTCTTCGTAAGATGCAGCTTCTTTTAGGTTAACTGTTAGGTCAACTACAGATACGTTAGCAGTTGGTACACGGAAAGCCATACCAGTTAGAAGGCCGTTTAGTTCTGGAAGAACAACGCCTACAGCTTTAGCAGCACCAGTTGAAGATGGGATGATGTTTTGAGAAGCACCACGGCCACCGCGCCAGTCTTTAGCAGAAGGGCCATCTACAGTTTTTTGAGTTGCTGTAGTAGCGTGAACTGTAGTCATAAGACCAGACTCAATGCCCCACTTATCGTTAAGTACTTTAGCGATAGGTGCAAGACAGTTAGTAGTACAAGAAGCGTTAGAAACGATGTCTTGACCAGCGTAAGATGCTTGGTTAACGCCCATTACGAACATTGGAGTTGCATCTTTAGAAGGACCAGTAAGAACAACTTTCTTAGCACCAGCAGTGATGTGCTTACGTGCAGTCTCGTCAGTTAGGAAAAGACCAGTAGCTTCAGCAACAACGTCTACGTTGATTGCGTCCCACTTAAGTTCTTCTGGGTTACGCTCAGCTGTAACACGTACAGTTTTACCGTTAACGATTAGGTTACCGCCTTCAACTTCAACAGTACCGTTGAAACGGCCGTGAGTTGAGTCGTACTTAAGCATGTATGCCATGTATTCAACGTCGATAAGGTCGTTGATACCAACAACTTCGATGTCATTGCGCTCTTGCGCTGCACGGAATACGAAACGACCGATACGGCCAAAACCATTAATACCTACTTTGATAGTCATTGTAGTTGCTCCACAACTTAATTTCTGATTAAAGATAACTGGTAGTAAAATTACAGAATCCAGTATACATCTGCAATAGATAATCCGACTTAACTTGTTTAATGTCAAAAAAAAGCGACGCTTTTCTTAACAATTGGGTGTAAGTGGTTGAAAATTGACCATTGCGAGTGGCTCTGTACCCTTCCAGTTGGGTAAAATACCCCTAAATGATGATTCACTTATGAGTGTATATGTACAATGTTTTCTAGTGAGAAAGTATGTGCTACAAAACGACTCATATGCAAGCCTTTATAGAAAAAAGTAAATATAATAAATGAGAATGTGGAGAGATATTAACGTGATTCAAAAGGGAGAAAATATGATAAAGCCTGATGAATACTGGCGTGAACGCCTATCAGACGACGAGTTTGCAGTGTGTCGTCAACGTGGTACTGAAGCCCCTTATAGCGGTAAGTTACTGCACAACCAAGACACAGGTGTCTATAGCTGCACATGCTGCGAAAGCCCTTTGTTTCTGTCGGACAACAAATACGACTCTGGGTGCGGTTGGCCTAGCTTTGATGCACCAGTGAATGACGAAGCAGTGCGCTATATAGAGGATCTAAGTCACGGAATGAAGCGTGTAGAGATCCGTTGTACCGCTTGTGATAGCCATTTAGGTCACGTTTTTCCTGATGGACCGAAGACAACCGGTGAGCGTTTCTGTGTTAATTCGGTGTCGTTAATTTTCAACAAAAATGACAAAAGTACGAAATAACTTGTAACTATTGTTTAATCCTTACAGGTCGCATTTGCCGATCGACTAAGACTGAATTGCCCAAGACTTCAGAATTCAGAGTTAACTCTAGTACAAATAAAAACAGCTACCATGATGGTAGCTGTTTTTTTATCTATATAGACGGTGCGATCAATAACTCGGGACGATCGCTGGGCTGTAGATCCCATCTTCAATAGCTTCGACAATTTTGTCGGCGTCTTTATTTAACTGTTTGTATTTTGAATCTTCAAAACGATAGAGAACGGCCAGTTCCGCTTCTGATGCAATTGGTACATCAAACTCTTTGGCAACCATCGCCCAGACATACGCTTTTTCCATATGACCCAAACTATGGTTGATGCTGGCCATCGACTTAAAGATCTCAGTATTAACGGCTGAGTTGCTCGACAAAGTTAAGGCATTATTAAGCAGCTTAAGTGTTTTAGTATGATCTCTGGTGGTATAGAAGGTGGCTAGGGCGTATTGCATATCTGCCGTGTTTAATGCCTCTGTTCCTTCTAACTGTAAGAAACTGCGTCTCGCGTTGGTATCGCCAGTTTGCGACCACAGGAAGTAGAGTGTTTCAGGCGTGTCTGATTGAGCGAGCTCTTCAACAATGCGTTCAGACTCTTCAATACTGTGCATTAAAGAAGTAAAGCGGCGTTCTTGCAGTTTAGATTGGTCAATCGTTTCGATCTGTGCGGCAAGCTCTAGGCACTTTTTATAAGCTGTGACTAACTTGAATTCTTTAATCTTGTTGATTTCGGTAGGTTGCTTTTGAACTTCAAAGCGATGCCAGATTAGGTCGGTACGTGCGACACGACATTGCCCATCGTTCATGTTCAATTGTTCGCACTGCAGCCCCGGGTTACTTTGGCATAGTTGATCGGTGTTTTTGTTCCCTTCAAGACACCCAACCAGAGTGAAAGGCAATAGGCTCATCGCCAACCATTTCATAATTTTCATATTCCTTCACTTGTGATCAAATACACTTATTTTCGGTCAGGTTCTTGACTCAATTCTGTTACGGGTTATTTTCTGGTGAAAATTGTTAAAACTAAGGCTCTACCATGGATGCAGAACAACTTCTTAGCGCAATGACACCCGAGGTCTACGAACGTTTAACTTACGCAGTTGAGACGGGTAAATGGCCAGAAGGTACGGCGCTCTCAAAAGAACAGCGCGACTCGTGTATGCAAGCGGTTATGTTGTACCAATCTAAACATAACTCTGAAGCTCAGCACATGACAATTGCAGCTGGTGGTGAGATTAGCTTTAAATCTAAGTCTGAACTCAAGAAACAGTTTAAGTCAGACCAAGAAGATATTGTTAGGGTTAACCCGAATCATTAAGCTTAAATTACAACAAAGGGGTGGCAATGTGCCACCCCTTTTGCTGTTAAGCCGTTTATTTATAAGCAGTAAAACGATTTAGTTCACGTTAAACCGTTTTAATCGCATTCAAGCGTTCTGTTTATTCGAATTTAAGCGAAGGCTTATAAGCTCATCTCACCACGCAACACTTGTTGCATCTGAGTCTTCACTTCTTCATAGCTTAGGTTCTGGCTTAATAGATAGTGTAATTTCGCCAACGCCGCTTCTGGTGTCATATCATAACCGCTAACAACGCCTGCTTCTGCAAGAGCACAACCCGTCGCGTAACCACCCATGTTCACCTTACCCGCCAAACATTGAGTTAAGTTCACCACTATCACACCGCGCTCAGATGCGTCTTTTAGGTGTTGAAGTAATTCTGGGTTTTGTGGGGCATTACCAACACCAAAAGTAAGCAGAATCATTGCGTTAACAGGCTGTAGTAGCGTGTTACGGATTACTTCGTGTGAGATGCCCGGATACATAGTGATTACGCCGATAGGTTGCGGAGTAATGTTATGAACCTTGAACGCACCTTTAGGTTGCTCATTTACCACAACGTTATTGCTAATTTGGATATTGATACCCGCTTCTAGCAATGGGTTAAGGTTTGGAGATGTAAACGCATTGAAGCCATCAGCGTGAGATTTGGTGCTGCGGTTACCACGCATCAACTTGTTGTTGAAGAACAGTGTCACTTCATTGATTGGGTAGTTAGCCGCAATGTGCAGGGCATTCAGTAGGTTTGCTTGTCCGTCTGAACGTAGCTCTGCCAGAGGGATCTGAGAGCCAGTTACAATCACTGGTTTGCCAAGGTTTTCTAACATGAACGACAGCGCAGAAGCGGTGTAGGCCATTGTGTCAGTACCGTGCAGGATAACGAAACCATCGTACTTATCGTAGTTCGCGCGAATGTCATCAGCGATAGTCTGCCAATCCAATGGTGTCATGTCTGACGAATCCATTAATGGAGAGTATTCATGAATGGTGTATTCAGGCATCTCTGGTCGATGGAATTCAGGCATGCCAGCGAGCTGCTTGTCCATGAAACCTGCGACTGGAACATAACCGTGGTCAATAGACTTTTGCATGCCAATTGTGCCGCCGGTGTACGCGATATAGATGTGTTTTCTTTCCATGGCGATTAATACTTAGTGTGATGTAGGGAACAGGTGGGCGATTATAGCGAATTATCATGCAATAAAAAGAGGCGCCTAACACACAGGCGCCTCTTGATTATTGAGTTATTGATTTAACTTATTGAACTTGGCAGTTTAGGCAGAATGCGTAACGGCCTTGTGGGTCGTTAAAGTTGCCTAATAGTTGGCTATCTTGTGCTAACTGCTGCGTAACAGGCTGTAAACTGCTTGGAATCATTGACTGAATATCTAGGCCAATCGACATCTGAACTTGGTTCATAAATTCTTGAATAAATTGTTCAGTTGCTGAAAGTGGCTTTTCTACCCAGTAAATGTTGTAGCTTTCAAGCTCTGCAAGTGACGCCGCTGCTGCAATTGCATCGTCAAAGTCTCCAATCTCATCGACTAAGCCTTTCTGCATCGCATCTTGACCTGTCCATACACGGCCTTGAGCGATCTCATCGACAGCATTAACGTCCATGCCACGATTTTCTCCAACCAAGCTGATGAAACGGCGGTAACCATTTTCAATACCCATTTGGAAAGCGTCTTTTGCCCCATCAGTTAAACCAGTTGTGATACCAAGGCCAGAGAAAGGTGAAGTGCCCACGCCATCGGTGTAAACGCCGATATCGTTCAAGCCTTTCTCAAAGGTCGTGATAACACTGAAGATACCAATCGAGCCTGTTAGTGTGGTCGGTTGAGCTAAGATCTTGTCTGCGCCCATTGAGATCCAGTAACCACCAGAAGCCGCAAGGCTAGACATAGAAACCACTACAGGTTTACCCGCTTGCTTGATCGCTTCGATTTCATTGCGAATAACTTCAGAAGCAAAGGCACTGCCACCTGGGCTGTCTACACGAAGTACAACCGCTTTTACTTTGTCGTCATTACGAGCTTGGCGAAGTAGGGCTGCAGTGGTATCACCACCAACAGTGCCGCGAGGTTGTTTACCATCCATAATGGCACCGCTTGCCACAATCACAGCAACGTCGTGTGATTCACTGTTCATGTCTGGAAGCATAGTTGTACGATATTCGTAGTAACCAAATGCGTTGTAGCTGTCTTGACCGTCACTGCCGAACACGTCTGCAAGCTCAAGTCGAACTTGTTGGCGGGTTGCTAGCTCATCCACTAAGCCCAGTTTTTCGGCCAGTTTCGCAATATCACCATCAACGGACTCAAGCTCTTTTAAGAAAGTGTCCATGCTTGGGTTCAGCGTTTTCGCGTCGATTTGGCGGTTGTGGCTCACATCGTCAACGTAAGCACCCCATAGCTGGCCTAACCAACGAGAAGCGGACTCTTTTGCTGCGTCTGACATGTCATCACGAATGAAAGGTTCGATGGCAGACTTATAAGTACCTACACGGAACACATGGGTGTTCACATCTAGTTTCTCTAATAAGGTTTTGTAGTAAAGCGAGTAAGCGCTGTAGCCTTTGAGAAGCACACCACCATCTGGCGATAAGTATACTTTGGTCGCGTAGCTGGCTAGGTAGTATTGGCTTTGGTTGTAGAAATCACCCACCGCATAAATCGGCTTACCCGCTGCTTTAAACTCGTTCAGTGCCTTAGCAATGTAACGAAGCTTGGTCAGGTTAGTTTCTGGTAGCTCTTTAAGCGCTAACACAATGCCCGTTACGTTCTCGTCATCTTTGGCATAGCGAATCGTTTCAACGATATCAAACAGAACGTTCTCTTTTGGAAGGTCTTTACCAAGCAGTGAACCTGTCACGGAATCCATAGGATTGATGTAGCGGCTTTGCTCTACAATCGGACCAGAAAGGTTCAGCACCAAAGCGGATTGCTGTGGAACCGTTGGCTGAGCCGTATCTGAGTGGAAGTACACAAAGTAGATGATGGCAATACTGAGTAAAAAGATGATGTTAACAAGCGCAAGACGCACAAACGTAATGAGCTTCCAAATCCCTTTAAAGATCATGCCTATAAATTTGAATATTTTTTTCATTCTGTCTCCGCAGTGAGATCACGTCGCTTTAACAAGCAGTAATACCATTAATCTCAATAATATGAACTGCTTAGTATCCTACGATAATTCCCAAGCTCAAACTACACCAAGAATTGTTAATCGATATATATTCTCATTAAGTGTAGTCAGATTAAGGGCTTCTGAACGATTAATACGCTCTGCATTATGATCGGTGTTACAAAAATGTAAACGGTTGTTTGAACTTTTGGTAATTGAACTATACTGTGGTCAGACCACAAGGATAAAATAATAGAAGTGATGTCTGCCATGTACCCACATTTACTTGAACCACTCGATCTTGGATTTACTCAGTTACGTAACCGTGTATTGATGGGATCAATGCACACAGGTTTAGAAGAAAATAAAGAAGGCCTACACAAACTCGCCGCGTTTTATGAAGAGCGAGCAAAAGGAGGCGTTGGTCTTATTGTTACCGGTGGTTTCTCTCCTAATTTACGTGGCAGATTAACCCCATTCAGTGCTGAATTCAGTAAAGTAAAGCACGCTAAAGCGCACCAAGTTGTTACCGAAGCCGTCCACAAGCACGGCGGTAAAATTGCGCTTCAACTATTGCATGCAGGTCGCTATGCGATGCACCCATTCGCGCAAAGTGCTTCTGGCATTAAAGCGCCTATCGCTAAGTTCGCTCCAAGTGAGATGAGCCCTCGCCAAATCAAGAAGACCATTGGTGCCTTTGCCAACAGTGCCGAGCTCGCGCAAGTCGCGGGCTATGATGGCATTGAGATCATGGGATCTGAAGGTTACTTGATTAACCAATTCATTTGTAAACGTACCAATATGCGTTACGACGAATGGGGCGGTTCTTATGAGAAGCGTATGCGTTTCCCCCTGGAGATCGTTAAATCGATTCGTGAAGCCGTGGGTGACGACTTCATTATTATTTTCCGATTGTCGATGCTCGATTTGGTTGAGCAAGGCAGCACCTTTGAAGATGTTGTTCTATTGGCTCAAAAGCTGGAAGAAGCAGGCGTTACCATTATCAATACGGGTATCGGTTGGCACGAAGCACGTATTCCGACTATCGCGACACAAGTACCTCGCGGCGCGTTCTCATGGGTAACCGAGAAAGTTAAACCGCACGTTTCTATTCCGGTGATCACTTGTAACCGAATCAACACACCAGAAGAAGCAGAACGTATTCTTAGCTCTGGGCAGGCTGATATGGTGTCTATGGCTCGTCCGTTCTTGGCGGACCCTGATTTCGTCAACAAAGCAGCTCAAGACCAAGCTCAGTTCATCAATACCTGTATCGGTTGTAACCAAGCTTGTTTAGATAACGTGTTTAAAGGCAAACGCGCGAGCTGTTTGGTTAACCCACGCGCGTGCTACGAAACGGAAATTGTTGTTCAGCCAGCGCAAGCGACTAAAACTATTGCGGTTGTGGGCGCAGGCCCTGCAGGTTTAGCTTGTGCGACAACGTTAGCGCAGCGCGGACACAAGGTTGACTTGATTGAGAAAAATGACCGTATCGGTGGCCAGTTCAGATTGGCAATGCAGATCCCGGGCAAAGAAGAGTTCAGAGAAACGATTCGTTATTTTGCGAACCAAATCGACGCATCGGGCGTGAATTTGAAGCTAGATACCGAAGCAACGTTTGAGATGTTGTTGAAGTACGATGAGGTCGTGATGGCGGCTGGCGTAGAGCCGAGAAAGCTCGATATTGAGGGGATCGACCAAGAAAACGTGGTCGATTACCAAACCTTGATTCGCGAAAAGACACCAGTAGGCGAAAAGGTCGCGATTGTTGGGGCTGGTGGTATCGGTGTCGATGTGGCAACCATGCTGACTGAGCCGACTTCACACAGCCTAGACGATTGGCTGCATGAGTGGGGCATCGATAAGAATATGGAACACCCAGGCGGACTTTACCCTTACCCTGATTCGTTCAGCGATAAAACGGTGTGGGTGATGCAGCGTAAAGCGGGTCGTGTTGGTAAAGGCCCGGGCAAAACAACGGGCTGGATTCACAAGCGCACACTAGAAAAACGTGGTGTGAATCTACTGGGTGGCGTGAGCTACAACAAGATTGATGACCAAGGTCTGCATATCAGCGTTGGTAAGCAAGATCAGGTACTTGATGCCGATTCTGTAATTGTGTGTGCAGGCCAAGTGTCGGTTCGTCCATTCGAAGACATGTGGCAAGAGTTCGGTGGCAAACTGCACGTGATAGGCGGTGCCGATTATGCCGGTGAGCTAGATGCAGTACGTGCTATCCGTCAAGGTGTTGAGCTAGCGATTAAGTTATAGAGTCAGCTATCAAACGGTAATTTTATCGGAAGACATTGTTATTTAGTTTGCTGAGTTAGATTTTGAACAAGGCTCCTAAGTCATCGATTTAGGAGCCTTTATTGTTTCTAATCGAGCCCAAATGGGCAGTGGTTGAGATTTATTATCGTTTGTATTCTGTGCTAAAGTTCAAGTATACAAATAATAAAGAAATAGTAAGGACTTCAAATGGATGCTTTGGATCTATTGCTCAACAGACGCTCTATCGCAAAACTCTCTGATCCGGCACCTGAAGGTGTAGCGTTAGAAAACATCATCAAAGCGGGCTTACGTGCTCCTGACCACGGTGCACTAACACCTTGGCGCTTTGTTATCGCGCAAGGTTCAGGGCTACAAAAACTTTCTGATATCTTGGTTCGTGCCGCTGAAGCGGATGAAAGCGAAGAAGCGGTCATTGAGAAAGTGAAAAAGGCACCGTTTCGAGCACCTATGGTGATTACCGTGATTGCTAAAGTGACTGAGCACGAGAAAGTACCAGCGATTGAACAACACCTTTCTGCAGGTTGCGCGGCGCAAGCGATGCAAATGGCAGCTGTCGCTCAAGGTTTCCAAGGTTTTTGGCGTTCAGGTAAATGGATGTTCCACCCAGAAGTACATCAAGCATTTGGCCTAGAAGGCGACGACGAGATCGTTGGTTTCCTATACTTAGGTACTCCGGGCTGTACACCAATGAAAGTACCTGAGCGTGACTTCTCTAAGTTTGTTGAGTTCTTATAGAGATTATCAAGAAAACAGCCCAGTAAGGGCTGTTGCTTTAGATAGATATTAGTTTGTGATGGTCGACGATAGTTCGACAGCTTTGAAGTAATCATCCCTTGTCCAGATTCTATGATTTCCAACTCCTTTATCTATGAGCTTGCGGAAAACCATTAGTGCGTGGTCGACTCGTTTATCTGACTCAGATTGTATTTGTTGTCGGTTTCTACTTCTATTTGCCACGTTATTGTCATTCAGAACTTTTAAAGCAACATGCCCTTCATTGACCGTAAATTGATTTTGTTGCGGGGTTGACAAGAATTCGTTTACAAACGTCCAAGAAAAATTATACAGGCTTCTTAAATAGTCTAAGTATTGGGCATTATCTGGTTCTAGCTTTTTTAACTCGTTTTGATATTTCACTGTGGAAATTCTAACTATGTCGTCTATTCCAATATTATTTTTCGCTTTAAATTCAGCGCTTAATTGGTATTTTTCTGTCAAGGCTTTCTTTCTTGCGTAGTAACATTCATTGAATTCAATACTGTCGTACTCACCAATAAGTTGCATCAACAATCTGCTATCAAGGTATCGATTTTCTGTATCTAGTTCGTACAAAATGCAAGATTCAAACTTTCTGAAAACCTGCTCCATTCTCCTCAAGGATAGGTTGTACATGATGCTTACTTCATTTAACAAACGACTTAAATAATCGGGTGAATACTCTAGACAATCAAACGTACCGATATTCTGTTTTAGATTCTTTAATATCGTGTCTTGTGCCAGTAGTTTCGCAAAGAGTCCTTTATCTGGTTCAGGTAGGGCTGCGCTTCTATTGAAGAACCTCGATAGGTATTCAGTTCCATCAAATTCTGAACCATATACGGCTTTGATTGAATGGCTTAGTTGGTTTGTATCAGTTGCGACAACAAAGATGTAGTTATCCAAAGAAAAGAAGTGCTTAATTGTTTCAAGCATTTCAATTGCATAGGTAGGGCGACACCTATCCAGTTCATCGACTAATACAAACACCTTTCGTTTCCCTTCCGGAAAACAATTTACATAGTGTGTTAGTGCTAATTTACAGTCGTTTAGTGCACTCAACTGATTCTTGTAATTATCAGTTAGGTTTCTACCTACAACCACTTCTTCTTCATCTTTGAATGTGGCAATCTTGGCTAGATCAACTATTGTGGCATTATCGAACTTTTCTGATGCGTAATTTCCTACTCCAATAGCTGCTACATTCCATAGTTTCTTTGAGTACTTACCAAGTACTTTTAATAGTTTTTGTTCTTTGTCTTCGGCATCAATCATTGGGTTCAATTGTTTGAACTGTTCGATCATTTCACTAATAACGACAAGCAAAGGGTCATTGCTAAAATCCGACTTCCAAGCGTCTATGTAGATAACCGGATATTTATGTTCGAAGCGGAGATCTGAATACACCTGCTTTAAGAAGTGTGTTTTACCTGTTCCCCAAGAGCCATTGAGGTTCAAAACAAGTGGCTTAGTTTGGCTTCTGAGGTATGAAGATAGGTAAGAACCATATTCTTTATTGTTCAGTCCGCACTTATTAAAAGAGTACTTTTCTTTCCAACAATCGAATCTGCTTACTTCTTTCGTCATTACACAACCCTACACAATTAAAATTGGTTCATATTGTGTGGGATTATATAAGAGTAAGTGTGGGTAAGTAACTGATTTAGAGGGTAAGGGAAAAAACAACACACTAGTTGGTTGCTTCAGTCATTAAGTCATTAACGTGTTTGCTAAGCCCCATATGGTTAATGGTACTAGCAAATAATCTGATAACAGGTAGTGAATAGTGGAATGCTAACTGTATAAACAACCAGTTTTTCTTGATTTATTAGGGTCACATTAGATAATGTGGCCCTAATTGTTTGTAGCATCTGGAAAAACATGTCTCGCCTTATTATTGCTGAAAAACCAAGCCTCGGCCGCGCGATCGCCGCTGCACTGCCTAATCCACAGAAGAAAGACCAAGGGTTTATCAAATGTGGCAATGGGGATGTGGTGACTTGGTGTATTGGACACTTATTGGAGCAGGTTGAGCCAGATGCTTATGACGACCGTTATAAGAAATGGAACTTGGCCGATCTTCCTATCGTGCCAGAGCAGTGGCAGCTAAGACCTCGTAAGACATCGAGTAAACAGCTCACGGTGATCCGAAAGCTATTGAAGGACGCTACTCAAATCGTTCACGCCGGAGACCCAGACAGAGAAGGGCAGCTACTGGTTGATGAAGTGATCGATTACTGCAAAGTCTCTAAGGCTAAGAAAGAGTCGATGGACAGGCTACTGATTAGTGACTTGAACTTACCTGCCGTAAAACGTGCGCTCTCTCAAATGCGCAGTAACAGCGACTTTATCCCACTATCTATTTCTGCGTTAGCACGCTCTAGAGCCGATTGGTTGTATGGCATGAATATGACTCGCGCCTATACTTTGCTTGGTCAAAAAGCCGGTTACCAAGGCGTCTTGTCGGTAGGGCGTGTGCAGACTCCAGTACTTGGCTTGGTGGTGAGGCGTGATGAAGAAATCGAGAACTTCATTCCGAAAGATTATTTCACTCTACATGCTTTGATTCCTTATCAAAATAACGGTCAGAGCTTTGATATTCGTGCTCGTTGGAAACCAAGCGAAGCATGTAAGCCGTGGCAAGATGAAGAGGGCCGTGTGCTTAATCGCAAGTTGGTTGAGAACGTTGCTCAGCGTATCGCGAACCAACCTGCAACAGTGACGGAATCAGAGCAGAAGCAAAGCAAACAAGCCGCGCCGCTTCCTTATTCGTTGTCTGCGTTGCAGATTGATGCGTCTAAACGTTTTGGCATGAGTGCTCAGCAGGTATTAGACACTTGTCAGTCTTTATATGAGAAACACAAACTCATTACTTACCCACGTTCTGATAGCCGTTATCTTCCTAAAGAACACTACTCTCAGCGAGAGTCGATCGTAGACGCCATCGCTAACAATGCGAAAGAGCTGCAAAGTGGTGCTCAAGGCGCAGATCTTTCACTTAAATCAAAAGCATGGAACGACAGTAAGGTTGATGCTCACCACGCGATTATTCCTACTCCGAAGAAATCATCGGTAAATGGTTTGTCTGCCAATGAGATGAAAATCTATCAACAAATCGCCCGCCAGTATCTGATGCAGTTCTATCTACCGGCTGTGTTTGCGGATGCTAAGTTAGTGTTTGATATCGCTGGTGGTGTGTTCATCGCGAAAGGGCGTCAGCTTATCAACCCAGGCTGGAAAGTGTTGAAGGGCAAAACGGATACCGAAGAGAAAGGTGATGGTACTGATACGGTTCCTCCGTTAGATAAAGGGACTGTGCTCACCTGTCGTGAAGGTGTGATTGGCGATAAGAAAACCGAGCCGCCAAAACACTTTACGGAAGCGACATTGCTACAAGCGATGACAGGTATCGCGCGTTTTGTTGCGAACAAAGACCTCAAAGCCATTTTGAAAGAGACTGATGGCCTTGGCACTGAAGCGACTCGTGCGGGCATTCTGGATACGCTATTCAAAAGGCAACTGCTAACGCGCCAAGGTAAGAGTATTCATAGTAGCCCTGCTGGTAGAGGCTTGATCCATGCCTTACCTGAGGATTCGACCTTTCCAGACATGACGGCACATTGGGAGCACCAGTTGCAAGGCATGGCAGAACGAAATCAAGCGTATCAACCTTTCATGCAAGCGTTAGAAAGCAAGATTGATGGTTTGATGGGCAAGGTAAAAACGGGCGAAGTTCCTGAATCTCTGCGCCATCTTCCTAAAGTTGAGAGACCCGCTTTTAAACGCCGTAAAGGCGGTGGTGCGAAGAAAGCTTATGCCAAGAAAGGTACCTATGCTAAAAAAGGCACTAAAAGCTAGGAACTGAGAGCAAACAGCTGTTCATTGGCGATACTGGAATTAACGACCGACTTTGCGTCCGCAGCGCTTAAACAGCTGTTGCCAATAATCAACATGGCGGCGAGTGGATGATCGAAAGGCTTGATGCGCATCTTGGATGGGAAAGTAATAACTGTGCAGGTCAGGTTGCGCGTCAAACATCCCTAGTTGCGGGGCTAACTGCTGGTAAAAGCCATCCAGCTGCGCCATGTAAGGCTGAACCTTACCTATGTATTGCTGCTCGAATACATTGTTGAGATAACGAAACTTAGTGGTGTCTCGCTGCTTCCCGCAGATGATGTTGGCATCAAAAGTAGTGAGTTGCTTGGTGATGGTATCAAGCTCAGCTGAGGCACGGGCGAGCGAGTAGTATAAATCCCCGAGCGTAGAGCTCTTCTCTAATACTTCTTGAACCTCAGTAGTCTTGCCTGAAACGAGCGGAACGTTTAACGCTTGATTGATATGTTCTAAGGCATCACCGGTTTGTCTTACCTGATCGCCGATATCAGCACGTAACCACTGACTACCACGCATTTGCGACTGCATCGCTTCACTGGCATAGATTAGATTCCATTGGTGTAGTGGAAATTGTGCGAGTTTCTGTTGCTCGATTTCTCTGAGTAATTTTATGATCTCTGGATCTAAATCATTATTAGATAAACACTTACCAACACCTTCCAGTAGAGCGACTTGATAATCGTAATTCCGGAACTCGTCGGCGACTTTTCCAAGTACGGAATTTCTTTCTGCAATCAGATTGAATAACCCACATTGTCGAAGTTGATAACTGTCGATGAGACCGATAGAAAGTGAGGGCACGTCAAGAAACAGCTCTCGCTTTCTCGGTAGGTTTTCAAACTCCCAGTCATCATTGAGTTCTTTTGCATCTTGTACTCTGGCGACCTTAGTTTGATAGTCGTCGAACAAGTCGCCGGGGCCATCACTGAAACAGCCAGCTAGCATCACTGTCAGACAAAACAGTGTTGAGTGCTTAACTAGGTTTGAGAGAGGCCCTGCATTCATCTGTGGATCACCAGTCTATTTCGCTGCCATCGAAATTGAAGAAGTGACCACTCACTTCGGTATTCGCTGACTCGATGACTTTAATAAGGCCGGATGCTGAAGTGTCGGTGTCGATCAGAGCATTCGGCCCGCCCATTTCAGTCTGTACCCAACCTGGGTGCAGTGCTAACACTGTAAAGCCATTCTCGGTTAAGTCGTTGCTTAGGCTCTTCACCACGGAGTTTAGAGCGGCTTTAGAGGAGCGATAGATATAACCGCCGCCTGAGGTGTTCTCAGTCATACTGCCGACTCTAGAGGATAAACAAGCGACCTTTTTGATATCGCTGTCTTCTAATAAAGGCAATAGCGTTTCGACAAGTTTCAGCGGAGCAATAGTGTTGACTTCAAAAACACGACGCCACTCTTCGACATCGGTATTACCCAGCCCATAACCTTTAGGACCATAGTAGCCAGCGTTGTTGAGCAAGATATCAATCGGTTCCATTTGCGAGGGGAGTTGGCCTACTGCTTGGTAATCGGTTATCTCTAATTGAATGCAGGTTAGGTTGCTGTTGTGCTTTGCGAGTGAGAGCAGTTCTTTTGCTGAATTGGCTTCACGATAAGTCGCGTATACCTTGTGGTTACCTTTCAAGTACTGCTGAGTCAGGCTTAAGCCAATGCCGCGGTTCGCTCCAGTAATAAAAATTACGCTCATGGTGATTCCTTTTCAGTTCAATTAGTTAAGTTTGATGGCTTAACACGAGAAAATCAACGCTCCACCAACTGGCCATTAACATTCCTACAAAAATCATTACTGCTGTTACTGAGCCGCAGATCACCCCAAAGATGAGTATTAGGTTTCTCATTGCTGTCTCTTTTTGAAATTTAATATAATGATAACCATTATCATTAATTAAGGTTGTCGCCTAGGCTGAGACTGTTATGATTTTGAGAAAGATACGCAATTAACCTGATTATGATTCCTTTAATTTACCACCCAATCTATTCGCAGTTACCTTTACCAGAAGGTCACCGTTACCCAATCAACAAATATCAGTTGTTATATAGTGCTGTTGAGAAACGAATGGATAGCGAACCTCGATGGAAGAGCAAGTTTGAAGTGTTTCAACCAAAGCTGGTTTCGGTTGAGCAAGTAAAACAGGTACACGATAGTGACTATGTCGATTTACTTGTGTCTGGTAATTTGCCAGCGGCCAAAATGAGACGCATCGGGTTCCCGTGGAGTGAGCAACTGATCGAAAGGACACTCTACTCAAGTGGAGGAACTTGTTTAGCGGCTGAAATGGCCATAGAGAGTGGTTTAGCGATTCATTTGAGTGGTGGTTATCATCACGCACACCATGATTTTGGTAGCGGATTTTGTTTGTTGAACGATCTGGTTTTAGCGGCAAAACATGCGCTGACCTTTGAACATATCGATAAAGTGCTTATCGTCGACAGCGATGTTCATCATGGTGATGGCACTGCGACTCTTTGCCAAGAGAATGACGACATCATTACTTTGTCGTTCCACTGCGATAAAAACTTCCCTGCACGAAAACCGCTATCTGATTTAGATGTGCCGTTAAGTCGTGAAACAGAAGATAAAGAGTTTCTGCGTTGTTTTGAGCAAGTCACCAAGCTGGCGATTGCTCACCATCAACCTGATCTCATTATTTATGATGCGGGTATCGATATCCATCAAGACGATGAACTAGGCTATTTGAATGTGTCTACACAAGGGATATTTGAACGCGACTGCTTGATGATCGACTTAGCGAAATCAGAATCTATCCCGATGGCATGTGTTGTTGGTGGTGGCTATCGAACACAGCATGAAGATCTGGTTCCTATTCACATGCAATTATTGAAAGCGGCACTAGAAGTGAATGTTTGACGTGACAAACTCGGGTTTTCTCCAGATACAAAAAAGCCGCTGATTTCTCAGCGGCTTTCTTTAATGTGGTGGAGGGATAGGGATTTGAACCCTAGAACCGCTATTAACGGTTGCCGGTTTTCAAGACCGGTGCTTTCGACCACTCAGCCATCCCTCCGATGCCGCGTATAATATAAGGGAGGCTCTCGCTTGTAAATACCCTTATTAACTGACTGCTTTTTTTATGAACGCTTTTCGATGTTTTTGTGTTGAGTGGCTATTTATTATGCTTTTTTGATGGTTTTCTTATTGGTGTTCGCTAAATCGGGCTAAAGCGAGCAGTGCGAACATCTTAGGCTAGCGACATAACGGTGTAATGGTTGAAATGCTGGTGTGGACTTGTGAGTGAGTGACAAAGGAAGTGGAAGTTTGATGGTAATGCTATTGGGCAAGTTCTTTTGGATGATTAAGTTTGGTGATGAAGTACAAAGAGAAGTGATAAACCCCAGATGCAAAAAAGCCGCTGATTTCTCAGCGGCTTTCTTTAATGTGGTGGAGGGATAGGGATTTGAACCCTAGAACCGCTATTAACGGTTGCCGGTTTTCAAGACCGGTGCTTTCGACCACTCAGCCATCCCTCCAGTGGCGTGAATAATATAAGGGGCAGAGGACCTTGTAAACCCCTAATTTTCATAATTTTGTTCTGTTGCTTGTTTTCTAGTCATTAACGGCAATAAAAAAGGGAAGCCACTGGCTTCCCTTTTATTTTTGGTGATCATTTAATCATTTTTTGTGTAGAAACGCTGTAGCTCAGTGAGGCCTTGCATCAACACCGGTAAGCGAGGGCTTACGTTTTTCAGGCGCTTGTAATTCTGATCGTACAGTTTGTAGTTACCAAATTTATCTAACACAGTAGTTTGCTTGTCAGTAATCAGAGCAAGTTCACGAGAGTCACCCGCGAGAATCCACTTTCTCTTACGCTCATTAAACAGGCTGCGACCACTACTGAAATCAGTCGGACTTGAAGATACACCCAATAGCTCTTGCATCAGAGTTACTGATACGTCTAGATGACTAGAACGGTGAGTGTACTCAGAAGCAGACTTACCAGGCCAGCTGATAAACAGTGGTACTTGTAACTGATAACGACTGTAGTTGGAGTTTGCACCCCAGCTATTCGTTTTGGTTTCGTTAAACTCAGTACCGTGGTTAGAGGTAATGATTACAACCGTGTTGTCGGTTAGATCTAAGCGCTCTAGCTCCGCATAGATTGTTGCTAGCTGAGCATCGGCGGCTTGAGCTGATTTTTGATAGTCTGCAGTAAACCGTTCCGCTGTGGTTAATGTTGAGTTTGATTCAGAGCTTGAATCGTAGCTGGCGAAGTTATCCAGTGTGGTCAGTTCAATAAAGTTAAACCAAGGGCGCTTCGCTTGCGGTGATTGAATCCAGTCAGACCAAGCTTGTATTGCACTCTGGTCATCATACGTTGCCTGTTCTGGCATCACATCACGGCCTCGGAAGATGATATCCGAGTAAAGAGCATCGCTAAAGTTGTCGCCACTGAACGCAGCAAACTTGTACTTGTGATTATCTAAAACATCGAGTAATACCGCGCTAGAGCCTTGGGCTTCGATGCTGCTCGCGTAGCTGCTCGGAAGACCATAGAACAAACCGAAAATACCAAACATGTCGTTACTAGAACTGTAGTGGTTGGTGAAGTTGATCGACTGTTGTGCGAATGCATAGCTGCTAGGCATTGATGTTTCGTTCAGTGCGTCAGAGCGAAGGTTGTTCACACTCACCATCAGGATGTTCAGATCATCACTACGACGGTTGTACTGAATTTCTTCTAGTGGGTAGCTAACGAGGTTTACATTGCCTTTGTTCGCTTCCAAACGTTCTAGATATTCTTCACGGTCTAATAGACCATGTTTTTCCATAAAGCTTTTCGCTGTCATTGGATAAGACAGTGGGAAGTTCGCTTTCTGGCTAGTAATTGGGTTATAGAAATACGCATCAGCCCACATGTAGGTCAGGTGGCTGCTGATGAAACACAAGAAGAATACGGCAGTAATTGGACGGCCAATGTGTTTATGAGACAGTTTACGCTGCTTACGCCAAACCCATTCAGATAAGCCAAGCTGTAGCAAGAAGATGAGCGGCATAACAATGAAGAGGTGCTGCAAATCAGACGTGAATGCAGATTCCTCTCCACTGAATAAAACCTCCCACACAACAGGCGTCAGGTGGAGGTTTATATTTTGATACGTTTGGGTATCAATCAGTAGGACAGTTAAACCTATGGTCGCAAAACAAACCGCAACCAAACGTAATAACTTCCTCGACGGAAGAATAAAAGTGAGCGGGAACAGCACTAATAGATAGAGCGCGAACACTAAAAAGCCAAAATGACCAACCCACGATGCAGCCAAATAGAATTGACCTAGCAAGGTTTCTGGCCAAGCAGATTGAGTAATATAACGAGTACCAATCAACATCGCAGCAATGATGTTGAAAAATGCAAACCAGTGACCCCAACCAACCAGTCGAGATACACGATCGCTATATGAGTTTGCGCTGTCTACCATTTATAATTCTTTTATCCGTCAATCAAATTTAGTGAGACTTTTTATCTTCAAGAGAAGAAATTAAAGCCTCGGCAAATTTTTCAGCAATTCCTTTGCGTTGTGAAGCAGCAACATTCTGATTTAAGACATTGGTTGCGATATTTCCAGCGATCATCAGTGAAAGTTCTGGTGAAGCTTTGTGCTTAGATAGTACAGCACCTACTTCAGCTAGGATTTTTTCAACTTGATCATCTGTGTATTTAGATATAATCGGCATAAGGACTCTAATAATGATAGTAAAAGCGGCTTATGATAACCTACTATGCACGACAACTGAAACCTGAACGGTAATATTTTCACTATGAGCCTTCACCTTTCCAACGTAATTTTACACCAGCTGAGCAAGAACGATCAGGATGAACTGATTGTTAACTATCGTGCTGAATCTCTAGAAAACGATGCTTCATCTGAAAGTCTGGTTGCTGAACTTCACCGTGTTTTTAACTCAAAAGCAGGCAAAGGGTTTGGTTCTTTCAAATCTGACAGCGAATTTCAGCAGTGGTTGCACCAACTTCGTGCTGGTGAGACAAACTTTTACGATTTTTCTCAAAAGAGTGCGCAACGTCTAAAAGATGAGCTTTCAAAATACCCATTTGCTGACGAAGGTATCTTGGTAATGGCTGAATATCAGTCACTTGCAACAGATTATCTATTCATTGGTTTGCTGCCTTCAAACCAAAGCCTAAAGGTAACTGAAGGGCTAGATATTAGTGCGACGGATTACCTTGATATCTCAAAAATGGATATCGCGGCTCGCCTAGACCTTTCTACTTATGAGACTGATAAAGAGTCAAACCGTTATTTAACTTACATTAAAGGACGTGTTGGCCGTAAAGTCGCGGATTTCTTCTTAGATTTCTTACAAGCTGAAGTGGGTCTGGATGCGAAACAGCAAAACCAAGTACTGATGCAAGCGGTAGAAGATTTCGTTTCTGACTCTAAATTAGAAAAAGAAGAAGCGATCAGCTACAAAAAGCAGGTTGCGGATTACTGTAACGAGCAGCTTAAAGCGGGCGATGAAGTGCAAGTTCGTGAACTTTCTGGAGAGTTACCAGCAAGCACAGATGGCACAAGTTTCTTTGACTATACTAGTGAGCAAGGTTATGAGTTAGAAGACAGCTTCCCAGCCGATCGTGCAACTATGCGTAAACTAACAAAATTTGTTGGTGCTGGTGGCGGTTTGAATGTTAGTTTTGATAGTCTGCTTCTAGGCGAGCGTATCTTCTACGATCCGGAGACAGACACGCTAACAATTAAAGGCACACCACCGAACTTACGTGACCAGCTGACTCGCAATAAGTCATAGTCCGAAGTTAACGGGTAGAAGCGGCAGCAGGATGTTGTCGCTTGTTTTGTGCTGAGTCTTTTAGCTAACGATAATGGCTGACAGCAAATACGCACAAGGAATATAGATGGAACAATCAGTAGCAAAGCCCAATCGCTTTAAAAAACCAGCCACTTTCTTGGTTGTGCTCTTGGCTCTGTGGCTACTGCCTTCATTAGCACTTCTCAATCTAAGTCGTTCCTACACACATTCTCTTGCTCAAATTGAAGAACTCGGTATTCGCGTTAATGAACTAAGGCAATCGCTTTATTTCTCGGAGCCATTGCGTGTATCTCGAATCAATGACCTCGCACTTGATGCTCAGCTGGTTTACTCGATCAGGCTGCAGATTGAATCTGATTTCCAACACGCTTTCTTTCGTCCTGATGTGAATCAACTGCTTTATGTCGCAGACCAATTCCTAGAAAAATTTGATGAGTTCATCCCAATAGAAAGTCAGGTTCAAGACATTGTCGACAACATCAAGCTCTTGCGTGCCGATACTGAACTTTCTCCTAAGCTAAAACCGCTACTGAATGAATTCGGAGTGGTGGTTTTCGAAGCCATGTATTCTGATAATCAAAGCTCGTCTGCCACTTATCGCGCCTTTGATTCTATTCTTGATAAGTCGTATGCATTAGAAACCGAAGAGCAAGATGCTATTCAACAGTTGCTAGCAGATGCATCTGCATTGTTGAGTGATTACGCTCAGCTTAACTATCTGGTTGATAAAATTAAGAAGAACTCAGTCAACGAGCAGATCATCAAGCTTGAAGCTGAGTTTCACGATCGTCAATTTAACCTATTATTGGTGATGCTTGGTTTAAGCTTAGTGGCGATGATAGCGCTGGTTTTGTGGGGCGCTAGTGCAAAAAAATTGACTAAAGAAACAGGCGAAGAATTCATTCCTGAGCCTGAAATCGAACCAAGTAAGCCAAGTGCTTCCCGAACTTCTCATGCAGAGGTTGAGCTAGGAGAAGCCGCTTCTGGAAATGTTGCTCGCGAAAAAGACAGTGTATCTCATGAATCGAATCATAGTCACAGTGTAGTTTCCTCAGTAAAGCCAGCAGATAACGCTTCTCCTGTTGCAGGCAGCCAACATTCCGATTTTCAATCACAACCGAGTTCTAGTGTGGCGAGTCAGTCTGCTATTCAACAAATTATTGAAGATACGCCAGTAGTAGAGAAACACGTCGCCAGTGTCACGGATTCAAAACCTGCGATTGATATTGAAGACATGCTAGAAACACTCGATGGTGACGCGGAATCTGTGGAATTGTTGCTTGGCGTCTTTGTACAAGATCACGCTGACGATTATGAGAAGTTTAAATCGCTACTGACCAAAGATGAGACCTCCGCTGCTCGTGTTGTGCATAGCCTGAAAGGCGTGGCGGGTAGCATCAAAGCGTCTCGATTGGCGATCATTGCGGCGAGTATCGAAATGACGATGAAGCAAGCAAGAGCCATCAGTGAACATGATTTAACTGAGCTCGAGCAGGCAATAAAAGCCTCGGTAGATTCAGCTCATGCATATTTAGATAATCAACGTTAACTTTTGTAGGAATTTTGACAATACTCTGACGAAGTGCTCATACAATCCGCGCCCTTAGTCTTTGTCAGAGTTTTATATGTTACGAGTTTCGAGTCGAAGTTGGATGGTGTTGGTGCTTAGCATTGTGCTAAGTGGTTGTTCTCTCTTAGAAGTTAAGTTAGATAGTCAGACGACGCCTCTCACTCAACAAGAGCTGAATGCTCGCCTCATGACGCGTGAATACGCCAAGATGTTTTTCACACGAGTAGAAGACTCAGCAGATGTAATCGCACAATCTTACCCGGCTGATGACACCTTACATCAATCTTATGTGTTGCTTTGGAAGATCCACGCAGAGCAGGGCTTACAACAAGCGGCTTACCAAACTTCTCCTATGTCAGCCTTAATTGACTCATGGGTGTTCACTGCGCAAATGAATCAGTTTTACGCTCAAGGCGAGGGCGCAGATTTGTTCGTGACCGATGATGCGGTTGAAACTGCGCGTTTTCTTGACCAAGAAGCTGAGAAGCTAGCAAAGGGCGTATTGAGCTCGAGTGATTTCAAGAAGAGCAAAGCATTCGTTACAGAGTTTGCCGCGAGTAACCAGTTTAAAGATCTCACCTTCAGAAGCACGCCTGCTTATCGCGAATGGTTGGCTTATCTGGGTAAAGACGAATCTCAAATCGTTCAGAGCCTAGGTACTATGCCAGAAGCCATGAGCGATGCATCAGACCGCTTAAGCTTAATGGCTGACCAAACGCCAAAATTGATGACCTGGAAAGCCGAGTTGGTTGCAATGAACAGCTCACTCACGGGTGAAGACTTGTCGATGACACTGGAAAGCCTTCGTCAAACGTCAGCAAGCATGCAGGATTTCATTGAGAACAACCCAGAGTACATGCAAACACTGGCTTCTATTATGTCGACAGAAATGCAGCCTCTGTTAAACGACCTCAGCGATAAAACAGACCAAAAGTTAGCAATGCTGAGTGATGAGCGTGTAGCACTGGAAAAAATGGTGACGCGTGAGAGAGAAGCTCTGGTTCAGATGATTGAGAAAGAGCGTATCGAGATTGCTGGTATCGTGACATCAGAAAGAGAACTGTTCACCAAAGATTTAGATCGTGTCTCTCAAGAGGTGGTCGTGCTTGCGATTGATAAGCTGATGGAGCTAATCAAAGGTGTGATTATCTACTTCATCTTGTTTATCTTAGTGGTGTTCTTTGCCCCGTTAGGTATCGGTTATTGGTTGGGTAAACGAACCGCCAGCAAATAAGTAAATCAGCAGATAAAAAAAGAGCGCCTAGAGCGCTCTTTTTGCATTTATACCATTAACGTTTTGTTTTACGTTCTAACGCCCTAAACGATGAAGTACTAGGCTTGTTGCTTAGTCAGCTCTGCTGCTTCTTCAGTTTCAAGTGCTGGCGCCGTTGGTTCACACTTATCAACGAACCAGCCCATGTAAGACGTTACGATAGTTACGATGATACAGATGAAGCTTAACCACATGAACGGAGCATAAGACAGCGTCGCAACGCCAAGAATACTTGCCATGTATATACCGTTATCACTCCAAGGCACCATACCTGATGTTAGCGTGCCGCCAAACTCAGCGTTACGAGACAGGTTCTTACGTTTGTAGCCTAAACGGTCGTAGTTCTTCGCACAGATTTTTGGCGTAAGGATAAGCGATACGTACATTGCTGAACCGAACACGTTACCCATGAACGCTGTACCAATAGTGCTGGTTGCTAGTGAGCCTGCGCTGTTTACGCGGCGCTCGAATACCTTAGCGATAGTCTCTAGCACGCCGACTTTATCTAGTAAGCCACCAAAACCTAAACCAAACACAATAACCGCAACCGAACCTAGCATTGAAGACATGCCGCCACGGTTAAGAATTGAATCAATGAACTCGACACCAGAAGAGATTGAGAACGGTGCCCAAGCCGTGTTGAATGCCGTTAGGAAGTCGATCTCTTGGATCATCACTGCCCAGATAATACCTAGCAGAGAACCGAAGCTGATCACTGGGAATGAAGGCATGCGGAAAGCCAGTAGGCCAAGCACGATCAACACTGGCACGAATGAATAAGGTGTGATGTAGAACTGTACTTCCATTGCTTTGATTACAGACTCTACTTGGCTCATATCAACGTTGCCCGCGTAGTGGAAGCCAAACGCAGTAAACATGATGCCCGTAATTACGTAGCTGATTAACGCAACTGGCAACATACCCTTAATGTGTTCAACCACTTCAACATTCGACATTGAAGAAGCAAGAATCACGGAATCAGATAGCGGAGACATCTTGTCACCGAAGTAACAACCAGAAAGTACCGCACCTGCCGTGATTGGCGCTGGAACACCAAGGCCTTGGCCAATACCCATCATCGCAATACCCGCTGTACCTGCTGCACCCCAAGAAGTACCGGTAGCCAATGCAGTTAGAGAACAGATGATCATGGTCGCTAAAAGGAAGATAGAAGGGTGGATAGCTTTGAGACCATAGTAAATGATGGTCGGTACGATCCCGCCTGAGATCCAGGTACCAACAAGAGCGCCAACGGCTAAAAGTATTAAAACTGCGCCTAAGCCATTAGATATTCCTTTGAGTGCTGCTTTTTCTAAGTCTTTGTATTGATGACCAAGACGAACACCAAGAACCATGATAATGAACCAGCCAATATACAAGGCAAGTTGGATTGGAAGGTCAAACTTTGCAGTAAAGGAAAAAGCAAGGGATAGAAATAGTCCTAACGCGATGAATACCTGTAATAGGTTCGGTAGGCGAGTTTTACTCTGCTTCATAAAAGCCTCTTGTGATTTCGAGCATTTATAGTGCTTCGTTATAGTGTGTGGTACGAAACGGACACTACAGTAATTAGTTTATTATATCGAAAAAATACGTCTAAGTTGTGATATTTGACTGTTAACTCAATCAATTGTGGTTTCATAATCTAAAATATTGTTAAATTCATGATTGTTACATGTTGATTTCTGTCGCACGTTGTTTTCGTTTTGTAAAATATAATGCTGAGTAACCTTGGTTTAAAAGAGGGAATTACTGTTTGTGATCAGGCTGAATTTCAACGATTTCTACCGTGCAAATGTTTGAATTTGCCGATATTGAGATCTTTATGGGTGATGAGGATATTGAGCGTCGATACAGGGATAACTGCACGATTCATTACGTTCACTTAAAAGAAACGAAAAAGTTACACTTTTTGACAAAAAGCGCTTGAGTTCTGTTTCTGAAAAACTTATAGATGGGGGAGAGCAATTTTTAATTTTATACATGGAGAGTGAGCGATGAGAGTAGGTCTAGTTGGTTGGCGCGGTATGGTTGGTTCTGTACTGATGCAACGTATGGTTGAAGAGAAAGACTTCGACCTGATTGAGCCTGTTTATTACAGCACATCTCAGATTGGTATTCCTGCCCCTGTTCTAGGCGGTAAAGATGCTGGTCTACTTCAAGACGCTTTTGATATTGATAGCCTAAAACAGCTAGATGCCGTGATTACCTGTCAAGGTGGCGATTACACATCAAAAGTATACCCAGCGCTGCGTCAAGCAGGTTGGAAAGGTTACTGGATTGATGCAGCTTCTACTCTGCGTATGGACGCTGATTCAATCATCACTCTTGATCCTGTTAACTTGGCTCAAATCCAACAAGGCATTCACAGCGGCACCAACACTTTCGTTGGCGGTAACTGTACAGTGAGCTTGATGCTTATGGCACTAGGTGGCCTATATGAAAAAGGCATGGTCGAGTGGATGAGTGCGATGACTTACCAAGCGGCATCGGGCGCTGGCGCTAAAAACATGCGTGAGCTTATCTCACAAATGGGTGTGATCAACGATAGCGTAAGCTCTGAACTAGCAAACCCATCAAGCTCGATTCTTGATATTGATAAGAAGGTTGCGGATACGATTCGTTCATCTTCATTCCCAACAGACCAATTTGGTGCTCCTCTTGCTGGCTCATTGATTCCTTGGATCGATGTGAAGCGTGAAAACGGGCAAAGCAAAGAAGAATGGAAAGCGGGCGTTGAAGCGAACAAGATTCTTGGTCTAGATGGTCAGCCAATCCCTATCGATGGTACTTGTGTACGTATCGGTGCAATGCGTTGTCACGCTCAAGCACTAACGATCAAGCTTAAGCAAGACGTTCCAATGGACGAAATCGAAGAGATCATCGCGACGCACAACGATTGGGTTAAAGTGATTCCGAACGATCGTGATATCACTGCGCAAGAACTGACTCCGGCTAAAGTAACAGGCACGATGTCTGTACCAGTAGGTCGCCTACGTAAGATGTCTATGGGTAACGACTTCCTAAACGCATTCACAGTTGGTGACCAACTGCTTTGGGGTGCTGCAGAACCACTACGTCGTACATTACGTATTATTCTTGCTGAGAAAGCGTAACTGCCTCATTTCTGAGAATAATTAAAGAAGAAGCGCCTTAGGGCGCTTTTTTTGTATCTGATGACAGAGGTCTGACTTTAAAACCTTACATTTCGTGCGTCTTAAAGTTGGAGCTAGAAAATGAAAGCAAACCTCAAAGGTTTTACTCTGATCGAGTTAGTTGTTGTTATCGTCATTATTGGTGTTTTAGCGGTTGTCGCAGCGCCTAAGTTTTTAAACATACAACATGATGCTAGGGCTTCGGTTATGGAAGGGTTGGGAGCATCGGTTCACACAGCCTCTGATTTGGCATTCGAAAAAGCCGCTGTTGAGGGTATGGAAGCTCAAGAGTCTTATCTGATCCCTGACTACGGGCGTGTGAAGTTTGGTTACCCCGCAGTTGAGAAAGGGGGAATGGAAAACTTTTTAGCGATTGATTCTGGGTTTCATGACCTAACTACAGAGTGGACGTGGGCTGCGCATAATAATGGTCCTGTAAGTGACCCTGACTTATGGCTGATTACTCGATCGGAATATTTGTCGGATGTTCTTCCAAATGATTTCAACAGCGCGATCGAGAAAACGCAGTGTTATGTAAAGTATACGGCTGCAATGGAAGCGAATGATGATTATAAAGTCGAAGTGTTTACCGACGGTTGTTAGTTGCTTTAGTTTGGTAGTTAAGAAAACAAAAAAGAGCTCTTAGGAGCTCTTTTTTATGGGTATCTATTCTTTCTCTTCAGTAACGACTCGTTTGTCGGGATCGGCCAATTCACTGGCACAGTGTTTACAATAGATGGCATCAGAATCGTGGCCTGAACGGTTGCAGTTTGGGCATTTGACCAACTCTTTGTGCGAGTTCATTTCATTACTGAGTTCTGCGGTAATAATCCCGGTCGGCACGGCTAAGATTGAGTAACCCAAGAGCATAGTCAGAGATGCGATAGCTTTACCTAATGCGGTTTGCGGCACCATGTCACCGTAACCCACGGTTGTGATGGTCACGATTGCCCAGTAGATACTGTGAGGAATACTGGTGAAGCCATTATCAGGGCCTTCTATAATAAAGATCAAAGCACCAAAGATAACAACCAAGATGCCCACTGTGCTGAAGAAGATCAGAATCTTTCGTCTCGCCATCAATAATGAGCGCAGCAATATGTTGGAATCTTGTAGGTAGCGAACCAATTTTAGGATACGGAAGATACGCATCACACGAAGCAGTCTCACCACACCCATAAATGAAGCACCCGGGAAAATGATCGCTAGGTAAGTTGGGAGAATCGCTAACAGGTCAACGACACCATAAAAGCTGGTGGCATAAGATTTTGGTTTTGGAGAGCAATAGAGCCTCAACAGATACTCAAGCGTAAAGAGGGCAGTAAAGCTGTATTCAATGTAACGCAACTGTTGTGACCACTCGGTCATCACATTAGGGATAGACTCTAAGATAAGCACCAACAGCGAAGCCAAGATTGCAACGATCAGTGAAATATCAAATGCGCGTCCGGCTGGAGTGTGAGTGCCAAAGATAATGACGTACAAATGATGCTTAAGTGGCTTACGTGACATAAGGAGAGGTTCATCTTCTGTTAAATGTATTAACAGTCATTATACAAGCTTCATAATAACGAGGCGAGTGAAAGCCCAATCGCTTTACTCGCCTCATCTATATATCAATCTTGATTGCCCGCAATACACGAGCCAATTCCGCTAAACGTTATGCTAACCCTGGGAATAGGTTACGTAAGCCGTTGGCGATGAACTCGATGCCTAGCGCACCCAGGATCAAGCCCATGATACGTGTAATAACGTTGATGCCGGTTTGACCTAGGAAGCGAACGATAACTGGCGCTGAACGGAATAAAAGCCAAGAACAAGTTGCGAAAGCAATAATGCTAATGCCGATGCCTACCGTATCAATAGCAGCAGGGTAGCGAGAACCGTAAACAATCGTCGAGCTGATTGCACCGGGACCCGCCATTAGAGGCATAGCCAGTGGAACCACGCCGATCTGCTCTTTACTGATGTATTCCGATTTCTCTTGTTTGTTCTGCTTATCTTCACCGAGCTTACCGCTCATCATCGAAAATGCGATACTCAACAACAGTAAACCGCCTGCAACGCGGAATGAATCCAACGAGATGCTAAACATATCAAGAAGCATTTGCCCTGCAACAAGCGAGACAATCAAGATAACGGCAACAGCAATGTTGGCTTGTAAGGCTGTCCTGTTTCGCTCTTCTGGTGGCATATGAGCAGTTAAAGAAACAAAAACAGGCATGATGCCGATTGGGTTTACGGCTGCAACAAGCCCAAGGAAGAATTGCATAAAGATTGCGAGTTCTAAACCTTGCATGAGAGCGATCTCCAGTAACGTTAAGTAGGATAGTGGGTTTGATCTGACCTTTGTCAGAGTGCGTAATGTAAGGGACAAATTCAATGAGAGCGAATGAAAAAAACTAACTTGAAGAAGGGGCTATTTTTTAGAAAAACTAATTGAGTGTGAGATGTGTAATGTCAGTGTTACAAAGTGTTTTCTCGTGTTTCGCGTTGTAACGCAATTTGAACTAAATGTTATCTCACGCACGCTTTTAATAAAAATTATGACAGTTTCTAGCTCGTTGCAACGGTATGGATATACTCTCAGTAGCACAGTTTTGGCCGTATACATGTAAGTGAGCTGACTAAAAATGAAACTTTTTTACAGTTTATGACGCAATGTAGAAAAAAATTGTCTGTTTGCTTGTTTTTTGCACGAACGAAAAGTGTGATATTAATCTATATAAATCATAACCTTAGGTTCATTTTTGCGATTGCCTTACTACTTTCTGGTTAATTCTTTTTGGGTAACTGATCTGGGTCAATTTTTTTCACACTGTGAAATAATATACTCAGCCCTGAAAGCAATTTACTAAGAACGCTGGTGTTTAAGGTTAACGGCAAGCAGCGAATTTAATAAAAAGTTTTTAATATTTATTATTTTAGGAGATCCACCATGCCTGTAACTAACTTAGCGGAACTTGATGCTCTAGTAGCTCGCGTTAAAGCAGCACAAGAAGAGTTTGCAACATTCTCTCAAGAGAAAGTAGACGCAATCTTCCGCGCAGCTTCTCTTGCTGCTAACCACGCTCGTATTCCACTTGCACAACAAGCAGTTGCTGAATCTGGAATGGGTATTGTTGAAGATAAGGTTATCAAAAACCACTTTGCATCTGAATTTATCTACAACAAATACAAAGACGAAAAAACATGTGGCATCTTAGAAGAAGATGACAACCTAGGCACAATGACTATCGCTGAGCCTGTAGGTATCATCTGTGGTATCGTTCCAACAACGAACCCTACTTCTACAGCAATCTTCAAATCTCTAATCTCTCTTAAGACACGTAACGGCATCATCTTCTCGCCACACCCACGTGCAAAGAACTCAACTAACGACGCAGCGAAACTGGTTCTAGACGCAGCTGTTGCAGCTGGTGCTCCAAAAGACATCATCGGTTGGATCGACCAACCATCTGTAGAGCTTTCTAACGCGCTTATGAAGCACGACGGTATCGCACTTATCCTTGCTACTGGTGGTCCAGGCATGGTTAAAGCAGCATACTCTTCTGGTAAGCCTGCTATCGGTGTTGGTGCTGGTAACGTTCCTGTAGTTATCGATGAAACAGCTGACATCAAACGTGCTGTAGCATCTATCCTAATGTCTAAAACATTCGATAACGGCGTTGTATGTGCTTCTGAGCAAGCTGCAATCGTTGTTAGCGATGTATACGAAGAAGTTAAAGAGCGTTTCGCTTCTCACAAAGCTCACGTTCTATCTAAAGCTGACGCTGATAAAGTACGTAAAGTGCTTCTTATCGACGGCAACCTAAACGCTAAAATCGTAGGTCAACCTGCTCCAGCAATCGCTGAAATGGCTGGTGTTAAAGTTCCTGCTGATACAAAAGTACTTGTAGGTGAAGGTCTTGGTAAAGTTTCTTACGATGACGAGTTCGCTCACGAGAAACTATCTCCAACTCTAGGTCTATTCCGCGCAGACGACTTCGAAGACGCTGTTGCTCAAGCGGTTACTATGGTTGAAATCGGTGGTATCGGTCACACATCTGGTCTTTACACTAACCAAGATACTAACGCAGACCGCATCCGTTACTTCGGTGACAAGATGAAGACTGCTCGTATCCTAATCAACATCCCTACTACTCACGGTGGTATCGGTGACCTGTACAACTTCAACGTTGCACCTTCTCTAACTCTAGGTTGTGGTTCATGGGGTGGTAACTCTATCTCTGAGAACGTAGGTCCTAAGCACCTTATCAACAAGAAAACTGTAGCGAAGCGAGCTGAAAACATGTTGTGGCACAAACTACCTAAGTCTATCTACTTCCGTCGTGGTAGCCTTCCAATCGCAATGAGCGACCTAGAAGGTAAGAAACGCGCATTCCTAGTAACTGACCGTTTCCTATTCAACAACGGTTACGCTGATGACGTAGTTAGCCTGCTTAAAGCACAAGGCATCGAAGTTCAAACTTTCTTCGACGTAGAAGCGGATCCAACGCTATCTGTTGTTGAGAAAGGCGCTGAAGCAATGAAGAGCTTCCAACCTGACGTAATCCTTGCTCTAGGTGGCGGTTCTCCAATGGATGCTGCTAAGATCATGTGGGTTATGTACGAGCACCCAGAAACTCACTTCGAAGAACTAGCAATGCGCTTTATGGATATCCGTAAACGTATCTACAAGTTCCCTAAAATGGGTCAAAAAGCTGAGCTTGTATGTATCACTACAACTTCAGGTACTGGTTCAGAGGTTACTCCATTCGCTGTTGTTACAGACGACAAGACTGGTGCTAAGTACCCACTAGCTGACTACGAAATCACGCCAAACATGGCTATCGTTGATGCGAACCTAGTAATGAACATGCCTAAGTCTCTAACAGCGTTCGGTGGTTACGATGCAGTAACTCACGCTCTTGAAGCTTACGTATCTGTTCTAGCGAACGAATACTCAGACGGTCAAGCTCTTCAAGCTCTTAAGATGCTTAAAGAATACCTACCATCAAGCTACAAAAATGGTGCGGCTGACCCAATCGCTCGTGAGAAAGTACACAACGCAGCAACTATCGCTGGTGTAGCATTTGCGAACGCATTCCTAGGTGTGTGTCACTCAATGGCTCACAAAATTGGTGCTGAGTTCCACCTACCACACGGTCTTGCTAACGCACTACTTATCTCAAACGTTGTACGTTACAACGCGAACGATAACCCAACTAAGCAGACTGCATTCTCTCAGTACGACCGTCCACAAGCACGTCGTCGTTACGCTGAAGTTGCTGACCACCTAGGCCTAAGCCAAGCTGGTGACCGTACTGCTCAGAAGATTGAACGTCTACTGACTTGGTTAGAAGAGCTTAAGAAAGACCTAGATATCCCACTATCTATCCAAGCTGCGGGTGTTAACGAGTCTGACTTCGTTGCTAAACTAGACGAGCTAGCTGTTGAAGCGTTCGATGACCAGTGTACAGGTGCTAACCCACGTTACCCACTAATCACTGAGCTAAAAGAAGTTCTAACAACTTCTTACTACGGCGAAGCATACGTTGAAGGTGAAACTTTCGAAGGTACTACAGTTATCCTTAAGAAAGCTGACCAAAAACCAGCTGAAGCGAAAGCACCAAAAGCTAAAAAAGAAAAAGCTAACGCATAATAAGTAAGCATTGGTTTTGAGATAAGTTTTCGCTAGCACGATACTTATCTATCGGGAAAAGTTTAAAGCCCCAGTCGAAAGACTGGGGCTTTTTTTATGCGGTTGATTAGTTGATTAGTGATTTGCGCTAAGAGCAGTGGCTTTATTTGAGCATGAATAGGAGAGCCTAAACCTCTGCCGCAACAACTCGCCCGCTGAAGTAATCATTAGAGATAATGTACTCTGCGGTTCTAGTGAGTTCGTCTTGAAGTTGTGCCCAATGACAACGGTTGAACTTACCATCGGCGTTGTGAATCGCGGGAACGACACCGCCAACACGGATCTTAAATGGGGTGAGTTCTTTGGCCCAACTGTGTGTGAATCCGGTGATCATGGAGTTGGCGCTCTCTAAGCCAGATACATCATGAAAATCATCATGAGATATCACGTTCACAATCACGCCTTCTTTCTTTTCATCTCGCAATCTCTCAGCACTGATTTGACCAAATGCGAAAAGGGTCGATGCCATAGAAGAAAGATCATTAATAAAGCTGCTGACGGGCTGATCACCAATTAGGCTTGGCATCGGTGAGCTTATCCAGTTATTGACCAATACATCGGGTGTGGTGTTGAAAGTGGTTTGGATAAAATCAAATACGCTGAGAATCGCTTGGTTGTCATGGCTTTCGAGCGGGTAGTGGTAAACAGAATCAGAGAACCGAGCACACTGTAAATAGGTAGCCTGAAGAGCTTCGGTATCGTTATCACAAAGGATGACTGTGGCTCCAAGGTTTACAAAGTGGTTCGCAATCGTCCCTCCCAGTCGCGAGCCGGCAGATGTCACCAATATGATTGAGCTTTTTATTTCCATCTCAGTACCTAAACAAATCATCCGTGTCGGATAAGAATGGGTCAAATTTCATACAATGGGTGTGAATTGGTTCAAACTAAGGTGCGCCAATTAATAAGTTTTTATGAACTTAGTGGCACGTCACATTTTGTAGTAACTTCAAGCAGTAATCGACAACGGATGTTTTGAGTATGCCCAAGGCTGGTGGTTCATATCACTCACATGAATCATTCAAGAAGGTGAATTGAACAAAGTAGATAGAGATGCAGAAATAAATCGAGAAAGCGGGGCTGAAGTTATACCTGAGCTTGAATTTGATACTGACGTTGGGCAGTAGATAGTTCGTTGTAGAGTGTGGCATGAGGCAAGTCAGGGACATGCTTGTTCGCCAGTTTACGTCGGTCGTGACCTGAAAGGTTTTGGTAAACCTCTTCCGGGAAGTCAGCAGTATCTTCAGGCATAAAAGCTAAGGCTTCGGGTTTCAAGTAATGGCTGAGTTTTGCGCTGGCAAGGCTAGCTTGATGAAAATGATTAGATTGCTGTGCTGAAATCTCATATGAAGATTGGTTTGAACGCAGTTGCTGAGGTTCTGCTACGCCGAATTGTTTGCGTAGGCGATCTTCATTTGTTTCTGTAACTTCAATGGTATCGATGGGCGTGCAATCGCGAACATCATTAGAAAACATAGATAGCAGCAACGCGAAATCTGCACGGCGACCTTGCTCAACCGCTTGGCTGATTCCGATGCCGAACTTCAGTTCGTTGATGATTCCTGCTTTGTCTAAAGTATGTATTTGCATGACGCCTCTCGTTTGATACACCTTTAACGGCATGGAGTCGGCAAACTTTAGTCTTTAATTACAGGCGAATAGAGAATTTATGCAGGGCGATTAAGAAAGGTAAGAATAGGTTAAAAAGCAGTCTTGATTGGCTGATTTGTTTCGTAATGTTCGTATTGATAGGAATACGACAGATACAAAAAAGCTCACGCCGAGGCATGAGCTTTCAATAGGTAACTCGCTATAAATAGCGTAGCTTAAGTAATAGATTACTTCGCTAGGTTCTCTTCTACGAAAGACCAGTTTACTAGGTTCCAGAATGCAGCCATGTAGTCAGGGCGAACATTGCGGAAATCGATGTAGTAAGCGTGTTCCCATAGGTCAACAGTTAGAAGTGGAGTAACACCTTCTTCTGTTAGAGGAGTAGCAGCGTTAGAAGTGTTAACGATGTCTAGAGAACCGTCAGCTTTCTTAACTAACCAAGTCCAAGAAGAACCGAAGTTGTTGATTGCTGAATCAGTGAATTTCGCTTTGAATTCTTCGAAAGAACCGAATGCAGCGTTGATAGCTTCTGCAACAGCGCCAGTTGGTTCGCCGCCTGCTTTAGGAGCAAGACAGTGCCAGTAGAACGTGTGGTTCCAGATTTGAGCTGCGTTATTGAAAACACCACCAGTAGAAGTCTTAACGATCTCTTCTAGTGTTTTGCCTTCAAACTCAGTACCTGGGATAAGACCGTTTAGCTTAACAACGTAAGTGTTGTGGTGCTTACCGTGGTGGAAATCTAGCGTTTCTGCTGAGATGTGTGGTTCTAGTGCGTCTTTCGCGTAAGGAAGAGCCGGTAGTTCAAATGCCATTGCTCAATTCTCCATTGATATGAAAGAGTTAACTCTTTCGATTGCTTCCAGTGATATTATTATTCATGGCTCGCTATACTGCCAACCATGGTCAATTTGCTGACTTGCGATATAGTTTAGCAAGTTTTTACTTTATTAAAAGCTTATTTCATCACTTTTGTGTGAATTGTTAGCTTAGCTCGTTAACCGCTTTTTTTATATGGTTTTTATTCTTTTGGTTTGGGGTAGAATAAAGGCAATAAAAGCCGTAATCCATTAACGAGGAAGCAATGGAAACTATCGATAAAATCAAACAGCAAATTGAAGAAAACACTATTCTACTGTACATGAAAGGTTCTCCTAAGCTACCTAGCTGTGGTTTCTCTTCTCAAGCGTCTCAAGCTCTAATGGCATGTGGCGAGAAATTTGCTTATGTAGATATTCTACAAAACCCTGATATCCGTGCAGAGCTTCCAGCTTACGCACAATGGCCAACTTTCCCACAACTTTGGGTTGAAGGTGAGCTAATCGGTGGTTGTGACATCATTCTTGAGATGTTCCAAAAAGGCGAACTTCAGCCAATCATCAAAGAAGCAGCAGCTAAAGTTGCTGGTGATGACGCTGAGTAAGCTCTAGCCTTTGCGCTGAATAGTTAAAATGAGGGGCCTTAATTAGGCTCCTTTTTTGTTGGAATTGATAGAAGAGTCGACTCGATAAGGAACGAACAATGAACGTAAAACTTCATTATGTGCATGATCCAATGTGCAGCTGGTGTTGGGGATACAAGCCAACGCTTGAGTTATTGAAACAACAATTACCTGCGAGTATTGAGTTTAACTACGTAGTAGGTGGCTTGGCGCCGGATTCTGATGAGCCAATGTCAGAAGAGATGAAAGGCAAGCTGCAAGCGATCTGGAAGCAGATTGAAGTTAAGCTAGGTACCGAGTTTAACCACGAGTTTTGGACTGAGTGTAAGCCTGTTCGCAGCACTTACCCTGCGTGCCGTGCTGTAATTGCAGCAGGTTTTCAAGATCACTATGAAGCGATGCTGGAAGCGATTCAACACGCGTACTACCTTCGCGCGATGTTGCCACACAGCCAAGAAACGCATCTGCAGTTGGCTGAAGAACTAGGCATGAATGTACAACAGTTTGAAAATGACCTTTCTAGCAAGTTATTGGAAAGTGAATTAGATGACCAGTTAGGCTTTAAAGAAGCGATGGGTGTGTTTTCTTACCCAACATTAATGCTTGAAGTAAATGGCATTTTTAGTGAAGTTGAATTGGATTACCATTCAACGGAAGCGACGCTTAAATCTATTCGCGAAATTCTAGTGAATAACGCTCCCGCTGCATAATCCAGCGAGAGCTGTCTGTATTGACGCAACGACTTCTAAGGCTTACTCATAAGAGTAAGCCTTTTTTGTTTGGCGTCGCTAGTTCATTGAGAGTGAGAGGAAGAATGGAATGAATCCCAGAGACAAAAAAAGACCGCACGAGGCGGCCTTTATAAAAGTGAGCGTAGGACTGTTTAACTACAGAATCTAATTACAGAACCATGGCTGCAATCCAACCGAATACGATCAGTGGGATGTTGTAGTGTAGGAACGTCGGTACTACGGTTTCCCATACGTGCTCGTGTTGACCATCAGCATTAAGACCCGATGTTGGACCTAATGTTGAGTCAGAAGCAGGAGAGCCCGCATCACCAAGCGCTGCAGCTGTACCTACTAGAGCGATCGTTGCCATTGGTGAGAAACCAAATGCTGCTGCTAGTGGAACGTAGATAGTTGCAAGGATTGGAATCGTAGAGAACGAAGAACCAATACCCATAGTTACCAGTAGACCAACAATTAGCATAAGTAGTGCTGCTAGAGGTTTGTTATCACCGATGCTGGTTGAAAGCGCTTCAACCAAAGATTCAACGCCGCCAGTTTGCTTCATTACTGCTGCGAAACCTGCCGCTGCAATCATGATGAAACCGATCATTGCCATCATGTGAACGCCCTTGGTGAAGACATCTTGTGTCTCTTTCCAAGCGATTACGCCACCGAAGGTGAATACCATGAAACCAGCAAGAGCACCGATGATCATAGAACCCGTCGACAATTGAACCGTTAGTGCTGCAACGATACCTGCCGCCGCTACTAGGATATGCTTCTTGTTGATCTCTTTTGTCTCAGTTGAAACAATCGTGTGAGATGTTTCTTTGTATTGACGAGGCTTACGGTAAGTAAAGAATACTGCCGTTAGAAGACCGAAGATCATGCCTGCAGCGGGTAACAACATCGCCATTGGTACTTGGCTTGCTACTACGTTTTCAAGACCATTGTCGTGAAGGTTTTTTAGCAGGATGTTGTTTAGGAAGATGCCACCAAAACCAATCGGCAAAACCATGTAAGGCGTAATCAGACCAAAAGTCAGTACACACGCAACCAGACGACGGTCTAGGTTCATTTTTGCGAATACGCCTAATAGAGGTGGGATTAAGATTGGGATGAAGGCGATATGTACCGGAATCACGTTTTGCGAAGACATGGTCACTAAGATCAAAGACGCAAGGATGCCGTATTTTAGACCAGTCGATGCTGCACTGTTCTCTTTGCCGTGAATGCGTTTGATAACGCTTTGAGCAAGTAGGTCTGTGATACCAGAACGTGAGATAGCAACAGCGAATGTACCAAGCATAGCGTAGCTAAGTGCAATCGTTGCACCGCCGCCTAATCCACTTTCGAAAGCCGCGACTGCGTCGTTCAAGCTCATACCAGAGGCTACGCCACCGATAATTGCACTGAACGTCAGAGCAACGACTACGTTTACACGCATCAAAGCTAAAACAAGCATGATGCAAACTGAAATTACAACAGGATTCATATTATTCTCGGGATGTTGTGTTTTTTATGAAGGCAATACGAAAAAACGTTTACCGACTCTATTTTTTATTCTTCGTCAACAAGAGGCCAACCACCAAGGGCTTTCCATTTGTTTACTATGCCGCAAAATAACTCTGTGGTTTTTTGCGTATCATACAAAGCAGAGTGTGCTTCTTTGTTGTCAAATTCCATCCCTGCAGTGCGGCAAGCTTTAGCCAAAACGGTTTGACCGTAGGCAAGACCACTAAGAGCTGCAGTGTCAAAAGTTGCAAATGGATGGAACGGGACGCGTTTAAGCTTACAACGCTCACTTGCCGCATTAACGAAGTTCAAATCGAATGTAGCATTGTGAGCGACCATGATTGCACGACTGCAATCTGAAGCTTTTTGTTCTTTTCTCACTAGCTTGTAGATTTCTTTAAGGGCTTCTTGTTCCGACACAGCACCACGTAATGGGCTAAATGGGTCTTTAATTCCGTTAAAGTCTAATGCTGCCTGCTCTATATTTGCGCCTTCAAAAGGCTCAATGTGAAAATGAAGCGTTGATGCAGGTTGCAGATCTCCGTTCTCATCCATTTTTAATGTAATGGCACAGATTTCTAATAATGCATCGGTTTCTGCGTTAAACCCTGCGGTTTCCACGTCGATGACCACTGGAAAATAGCCGCGAAAGCGTTTTTTTAGGGTCAGAGCTTCGTTTTCTACAGTCATGTTAGCCCAAATAAGTGTGATTAAGGCTGCATTATTGCAGATAATAGCAGTGATAAAAACTAGGGAAGGGCAATAAATCGTAAATTAGCCGACCCATTGCGGCTTGATAATTGCATATTTAAACGCGAGAGAAAAATGCGGCAATTGGCTGCATTGTTAAACGAATTGCTTAAGAGATACTCCACTTTATGAAGAAACAACTCATAACAGGTTCAATGCTATTTTCGCTTCTTATGTCGTCATCGGTAATGGCACAAGAAAAGCGTTACGGAGCATCTCCTCAACAGTCGACGTGGGAGATGGTGGCTAACACGCCACTAGAATGTCGCTTAGTTCATCCAATCCCAAATTTTGGTGACGCTGAGTTTTCATCTCGTGCGAGTAAAAAAATCATTTTGGATTTTGAGCTTAAAATGCGCCGCCCAATGGGTGCGACTCGCAATGTTAGCTTGATTTCCATGCCACCACCTTGGCGTCCGGGCGAAAGTGCTGATCGCATGACAACCATTAAGTTCTTCCAACAATTTGATGGCTACGTAGGTGGACAAACCGCTTGGGGTATTTTGAGTGAGCTGGAGAAAGGGCGTTACCCGACATTCAGTTACCAAGAGTGGCAAAGCCGAGATCAACGTATCGAAGTGTCGTTGTCGTCGGTGTTGTTCCAAGAAAAATACAATGTGTTCAGTGATTGTGTTGCCAACTTACTGCCTTACAGCTTTGAAGATATCTCTTTCACTATCTTGCATTACGACCGCAACAGCGATCAGCTGAATAAGTCGTCACGTAAAAGGCTGAGCCAGATTGCTGATTATGTTCGCTACAACCAAGATATTGATCTTGTGCTGGTGGCAACGTACACCGACTCTGTCGACAGCAAAGGCATTAGCCAAAACCTTTCAGAGCGCAGAGCAGAATCGTTAAGAGAGTACTTTAAGTCTCTCGGTTTGCCAGAAGACCGTATTCAAGTACAAGGCTATGGTAAACGTCGTCCAATTGCCGACAACAACTCGCCAATTGGTAAAGACAAGAACCGTCGCGTTGTTATCTCATTGGGTAGAACGCAGGTTTAGCGCCAATAAAATCTAAAGCTCAAACTAAAAAGCCCGTCGTCATGACGGGCTTTTTGTATCTGAATCAACAGGCTAAATATTTCGCCTGCGAAAGGGGCTTGCTTAGTTTAAGCGGAAGCGAGCAATCATTTCACAGTTGGTCGCGGTATCGATCTTTTCCACCATAGAAGCGATTTTAGGGTTGGGATGGCGTTTCATGAAATCGATAAGTGCTTTTTTACAACAGCCAATAGAATCGATAAAGCTAGAACATTGCGTGTTAGGGCACTGAGGGATCAGAGTCAGTACTTTTTCTGAAGCCAGTTGAAGGTACTTAAGCTCGTATTCAGTATCTCCAGCCCAGCGCCAGAATTGCGCAAGATTGTGACAAGAAATCACTGAGATAAGTAAGCGTTCATCGGCCTGAATATCGGTACGTTCTGTAATTTCTTCGCTTAAGTTCAATGCTTGCTGATAGTGAAGAATACTTCGTACAGGATCATCGAGCTGCAATGCCGTATCGGCGAGTAACGTGTGTTTTTCCCATTCGCTAATCATTGTATTACCTCACTAATCAATAGGTGGTTAATTTAAATGATAATCATTATCATGTAAAGTTTCATTAGTGAGATTGTTAAGAATATATAGGGCATGTTGACCTTTTGAGCTTGTTTTTGCAGCGAGTTGCTGGGTTTATATGGAAGGACGAGGCTTTGATATGTCGTTTGTTTATATGAGAAATTGACAGTGTAGTCGTAAATGACCAGCAAACGCTGCCCAAAGGGTTCGAGCTAGGCGCCCCCGAAAAAAGCGTTTTTCTCTTTGTTGAGGGAGACTTGCTTAAAATGACTAGGCTACTTCTCCCTCGCCGCGATTAAAACGCTTTTATCTCGAACAAAATTCAACCGAAAAACATCAACAGGCCCTAGTAAAGAATATCGATAATGGGGAGAGTGATAAAAAAGAAGCGAGCATAGTGCTCGCTTCTTTGGTTATTTCATCAGGCGTTCTAGCCTAATCTAGCAAAGGTATCTAGGAATTAACCTTCTAGACCTGCGCTTGCTTGTTTGTTCTGAATCAGCTCAATCATGTAGCCGTCAGGATCTTTAACGAATGCGATGTGCGTAGAGCCGCCTTTTACTGGGCCGGCTTCACGAGTCACGTTACCACCTGCTGCTTTAATCGCGTCACACGTTGTGTAGATGTCATCAACACCGATAGCAACGTGACCAAAAGCAGAGCCAAGGTCATATTCAGTCGTGCCCCAGTTGTACGTTAGTTCAATCACAGCACCTTGAGATTCGTCACCAAAGCCAACGAAAGCCAGTGTGTATTCGTACTCTTTGTTTTCGTTCTTACGTAATAGCTGCATGCCCATTACATTAGTGTAGAACTCGATAGACTTGTCTAGATCACCCACGCGTAGCATGGTGTGTAAAATACGACCGTTTGACATGATTTGCTCCTAGCTTGTTATTGGTTGTTTCTTTTATAGCACTATATATGAGCAAGCTCATAAGCAACACCAAAGAGATGATAAGTTTGGTCATATTTCCTTATTCTCATCATCTGTCTTACTCCCCCTCTCTACCTTTTTCTTATTTGTATTACAAAATAAATGAAGGCGACGGCCTTCTTAATTTGTCCGTTACTAGAGCCTAATTCGAAATTTTGCATAAATAGTAAGTTTGAGTGTTGCTCTTTTTCGTGAGATCCAAGAATAGACTTAGTTATTGAATTGTGATTTATATCTCTATTTTGTTACCGAACTTCTTTCGTTTTTACAATTGGCATCTAACTTTTCATTTTATCAATTTATGATTACGTCAATATCTCCCTGTTTATAGAAAGGTTATTCCGATGTTTTACTTCGTTATTAAGGAATTTTCGAAAAAATAAGCCAAAAACCAATGGTTTTTACGAAAGAATAAGAGGTGTTCATTTTTTGCACTTACTTTTATTAAACAATGATTTGAGTTTGTATTGTTGGTTTTATGTTTGATATTTTGGATGGTTATGTTTTTAAAGTGGTTGTCAAGTGTGTATCAAGTGTTTTTTTGTGATCTTTGCTAAATAGAGAATCCTTACTATATAGTTTTTCAAACGCACAAAATCGACTAACTATTCACTTTTGATTTGTGCGATTTTCTTATCACATAAAAATAAGTATTATTTTATTACATTAGCCTCGGTGTGAGGCATTGATGTGGAGTACTCAAATGACGAGTAAATGGTTTACACAACAAAGTTCAGATGTTTTAAACGAACTGAACGCGGATCAAACTACAGGTTTATCAAATTCTGAAGCGGATGCACGCTTAGAGAAGCACGGTACCAACGAGCTGACAGCACAAGAGTCTGCGTCTGCATGGGAACTGTATATTCATCAATATAAAAACCCACTGATTTTTATTCTAGCTGTTGGTGCAATCGTTTCTTGGTCTACTGGCCACAGCATTGATGCTATCGCTATTGCAGTGATTATTCTTATTAACACTGGTATTGCATTCTGGCAGGAGTTTAAAGCTCAGAAAGGAATGGAAGCGCTAAAAGAAATGGCAGCTCCAGAAGCCGAAGTGATGCGAGATGGTAAATGGATCAGTGTTCCAGCGAAAACCCTCGTTCCTGGTGACATCATTAAAATTAATACTGGCGATATTCTGCCTGCTGATGTTCGTATTCTTGAGTCAAACCGTCTGACGGTCGATGAGGCAGCGTTGACCGGTGAATCTGAGCCTGTGAATAAGCAGTCTGAACGCCTTGAAGATGAGACTCTTGGTCTTGGCGATCAGAAGAACATGGGCTTCATGACAACAATAGTGACTACGGGTACAGGCCTTGCTGTTGTAACAAGCACAGGTATGCAAACTGAAGTTGGTCACATCGCTGATATGATGAACCAAACGGAAGAGACGAAAACACCAATGCAAGAGCGTATGGACACTATCGCACTCGCATTATTGGTTGTTGCTCTTGTGGTTGTTGCTATTGTTTGTGCTATCGGTGTTTACCACGGTATGCCATGGTTAGAAATTCTAACAACAGGTATCTCTTTGTCGGTTGCCGCTATTCCTGAAGGTTTGCCAACGGTGGTTACTATCGTATTAACGATGGGCTCGACTAAGATGGTTAAGAATAATGCATTGGCTAAACAGCTAGCAGCAATCGAAACGCTAGGTTCTACAACTGTTATCTGTTCAGATAAAACAGGTACGCTGACACAAAACCAAATGCAGGTAATGAAAGCGTACGATGTGTCTGGTCGTTACTGGGATGTGTCAGGTAAAGGTTTTGATCCAAAGGGTGAATTCATTACCAAAGGTCACAATGTCGAAGCGACAAACAGCCCTGCAATGATGAAAGGTCTTGTCGTTGCAACACTTTGTAATGATGCTGAATATGTAAATGCTGATGGTAAATGGACGGTTCGTGGCAACCCGACAGAAGGTGCACTAATTGTTGCAGCGGCAAAAGCTGGTCTTAAACAAGATGAAATGCTATCAACGGGTGGCTACTCAATCGTTAAGAAGTTCCCGTTCGATTCTGGTCGTAAGATGGCTTCTGTTATCGTTCGTGACCCACAAGGTAAGCACTTCCTAGCATTGAAAGGCGCGCCAGATGTTGTTCTTGGTAAATCAACTAGCTTCATGGTTGACGGTGGTTTCGTACCAACGCTTGGCTGTGGAGTATCAGGCAACTTGGCTCTCGATACTGCACCGTCTCAAGATCTTCATTTAAACTTTGAAGAGGCAATCCAAACCTTTGGTGGTGATGCTCTGCGTACACTTGCCGTTGGTTTCCGTGAATTAAAAGAGGAAGAGCTAGAGTTAGACTTCCCTGAGCTTGAAAAAGACGTCAGTATCCTGGGTATCTATGGCATCATGGATCCACCACGCCCAGAAGTGCGTGATGCAGTAAATAGCTGTTATAGCGCTGGTGTTCGTACGGTAATGATTACCGGTGACCACGCAGTTACGGCAGCAGCGATTGCTCGTGAAATCGGAATCATCCGTAGCGAAGATGATCTAGTGGTAACGGGTACTGAGCTTGATCAAATGGATGACGAGAAGCTGTTGTCTATCTGTTCTCAGGTTGCAGTATTTGCACGTGTTACTCCAGAGCACAAGCTGCGTATCGTAAAAGCGCAGCAAGAGAACAACGAAGTTGCCTCTATGACCGGTGACGGTGTGAACGATGCGCCAGCACTGCGTCGTGCAGACATTGGTGTTGCGATGGGTATTACAGGTACGTCTGTTGCGAAAGACTCAGGTGACCTTATCCTGTTGGATGATAACTTCAGTACTATCGTGAAGGCGGTACGTCAGGGTCGTCAAATTTTCGATAACCTACGTAAGTTTATCCGCCAAGCACTTACAGCGAACGTGGGTGAGGTTTCGGTAATCCTATTTGCATTCCTACTTATGGGACCAGATGTAGTACTTCCGCTAACTCCACTAATGATTTTATGGGTTAACCTCGTTTCTGATGGTCTACCAGCACTCGCACTCGGTGTTGAGCCAGAAGAGAAAGATCTCATGGAGCGTAAGCCTGGCAAACGTGACCAAGGCTTCTTCTCTAATGGTCTGGGCGCTCGTATCCTAACTCGTGGTCTCGCATTAGGTGGTCTAAGCTTTGTGACATTCTCTTACGCACTCGACGGTGGCTACAGTGCTCAATACGCACAAACCGTTGCGTTTTTAACACTGATCTTTGCTCAACTTTGGAGCTTGTTCGATGCACGTACGTTCACAACGATTTATCGTAAGAATCCGTTCACTAACCACTACCTACTCGGTGCGGTGGCAGTATCGGCTATCTTGTCTTTAAGCGTTGTTTACACAAGCTTCGGCCAGCTGGTATTCAGTACAGAAGCACTAGAGTTTGATCACTTAATATCGTTAATCTTCATTGCAGCAATACCAACATTTGTTCTATCTGCTATCAAGGAAGTGACTAAAGTGAAGTTTATCTAAGACAGACTTTTTAGCTAAATAATTGAATCCCGCCATAAAAGGCGGGATTTTTTATGCCTATTATCTTGGGAACGCAGAATTAGAAATGAAAACTGATATAGAGGCGGCTTCTAGAGAGTAATAATAAAAAGCAGCGCTTTAAGCGCTGCCGTATTGATTAATCGTTGTGAACGGAAAGACTAATCTTCGGTCTTCTCTTTGAACTCACATAGGTCTTCAATGATACAGCTGCCACAGCGTGGTTTACGTGCGACACAGGTGTAACGTCCATGAAGAATGAGCCAGTGATGGACATCCAGTTTGAATTCTTTTGGAATGACTTTGAGAAGCTTAGCCTCAACATCATCGACCGTTTTACCCATTGCTAACTTAGTACGGTTTGATACACGGTAGATGTGAGTATCAACGGCAATGGTTGGCCAACCAAAAGCGGTGTTCAATACTACATTGGCAGTCTTACGACCAACGCCAGGAAGGGCTTCTAATGCCGCACGATCTTCCGGTACTTCACCGTTGTGTAGGTCAAGCAGCATTCGACACGTTTTAATGGTGTTTTCTGCTTTTGAATTAAATAGGCCGATTGTCTTGATGTACTCTTTTAAGCCATCAACACCTAGGTCGAAAATGGCTTGTGGAGTATTAGCCACTGGGTAAAGCTTATCCGTTGCTTTGTTGACACTGACATCGGTTGCCTGTGCTGATAAAAGTACGGCGATCAGCAACTCGAAAGGGCTGTTCCAGTTAAGCTCAGTCTCTGGATTTGGATTGTTTTCTCTTAAACGCTCAAGTATTTCTACTCGTTTTACATTGTTCATAGCGACATTACTTTCAAATAGTTAGGGCTTGAGTTCCGGAGTTGGTATTCAATAAACTCTCAATGCTCAGGCTTTATCATCGGTTACGCGCTCTTATGAGCGTCATTATTATGTGTACTTGGTCAATCTAATTACCTGCTGAGCGGTTGAGCTACTCAGCAGGTTTTAAGCTACTGTAACTTATTAAGCATTGGTAACGCGAGCGCGTTCAATGACTGGCTTTTCTTGTTTAGGCTGTCTAGATTTTGCTTGGTTGTCGATGATGTTTTTCAACGCAATCAAGAAACCAACACCAATAAAGGCACCTGGCGGAAGCAGGGCTAGCAAGAAACTGTTATCAAATTGGAATATCTGGATTCGTAACACAGAAGCCCAATCACCAAGAAGCAGGTCTGCACCATCAAACAGAGTGCCGTTACCAATAACCTCACGCATTGCACCCAGTACAACCAGTACCGATGTCATGCCAAGACCCATCCAGAAACCATCTTGAGCAGCAGGTAGCACTTCGTTTTTAGACGCGAAGGCTTCAGCTCGGCCAATGATGATACAGTTGGTTACGATCAGTGGGATGAAGATACCCAAAGACAGGTAAAGGCCATACGCGTAAGCATTCATCAGAAGTTGAACACAGGTTACCAGTGATGCAATGATCATTACGAATACTGGAATACGCACTTCTTTTGGTACGTGGTTACGAACCAGAGATACAGCAACGTTCGAACCTACCAATACAAGCAGAGTAGCAATACCCAGTCCAAGTGCGTTGGTCACCGTTGAAGATACAGCCAACAGAGGACATAAGCCAAGCAGTTGAACTAGGGCAGGGTTGTTAGCCCACATGCCATTTTTGATTAGTGTTTTATGGTCACTCATTATTCACCACCACAATTTAGAGGTTGAGCAAGCAATGCTTGGTTGTTTTGGTTAACGTACTGAACCGCTTGTTTAACTGACTTCACAACCGCTCTTGGCGTAATGGTCGCGCCAGTAAATTGGTCAAAGTCACCACCGTCTTTACGAACCTTCCAACGGTCAAGATTAGAATCTGTGACTTGTTTGCCTGCAAACGAAAGAATCCAATCACTCACACGCAAATCAATCTTATCACCCAAACCTGGCGTTTCTTGGTGAGAAAGCACGCGAGTACCTAAAATAGTACCGTCGATTTTCATCCCAACAATGACTTTAATCGCGCCATTGTAGCCGTCAGGTGCAATCGCTTCGATCGCAATCGCGCTTGGCTCACCATCAAGTTTAGCGATGTAAGCTGGCATCGCTTGCTCAGTACCAAGTTCTTCTGCTTGAACCAGAGTACAGGCTGAAAAGAGTTCATTATCGTGCAGATCGTGCGGGATAACTTGGTTAAGAACAGACAGCAGTTGAGCTTGTTCTTGCTGCTTGATCTGATCTTTGGTCAGGTAGTGAGTTACCGCCACCAAACCTGTTGAAGCACACGCAAAAATCGCGAGTACAAGGCCGTTTTTCTTAATAGCATTTAGCATCGTATCCGCTCCTTAGTGACCGTACGTGCGAGGTTTGGTGTAGTAGTCAATCAGTGGAACACACATGTTGGCTAACAATACAGCAAACGCCACGCCATCAGGGAAGCCACCCCAACTGCGGATAATAAACACCAACGCGCCAATCAGGGCACCAAATACCAATCGACCTTTTACTGTCGTCGAAGCTGAAACCGGGTCGGTTGCAATGAAGAATGCACCAAGCATGGTTGCGCCAGACAATAGATGAATAGTTGGAGAAGCGGTTTCACCTGGCGTTAGGATTAAGAATACTAGGCTAAACAGAGCAAGGCTGCCGATGAACGCCACAGGAATATGCCATTGAATCACGCGTTGCTTGATAAGTACCAAGCCGCCAACGAGGTAAGCAAGGTTCACCCATTCCCAACCTACGCCAGCTAGCCAGCTGAACTGTGGTTGAGATAGAGCTTCAGAAGCGGTGTTACCTGCCGTTAATGCCGTTTTGAATGCATCAAGCGGCGTTGCCATTGTGGTGCCATCAATACCAAGGCGTGCTTGTTGAAGAGACAAACCTTCGTTGTTGAAACCCGTAAAGATCATCAAGAAAGAGTCAACAAAGCTGGTTGCTTCAGCGGTTAGGCTGGCTGGTGCATTCCAACTGGTCATTTGAACTGGGAATGAGATCAGCAAGACAACGTAAGCCACCATCGCTGGGTTAAATGGGTTTTGCCCTAAGCCGCCATATAAGTGTTTCGCAATAATAATCGCGAAGAACATACCAATCACTAGAATCCACCACGGTGAGTGCGGAGGAATAGCGACACTGAGTAGCCAAGCGGTCACAACCGCACTGTAATCACGTAGCGCCATTACTGGCGGACGTTTTCTTAGCAGCATTACAGCTGCTTCAAAGGTAACAGCAAGTGCGATAGCAAATACTAACTGGATGAGCGTACCCCATCCAAAGAAGTAGGTTTGAGCTAGTAGACCAGGCAATGCACAAATAGCGACCCATTTCATGAGATCTGGGGTGCTTCTACGATTGTGTGCGTGCGGTGAGCTGGCGATAAAGAAGGCCACTACTCTTTCTCCTCATTGTTCTTTTTATCTTGCTCTTGCTGCGCTTTTCTTGCTTTAGCACGAGCAATTGCGGCAGCAACGGCTGCTTTCTTAGGACCGACGGGTTCTGATTGAGCCTCAGATTCAACCACAGTCTCTTTTTCAATTAATGGTTCAGCCACGGTTTCAGGAGCGATTTCTTCAGCTTCGACCTGCTTAGCTTGCTGTGCTTTCTTCGCTTTAGCGCGTGCAATAGCGGCAGCAACAGCCGCTTTCTTAGGATCGACAGCTTCTGGTTGAGTTTCAGCTACCACTTCGAGCGCTGGCTCAGGCGTTTCTACTGTCTCAGTCTGCTTGGCTTGCTGAGCTTTCTTAGCTTTAGCGCGTGCAATAGCGGCAGCAACAGCCGCTTTTTTAGGATCGACTGACTCTTGTTGATTTTCAGCTTCAGTTTCAATTACTGGCTCAGACGTTTCTGCTGTCTCAGTCTGTTTCGCTTGCTGAGCTTTCTTCGCTTTAGCGCGTGCAATAGCGGCAGCGACAGCATCTTTCTTAGCATCGCCAGAGCTTCCATTTGGATCTTCACTTTCTGTTTGAATAGCTGATTCCGCTTGCTGTGCTTTCTTTGCTTTAGCACGAGCTATTGCAGTAGCAACGGCATCTTTCTTGGCATCACCAGTACTTTCAGCCAGAGCATCAGAAGCTGATTCCGCTTGTTGAGCTTTCTTCGCTTTAGCACGAGCAATCGCAGCAGCAACTGCATCTTTCTTCGCATCGCCAGTACTTTCAGCTGGAGCTTCAGAAGCAGGTTCCGCTTGATGTGCTTTCTTGGCTTTAGCGCGAGCTATTGCGGCAGCAACAGCGTCTTTCTTAGCGTCGTCAGAGTTATCAGCCGGAGCGTCAGAAGCTGATTCAGCTTGCTGAGCTTTTTTCGCTTTAGCGCGAGCGATAGCTGCTGCGACAGCATCTTTCTTGGCGTCGCCAGAGCTTTCTGCCGGGGTGTCAGCCGCTGATTCCGCTTGTTGTGCTTTCTTAGCTTTAGCACGAGCGATAGCGGCAGCGACGGCGTCTTTCTTGGCGTCGCCAGAGCTTTCTGCCGGGGTGTCAGCCGCTAATTCCGCTTGTTGTGCTTTCTTAGCTTTAGCACGAGCGATAGCGGCAGCGACGGCGTCTTTCTTGCCATCACCAGAGCTTTCAGCTGGAGTGTCAGCAGCTGCTTGTTGCGCCTTGCGTTCTCGAGCTTGACGCTTACGCTCTTCACGTAGCTTCGACATTTCAGAGTTGTCTGGTTCAGCACCGTCTGCTTTCTGAGCCGCAGCTTGTTTCGCTTTTGCTTTAGCAATCGCAGCTGCAACCGCAGGTTTCACTGCTGGCTCTTCACTTGGAGCCTGATCAGCAGCGGCTTTTTGTGCTTTAACTCGTGCAATCGCAGCAGCAATTGCATCGTCACCGTCTGCTGATTTCATGTCTTTGCGACGGTTATCTGCGGCTTTCTTGAAGCGGTTTTCGCGTTCTGCTTTGTCACGCTCCATACGAGCGTTTTTCTCTTCGAAACGAACCTTGGCGCGCTCTGCGGCCGTCGCTTCGTCTTTTCTTGTTTTGATTTCAGCTTTCGCTTGGCGATAGTACTGAACAAGCGGAATTTCACTTGGACACACAAACGCACAAGCACCACATTCAATACAGTCTTTAATATTTAGCTCTTCGCACTTGTCCAGCTCATTGGCTTTCGCGTGCCATTGCAGCTGTTGAGGCAGTAGAGAGGCAGGACAAGCTTCGGCACAAGCACTGCATCGAATACATTCCATTTCGTAAGTGCTTGGAGAAATCTCACGACGCGTTGGCGCTAAAATACAGTTCGACGTTTTAGTGATTGGCACATTGGCATGTGGCAAGGTGAAGCCCATCATCGGGCCACCCAAAATCAAACGCGGCAGCTTTTTATCGGCTTTGTAGCCAAACTCTTCAAGCAACTCATGTACTGGCGTGCCTAGAAGTGCCCAAACGTTACGAGGTTGCTTAAAGGTCTTTCCGGTTAAAGTCACAACGCGGTTAACGACAGGTTCGCCGTCGATTACTGCTCTCTTAATCGAATAAAGAGAGCCGACATTTTGAACCAAAACACCTATGTCCGCAGGAATACCGCCAGCAGGAACCTCTTTATTGGTGAGGATCTTGATGAGCTGTTTCTCACCACCTGAAGGGTATTTGGTTGGAATAACACGAATGACGATATCTTTGTCTTTCGCGGCAATCTCAAGTGCTTTTATCGCGTCTGGCTTGTTGTCTTCAATGCCGATCACGGTCAGTTTTGGTTGAAGGATGTGTTCAACCACTTCGATGCCTTTTAGTACTTCTTCGGCATGTTCTTGAAGCAACTTGTCATCAGAGGTGATGTAAGGTTCACACTCAGCAGCGTTGACGATCAAAATGTCAGTACGACCAAGGCCTGACTGCAGCTTTTTCGCAGTAGGGAAGCCGGCGCCGCCCATGCCCGAAATACCGGCTTGACGAATCACATCAAGCAGTTCGTCTGAGGTCTTTGTTGAAAAGTCTTCAACTGGGTGTTTTTCAATCCACGTGTCTAAGCCGTCAGGTTTAATGACTACACTGAGTTCGCTTAAGCCCGAAGGGTGAGCGGTAGTTCTTGGTTCGATAGCGGTAATCACACCTGATGTTGGTGCGTGTACTGGTAACGTAAAACCCGTGTCCAAGGCTGTCAATTGTTGGCCTTTTAGCACGGTGTCACCCGCAACAACCAATAAGTTACCTGGCTTACCGATGTGTTGTTTTACAGGAAGAACGATTTCTTCAGGAAGCCTTGCATGAACGATGTCAGTGGTATTGGACTGTTTCTTGTTTTCAGCAGGGTGCACGCCGCCTGGGAAGTTCCAAATAGAGCCCGTGCGAATTTGTTCAATTAAAGAGATCATACTAACCCTATGCCTTAGGCTCTGACGCGGTCGCATCAGTTGCTTGGTTAGTGATATCCGTAACAGGAATGATGTTCATCTGCCATTTCCAATTTTCAGTCGTTGTTGCCACTGGAATCATTTCAATACAGTCAGTAGGGCACGGCGCGACACAAAGATCACAACCCGTACATTCATCTTTAATTACTGTGTGTAGTGCCTTTGCACCACCAACTATGGCGTCGACAGGGCAGGCTTGAATACATTTAGTACAGCCAATACACATATCTTCATGAATGAAAGCAACAGTCTTTACTTTGTTATCTAAGTCGTGAGCGGAGTCTTCAACTTCTACGCCCATTAAGTCTGCTAGCTTCTCAATGGTTGCTTGGCCGCCAGGAGGACATTTGTTGATCTTGTCTCCGTTGGCGATCGCCTCTGCGTATGGACGGCAACCTGGGTAGCCACATTGGCCACATTGAGTTTGCGGTAAAATGGTATCGATTTGATCAACGATAGGATCGGCTTCTACTTTAAAGCGGATAGAAGCAAAGCCCAAAATAGCGCCAAAAACAGCGGCTAAAACGGCTAGCGCAATGATCGCAATTAAAATGGTACTCATGCTTATTTCACCAACCCGGTAAAGCCCATAAATGCCAGAGACATTAGGCCTGCTGTGATCATCGCAATCGATGCGCCTTTGAATGGCATTGGAACATCAGCAACCGCAATACGCTCACGCATCGCAGCGAATAGGATCAGAACAAGAGAGAAACCCACTGCTGCGCCGAAACCATAGATGATCGACTGAATGAAGTTGTGGTTTTCATTGATGTTCAAAAGTGCCACACCTAACACCGCGCAGTTAGTGGTGATAAGAGGTAGGAAGATACCCAATAGGCGATATAGCGTTGGGCTGGTTTTGTGAACGACCATTTCCGTAAATTGAACAACCACCGCGATAACCAAGATGAAGCTCATGGTACGCAGGTATTCAATACCCAGAGGGGTAAGGATGTAGGTTTCTACTAGGTATGCAGATACCGACGCTAACGTCAGAACGAAAGTCGTAGCGAGGCCCATGCCAATCGCAGTCTCCAGTTTCTTGGAGACTCCCATGAAAGGACATAGCCCTAAAAACTTCACTAGCACAAAGTTATTGACCAGCACTGTGCCAACCAACAACAAAAGGTATTCGGTCATAATGGATTAATTCTTGAGATTCCGATCCCGATATTATCCTGCTTTGCTCACCTAATAACAACCAAGGATCACTAGGGATTTAGACACTTGGTGAAAAAAACATCAGGTAATCGTTTGATTATTAAAGTCACACTAAGTATAGACGGGCAATTTTTACTTGCTGAGACAAGTTTATGGGAGTGGTTGAGTTGGATCATTGACAAGATCATTCGTGAGTAGAGTGTGCTCTTAGTTCTAATTACAGGGGAGTAATTGTTGGTTCTTGGGTGAGTAGAGTTATCGAAGGAACGGCAAAAAATAGCAAAATGCAAACCAAAAGCACTAAAACGCAAAAAGCCGCATCGAGTGATGCGGCTTCTTTAAATTTGGCTCCCCTTGCAAGACTTGAACTTGCGACATACGGATTAACAGTCCGCCGTTCTACCAACTGAACTAAAGGGGAATTGCTTGTTAGCGACGCGAATTTTAATAACAGTCCGTTTTTCTGTCAATAAAAAATAGCAGAAAAAAGTAAGATAAAAAACTTTACTTTCTGGAACGCCTTATTGGATTTAGCTTTGCTTTAGTTATCCACCAAAATTGTGGATAAGTGTGTGTGTGAAACTTTAACAACAATAATTGGGATAAATCTGAAAATATAAAAAATGGATCTAACTTGATGTATTTAAAGAAATAGTATCAAAATATCACGGTTGTATAACTTTTCTAGATTATAAATTGAACAGTAAAACAAGCGGTATTTTTAGTTTTTTTGGGGAAAAGTAGTGGATTAAAATTCGAGTAATTTAGCTGGGGAAACTTTGCAGGGGCACGTATAATACCAAGTTCTAAAAATAAAAGCTATAACTGATCTCGAATCTCAAGAAGCATTTCTCTAGATAATAGTTGCAACGACACTCCTCCTAGAGTGACAATGACCTGATTAAAAAAACAGTATGGAAATGGCGACCTATGAGTAAACTCTTTGACTTGGTATCGGACTACAGCACGTCCGGTGACCAGCCGACAGCGATAACCAAATTACTAGACGGATTAGATTCTGGTTTGGCACATCAAACTCTACTAGGGGTAACAGGCTCAGGTAAAACCTTTACCCTTGCTAACGTCATTTCCCAATCTCAAAGACCGGCGATCTTGTTAGCGCCTAATAAGACATTGGCCGCGCAGTTGTATGGGGAGATGAAATCCTTCTTTCCCAACAATGCCGTCGAGTATTTCGTTTCTTACTACGATTACTACCAACCGGAAGCTTACGTTCCGACAACAGACACATTCATCGAGAAAGACGCGTCTGTGAACGCCCATATCGAACAAATGAGGCTGTCGGCAACCAAGGCCTTGCTAGAACGAAAAGACGCCATCATCGTCGCGTCTGTATCGGCTATCTATGGTCTGGGTGATCCTAAATCTTACCTGAAGATGATGCTTCACTTGAGTCGTGGTGAGGTCATGGACCAACGCGATATCTTGCGCCGCTTGGCTGAGCTGCAATATTCAAGAAACGACGTTGCGTTCGAGCGTGGCCAGTTCCGCGTCCGTGGTGAAGTGATTGATATCTTCCCTGCTGAATCGGACCAGGATGCAGTGCGCATCGAAATGTTCGATGACGAAGTGGATTGCATCAGTATCTTTGACCCACTGACTGGTGCGGTCAAGCAAAGAGACTTACCGCGCTTTACTGTGTATCCGAAAACTCACTATGTAACGCCAAGGGAGAAAATCCTTGAGGCGATTGAGAACATTAAAGACGAACTTCGAGACCGAGCTCAATACCTCAAAGACAACAACAAGCTTTTGGAAGAGCAGCGTATTTCTCAGAGAACTCAGTTTGATATCGAGATGATGACGGAGCTTGGCTTCTGCTCGGGTATCGAAAACTATTCACGGTATTTGAGTGGTCGTGCCGAAGGAGAAGCGCCTCCGACGTTATTTGATTACTTGCCTGATGATGGTCTGTTGATTATCGATGAATCACACGTGACTGTGCCGCAGATAGGCGCCATGTATAAAGGTGACCGTTCGCGTAAGGAAACTCTGGTTGAGTTTGGCTTCCGTTTGCCTTCTGCATTGGATAACCGTCCAATGAAGTTCGACGAGTTTGAATCGATCGCGCCACAAACGATTTTTGTATCGGCGACACCTGGTAATTACGAGATTGAAAAATCAGATGGCGAGATTGCTGATCAAGTCGTTCGTCCTACTGGCCTGTTAGATCCAATTATTGAAGTAAGACCGGTCGCGACTCAGGTTGATGACTTGTTGTCTGAAATCAGAATCCGTTCTGCGAAAGAAGAGCGTGTTTTGGTGACCACGTTGACTAAGCGAATGGCGGAAGACTTAACCGAATACCTAAGCGAGCATGGTGTTAAAGTACGTTACTTGCACTCGGATATTGATACGGTTGAGCGTGTTGAGATCATCCGAGATCTGCGCCTGGGTGAGTTCGACGTGTTAGTGGGCATTAACTTACTTCGTGAAGGTTTGGATATGCCTGAAGTATCGCTGGTGGCGATTCTTGATGCAGATAAAGAGGGTTTCCTACGTTCTGAACGCTCTCTGATCCAAACCATTGGTCGTGCTGCACGTAACCTTGAAGGTAAAGCGATCTTGTATGGTGACTCGATTACTAAGTCGATGAAAAAAGCGATTGATGAAACCGACCGTCGTAGAGAGAAACAGCAGGCTTACAACGAAGAGCAGGGTATTACGCCACAAGCGCTTAAGCGTAATATCAAAGACATTATGGAGCTGGGTGACATCACCAAGTCGAAACAACAACGACAATCTAAACAAGTTCCATTGTCTAAGGTGGCAGAGCCTTCAGAAAGTTATGCGGTGCTTACACCACAACAGCTTGATAAAGAGATCAGTAAGTTGGAAGCGGCAATGTATCAACATGCTCAGAACTTGGAATTTGAATTGGCGGCACAGAAGCGTGATGAAATTGAGCAGTTAAGAAAGCAATTCATTACCAATAGCTAACTTCACTTAATCGAACTTCTTAACTCAAGAAGTTCGCCTCAAAAGACAACATTTGAGAGTGTTTCAGACAAAAAAACAGCCAGTAGTAATTGTTCTACTGGCTTACGTTTGTGGACACTCAGTCCACTAACAACGTCAGTTGGCTAGGTGACCCGAAGGTCATCTGTATAATTGCATCGTTCGTGCCATATAGATAAAACATTGATTATTTGAAGCAAGTAAAAAAATACAATACAAATATTGTGGCTAATTTGCATAATGCAAAGCGGAATGCGACTATAATAAGAAATGCAAATTATAAATGGCTAGGATATGCAATCAAAAACGCTAGATAACAAATCAAAGTATTTGTTGATGGTGGAGGATACGGCTTCAGTCGCAGCGTTATATCGCTCGTATCTTACACCGCTCGAAATTGATATCAACATTGTCGGCACTGGCCGCGATGCAATTGAGAGTTTGAATCATCGAATCCCTGACCTCATTTTATTAGATCTACGTCTACCTGATATGACGGGTATGGACGTGCTCTTTGCTGTAAAACAAAAATATCCTGAAGTACCCGTTATCTTCATGACAGCGCACGGTTCTATCGATACCGCAGTAGAAGCGATGCGTCATGGTTCTCAGGACTTCCTTATCAAGCCTTGTGAAGCCGACCGACTTCGTATTACGGTGAACAATGCGATCCGCAAAGCGACCAAGCTTAAGAACAGCTCTGAACATCCGGGAAACCAGAATTACCAAGGCTTCATTGGCAGTAGCCAAACCATGCAACAGGTTTATCGAACTATCGATTCCGCCGCATCGAGTAAAGCGAGCATTTTCATTACCGGTGAAAGTGGTACGGGTAAAGAGGTATGTGCAGAAGCGATTCACGCGGCGAGTAAGCGTGGCGATAAGCCTTTTATCGCAATCAACTGTGCGGCAATTCCTAAAGACTTGATTGAAAGTGAGCTGTTTGGTCACGTCAAAGGGGCGTTTACGGGCGCGGCAACAGACCGTCAAGGTGCTGCTGAACTGGCTGATGGAGGCACACTGTTCCTCGATGAGCTGTGTGAAATGGATCTTGAACTGCAAACCAAGCTTCTGCGTTTTATCCAAACTGGTACTTTTCAAAAGGTAGGCTCTTCGAAGATGAAGAGTGTCGACGTGCGCTTTGTTTGTGCGACCAACCGTGACCCTTGGAAAGAAGTACAGGAAGGTCGCTTTAGAGAAGACTTATACTACCGTCTGTACGTGATTCCTCTGCATTTGCCGCCATTGCGTGAGCGTGGTGAAGATGTCATCGAGATTGCATACTCATTATTGGGCTACATGTCGGTTGAAGAAGGCAAGGCGTTTGTACGTTTTGCTCAAGAAGTGCTGGATCGCTTTAACCAATATGAGTGGCCGGGTAACGTTCGTCAGCTACAAAACGTATTGCGGAATGTGGTGGTGTTGAATAATGGTAAAGAGATTACTCTGAACATGCTTCCGCCACCATTGAATCAACCGATTGAAAACAGTCTGCGCCTGAAAGAGAAGCAGAGTGAAGACATCACCGTAAAAGATATTTTCCCATTGTGGATCACTGAGAAAACGGCAATCGAACAAGCCATAAAAGCGTGTGATGGCAACATCCCTCGTGCGGCTGGTTTCTTGGATGTCAGTCCATCAACGATATACCGTAAATTGCAAACGTGGAATGCGAAGCAGTAATCGCCAAACAATAAGAAAGAACGATGATGAAAGTATTAAATCAGCAAAAAGTTGATGAGCTTGCCGGTGAGATTGGGCAAGAGAATGTCCCAGTGTTATTGGAAATCTTTTTAGGTGAATTGAAGGGATACTACGAGCACTTAGAGCTAAACAAAGATACCGATACGTCTAAGTATTTGGCTGATATCAGCCATGCGTTGAAGAGCAGTGCTGCGAGTTTTGGTGCTGATTCTTTGTGTAGTTTTGCTATTAGCTTAGACGCAAAAGTGAAGCAAGCATTGCCCGTAACAGATATTGATTTTCAATATATGCAGGAACTACTGCTATCGACTTATACTGAATATCAACAGTTGATGACGGATCTCTAAAGCGGTTAATCGCTAAATATACAGGTAGAGATACAGAGACTAAAAAAGGAGCATGATGCTCCTTTTTCGTTTTCTGATAGTTGAACTTATAAACTAAGCCAACTGAGCTTCGATTGCTTGTTGGAGCTTCACTCGGTCGTGTCGCCAATCACGATTTGCAGATGCAAGATCCGTGGTCACACAATTCCATTGGCCCTCTAGTTCTGGATGCGGTTCATTACCTAGTACGACGTCTATCTTACGTGCTTTGCAGGTACGTTCACACCAACCCAATTGCTCTTGAAGCGTCATTTTTCCTGCCGGACCGTGTTCTGGAGACAGGTTTTCAACGAAGATAACTTTTGCCTTGGTGTTTCCAGCGATGGCTTTACCAATTTCTGGCAGCAGCAGCGGAGGCATCACACTGGTTAAAAAGCTGCCAGGGCCAAGCACAATACAGTCTGCTTCTTCCACCGCAGCTACGGCTTCTTTGGTTGCTGGCACTTCTGGCGATAAGTCCATCATGCGCAGTTTTTCTGTCATGTCATCAACGTTGGTTTCGCCAGTTACCCAGCGGCCGTCCATGGATAGGGCTGTGAGGTCAGAAGGGTGCTCGGTCATTGGCACGATATTAACGTCGACCTTAAGCATATTTCGAATTAGGTTAATCGCTTCTAGTGGACGAACGGAGAGGTTGTCCAATGCAGTGAGCATCAGGTTACCCAGGTTATGACCATCGAGTTCGCCTTGGCCGCGAAAGCGGTATTCAAACATCATCGAGCTGATTGAAGGTTCAGTGATCAATTGGTTGATACAGTTGCGTGTATCGCCCCAAGCAATACCACCTTGGCAGTCTCGAATTCGTCCGGTTGAACCGCCATTATCCGTTGTTGCAACAATGCCAGTTGCGTTGTTACCAAAGTCTTTTAGTGCAGCAAGCATACGACCTAAGCCATGGCCTCCACCGATTGCTACGACTTTCTTTGAAGAGTAAATATTCATTTTTTGTTCTTGTTAGATTATTACCAACTATAATTTAGGGTAAATGCTTCTCGCTATATACTCAACAAGAGTTATTTTGAGCGTTTGATACGTTTTTTTTGCCGATGTGACCCGTTTTTTACCATCAGAGCTAGATTCACGTACAAATATTAAGTATTTTATTACTCAGCTACTGCATGTATGAATATAACGTGCGGTTGCCATAACTCCGAGCTCTCGCATGCTAAGTCGCACAGTGGTATTTGCTGTACCGATACGCATCAAGAGCCAGTGACATGTTGTCACAAGGGCTTAATTGGAAATGATTATGCCTCCCGTGTTTGGAAAGGTGTTCCGTGGCGCAACAATTCGAAGATAGATTCCATCGCAAGTTTTATTACTTGCGCTTGTCGGTTACAGACGTCTGTAACTTTAAATGTACTTACTGCTTGCCGGATGGTTATAAACCGTCAGGGCAAAAAAACTCGTCTTTTTTAAGTGTTCCCGAGATCAAACGCGTTGTAAAAGCGTTTGCAGATTGTGGTACCTCAAAGATCCGCATTACAGGCGGAGAGCCGAGTCTGCGTAAAGACTTTCCTGAAATCATACATACCGTTGCTTCTACTCCAGGCATCGAAAAAGTAGCCACGACAACGAACGGCTATCGCATGGAGAAACAAGTAGGGCAGTGGCGTGATGCTGGTTTAACCCATATAAACGTGAGCGTGGATAGCTTAGATTCACGTATGTTCCATCAGATCACTGGTGAGAATAAGTTTACTGAGGTTATGCGAGGTATTGATAAAGCGTTTGAGGTTGGCTATGAACAAGTCAAAGTCAACGTTGTATTGATGAAAGACCTCAACAGTCAGGAATTACCAGCCTTCCTTAATTGGATCAAAGACAAACCTATTCAATTACGTTTTATCGAGCTGATGAAAACCGGCGAGATGGACGAGTTGTTTGATAAACACCATGTATCGGGCGTTGCGATTCGCAACCAGCTTATTGCTAACGGTTGGCTGTTAAAAGTCAAAGCCGTGAATGATGGGCCTGCACAAGTGTTTGTCCACCCAGACTACAAGGGTGAAATTGGTTTGATCATGCCTTACGAGAAAGACTTTTGTGAGAGTTGTAACCGCCTGCGTGTTTCTGCGACCGGTAAACTTCACCTATGTCTGTTTGGCGACCACGGTGTTGAACTGAGAGATCTGATTCAAGAAGATCAACAAGAGCAAGAGCTCATTGATCGAATTCAGGCTCAGCTTCAAACCAAGTCCGTTAGTCACTTCTTACATGATGGCAACAGCGGCATGACTCCAAACTTGGCGTCAATCGGCGGTTAATCCGCTATATACTCTAAAGCATTTTATCGCTCAGCTTCTTTAGGCTGGGCGAATCAGTCTAGGGCGTGTTGCTCTTTCGAGCTGATTTTTGCAGCGAGTTGCTGGGTATTTATACAAGGCAGAGGCTTTGATGTGTAGCTAGCCTACATGAGAAGCCGATAACGTAGTAGAAATGACCAGCAAACGCTGCCCGAAGGGTTCGGCTAAAAGCGTTTTACTCTTTGTTGAGGGAGATTTGCTTAGAATGACTAGGCTACTTCCCCCTCGCCGCGATTAAAACGCTTTTATCTCGAACAAAATTTAATCACGAAAGGTCAACACACCCTCATAATTGAAAAATTTATATAGGTGAACAAATGGGTCACGCAGAAAGCAAATTCCAAGCAGCAAACATCGCAGTACTAACGGTTTCAGATACGCGTACAGAAGAAAATGACACGTCAGGTGGTTATCTAGCTGAGCATGCTAAAGAAGCGGGTCACAACGTTGTTGATAAGCAAATCGTTATCGACGACATGTACAAGATCCGTGCGATCGTATCTAAGTGGATCGCTGATGAAAGCGTACAAGCGATCATGATCACGGGCGGTACTGGATTTACTTCTCGTGACAGCACGCCTGAAGCGCTTAAGCCACTATTCGACAAAGAAGTAGAAGGCTTTGGTGAGCTATTCCGTCAAGTATCTTACGAAGAGATCGGTACATCGACAATTCAATCTCGTGCGATTGCAGGCTTTGCTAACCACACAGTAATCTTTGCGATGCCAGGTTCTACAGGTGCTTGTCGCACTGGTTGGACTAAGATCATCAAGCAACAGATGGACGCTAGCCACCGCCCTTGTAACTTCATGCCACACCTTTCTGTATAAGGTGGTTTGAGTATGAGCCAATTTACACACATTAACGCGTCTGGCGAAGCAAACATGGTCGATGTATCGGCTAAAGCTGAGACAGTACGCGAAGCGAGAGCGGAAGCTTTCGTAAAAATGTCTGCTGAAACACTAGAGCTGATTGTTTCTGGTAGCCACCATAAAGGTGATGTTTTCGCAACGGCACGTATTGCTGGTATTCAAGCGGCTAAAAAGACGTGGGATCTGATTCCACTGTGTCACCCTCTACTATTAACCAAAGTAGAAGTGCAGCTTGAAGCTATCGAGTCTGAAAACAAGGTTCGCATCGAATCTGTTTGTAAGCTTGCTGGTAAGACTGGCGTAGAAATGGAAGCGCTAACGGCTGCTTCTGTTGCTGCGTTAACGATTTACGATATGTGTAAAGCTGTTCAGAAAGACATTGTTATCGAGAATGTACGCCTGTTAGAGAAGACGGGTGGTAAATCTGGTCACTTTAAGGTGGAATCATGATTACAGTTCTTTTCTTTGCTCAAACTCGTGAACTTGTTGGTGTGGACAGCGTTGAAGTTGATGCACAGTTCAAGACGATTGAAGCGATTCGCAGCCACCTTGTAGCACAAGAAGGCAAATGGGATATCGCTTTGGAAGAGGGCAAGCTTCTAGCTGCGCTTAACCAATCAATCGTACCTTTGACGACTGAAGTGAAAGACGGCGACGAAGTGGCTTTCTTCCCACCTGTCACTGGAGGCTAAGCATGGATCCAAGAGTATTAGTGACAGCAGAGGATTTCTCTGTAGGCGACGAATACGGCTACTTGGCTCAAGGTACAGCTGCCGGAGCGATTGTGACGTTCGTAGGTAAAGTTCGCGACATGAACCTCGGCGATAACGTGATTGGTTTGTCTCTTGAGCACTACCCGGGTATGACAGAAAAGTCGTTGAGCGAGATTTGTGATCAAGCTGAAGCGCGCTGGCCTATCCAGAAGATGCGAGTGATTCACCGAGTTGGTGACTTAGATATCGGTGACCAGATTGTTTACGTTGGTGTATCAAGTGCGCACCGAGGTGCTGCCTTTGAAGCTTGTGAGTTTGTTATGGACTTCCTGAAAACCAAAGCGCCGTTTTGGAAAAAAGAACGTACCACCGAGGCGACTCGTTGGGTCGATTCTCGCGATTCAGATGCAAAAGCAGCAGAGCGCTGGGAGAAGTAATTTCTCTTAAAGTGATGTTGCTTCAACATTTACTCATTTATATATGAGACAGTCAAAAGCCGACCACTTAGGTCGGTTTTTTTGTACCCGCCACCAATTAATTTATAAACATCCAGCGCTTCAATAAATTGTTAATCACTGCTGTTGCATATAAATTCAACCATCAGTTTTGTCTGAATTAGTGCATCGAATTTTCCGTTTTGGTGCAGTGCATTATGCTGTTTTGTATAAAGTGATAACCCTCACAAATAGTGGAGTCTATTTAGGGGATATGTGATGTGCAATTAGATTTCATGTGGCATTAATGTTAATTTGCTGGCGGTGTTCTAGCATAAGATGCTAAAAAAAAGTATCAATACAGATACATCAACACTAAAGGCTGTTTTTTAATTAATCCTTATGTGTAACTCACTATTCATTAGGTTTTTATTAGAGATTTACACTATTACCTTAAGTAATTCGGAGAATTATCCGATTTTTTGCGACTTGTTTATGGCAAATTACTTCAATGGTTGATAGTGTGTGCCTCAATCTTTGTAAGGTTTTAGATTTTTATGCTTAAATTTTGAGCTAAATAAATCTAAATCACTGCCGTTCAGTGAACCTAGCAAAGAAGTCATGGATGCAATACGGAAAACTTGGAGTTTATTAAATGTACAAGAATAAAATCACTCAGGCCCTTCTTCTAGGTGCTGGTTTGGCAGTGGCTGCCACGTCTACTCTTTCTATCGCTGCTGAAGTTCCAGCAGGTACAGAATTAGCAAAAGTTCAAGAACTTGTTCGCGGTAACGGTACTGAAGTTGCGACTATCGACCCACACAAATCTCAAGGTGTACCAGAATCTCACGTAATCCGTGATCTCCTTGAAGGTCTAGTGAACCAAGACGGCGAAGGTAATACTATCCCTGGTGTTGCTGAAAGCTGGGAAACGACAGACAACAAAACATTCACTTTCCACCTACGTAAAGACGCAAAATGGTCTAACGGCGATCCTGTAACAGCTGAAGATTTCGTATACAGCTGGAAACGTGCAGTCGATCCTGCGACGGCTTCTCCATACGCTTGGTACATGGAATATACCAAGATGGCGAATGCGAAGGACATCGTAGCGGGTAAGAAAGACAAGAGTGAGCTAGGCGTTAAAGCTGTAGATGCAAACACGCTTGTTGTTGAATTAGAAACAGCGGTACCATACTTCGTAATGATGATGGGCCACACAACAATGAAGCCAGTACACCAGGCAACTGTTGAAAAATACGGTGACCAGTGGACTAAGCCAGAGCACTTTGTTGGCAATGGCGCATTCTCTGTTGATAAATGGGTTGTTAACGAGCGTCTAGTACTTAAGCGTAACGACCAATACTGGAACAACGATAAGACGGTTCTAAATAAAGTAACCTTCCTACCAATCGAAAACCAAGTAGCGGAAATGAACCGCTTCCTATCTGGCGAAATCGATTTCACAAACGAACTTCCAACTGAGCACTTCAAGCGTCTTCAAAAAGAGTACGCGGAAGATGTATCTGTAGCGGGTAACCTATGTACTTACTACTACATCTTCAACACGAAGAAAGCACCATTTGATGATGTTCGTGTTCGCCAAGCAATCTCTTACGCAATCGACCGTGATATCGTAACAGGTGCTATCCTAGCGCAAGGTCAAAAACCTGCGTACTTCCTAACGCCTGAAATCACAGCTGGCTTCGATCCTGAGCTACCAGCTTACGGTAAGATGTCTCAAAAAGAGCGTAACGCAGAAGCGGAACGTCTTCTTGAAGAAGCGGGTTACGGTAAAGACAACCCACTTAAATTCAACCTACTTTACAACACTTCAGAGAACCACAAGAAGATTGCTGTAGCGCTAGGTTCTATGTGGAAGAAAACACTGGGTCTTTCTGTAACACTTGAGAACCAAGAGTGGAAAACGTACCTATCTTCTAAAGATTCTGGTGACTTCGAAGTAGCACGTGCTGGTTGGTGTGGTGACTACAACGAAGCGTCTTCGTTCCTAACGCTAATGAAGAGTAACAACACTACCGGTGGTGTTCACTACGACAGCGCGGCTTACGATCAAATCATCGATAAAGCACTTAACTCAACTTCAGAAGAAGAGCGTAAAGCACTTTACCTAGAAGCTGAGGCGCTAATGGCAAAAGACATGCCAATCGCTCCTATCTACCAATACGTTAAATCTCGTCTACTTAACCCGCATGTTGGTGGTTTCCCAATCAACAACGCGGAAGACAAGATCTTCTCGAAAGACCTATACATCAAAGCTCAATAATAAGCTTCGATTCTAAAAAGTTAATATAACTATAACGATACAGGCACTACATGCGCAGGGCGCGCATGTAGCGTCTTTCTAATTTTAATTGTCACAGACTGAAAGAGTGAGTTTATGCTTAAATTCATTATGAAAAGGATATTTGAAGCGATTCCAACCATGTTGGTGTTGATCACTATATCTTTCTTTCTCATGCGTTTCGCACCGGGTAACCCGTTTTCAAGCGAACGTCCATTACCGCCAGAAGTTATGGCTAACATCGAAGCTAAATACGGCTTAGATAAACCAGTATTTGAACAATACACTACGTATTTGACAAATATCTTACAAGGTGACTTCGGTCCCTCGTTTAAATACCAAGATTACACAGTAAATGAGCTGATCGCGGTTGCACTTCCAGTATCTGCGAAGGTAGGTTTCGTTGCCTTTATCTTCACACTATTGATGGGGGTCACCGTCGGGACGATTGCTGCCTTGAAGCACAATACCTGGGTCGACTACACCATAATGTCGACCGCCATGCTCGGGGTGGTGATGCCATCCTTCGTGTTGGCACCGGCGCTTATTTACCTTTTCTCCCTGCACTGGAACATATTCCCAGCAGGTGGTTGGCATGGAGGTACATTCATGTACATCGTGCTGCCTGTTATCGCGATGTCTCTTCTTTACGTAGCAACCTTCGCTCGTATTACTCGCGGTAGCATGATTGAAACATTGAACAGTAACTTTATCCGAACTGCACGTGCAAAAGGCCTAAGCTACCGTTACATCATTCTAAAACATGCACTTAAGCCAGCAATGCTGCCTGTTGTTTCTTACATGGGCCCTGCGTTCGTAGGTATCATCACAGGTTCAGTTGTTGTTGAAACCATCTTCGGCCTACCAGGTATCGGTAAGCTGTTTGTTAACGCCGCGTTTAACCGTGACTACTCGCTAGTAATGGGTGTAACCATCTTGATTGGTTTCCTATTCATCTTGTTCAACGCAATCGTTGATATTTTGCTAGCGCTGATTGACCCGAAAATTCGCTACTAACAGGGACTGGTTATGTTGAAGAAAAAAGAAAATTTAGAAGCGATCGAAAAGTTCTCTGAGAGTTTAGAGATTGAAGGTCGTAGTTTGTGGCAGGATGCACGCATTCGTTTCATGCGTAACAAAGCTGCAATGGTCAGCCTGTTCATCCTTACTATTATGGTACTGGCGGTTATCTTCTTACCGATGCTAGCTCAGTACACTTATGATGATACTGACTGGTACGCAATGCACGTGGGTCCAAACGCCGATCACTGGTTTGGTACAGATAGCTTAGGCCGTGACTTGTACGTTCGTACGCTTATCGGTGGCCGTATCTCATTGATGGTTGGTGTGATGGGTGCCTTCGTAGCTGTACTGATTGGTACGCTTTACGGTGCCGCTTCTGGCTTCATCGGTGGTCGTACTGACCGAGTGATGATGCGTATCCTAGAGATCTTGTACGCGGTTCCATTCATGTTCCTAGTTATCGTTCTAGTAACATTCTTTGGTCGTAACATCATCCTTATCTTCGTTGCTATTGGCGCGATTGCTTGGCTAGATATGGCGCGTATTGTACGTGGTCAAACGCTGAGCTTACGTAGTAAAGAGTTCATTGAAGCAGCACACGTATGTGGTGTGAGCAAATGGAAGATCATTACACGTCACATCGTACCGAACGTACTGGGTATCGTAGCGGTTTACTCTACGCTGCTTATTCCAAGCATGATCCTTACAGAATCATTCTTATCTTTCCTTGGTCTTGGTGTTCAAGAGCCTATGACAAGCTGGGGCGCATTGCTTCAAGAAGGTTCGCAAACAATGGAAGTTGCAATTTGGCAACTGACATTCCCTGCGGCATTCATGGTAGTTACGCTGTTCTGCTTTAACTACGTAGGTGATGGTCTGCGCGACGCGCTTGATCCAAAAGACAGATAAAGAAATAGCAATTAAAAGCTATAAAAGATTAAGGAAGCAATAATGAGCTTATTAGATGTCAAAGATCTGCGCGTCGAATTTACCACGCAAGATGGTATCGTAACCGCAGTAAACGATCTGAACTTCTCACTCAACCAAGGTGAAACGCTGGGTATCGTGGGTGAGTCAGGTTCAGGTAAATCACAAACTGTATTCTCTATCATGGGTTTGCTGGCTAAGAACGGCATCATCTCGGGTAGCGCGAAGTTTGAAGGTAAAGAGATTCTTAACCTTCCAGAGAAAGAGCTGAACAAAGTTCGTGCTGAACAGATCGCGATGATCTTCCAAGATCCGATGACATCACTGAACCCTTACATGAAAGTAAGTGATCAGCTGATGGAAGTACTTATGCTGCACAAAGGCATGGGTAAAGCAGAGGCATTTGAAGAATCAGTACGCATGCTTGAAGCGGTTAAAATCCCTGAAGCACGCAAGCGTATCACTATGTATCCACATGAATTTTCTGGCGGTATGCGTCAGCGTGTGATGATCGCAATGGCATTATTGTGTCGTCCTAAATTGCTTATCGCTGATGAACCAACAACCGCTTTGGATGTAACTATTCAAGCGCAAATCATGGAATTGCTGAACGAATTGAAAGATGAGTTCAACACGGCAATCATCATGATCACCCACGATTTGGGTGTGGTTGCAGGTTCATGTGACAAGGTACTTGTGATGTACGCTGGTCGTACAATGGAGTACGGCACGGTTGATGAAATCTTCTACGAGCCAAGCCACCCATACGCAGAAGGTCTATTGAAAGCGATTCCTCGTTTGGATACAGAAGGTGAAATTCTACCGACTATTCCAGGTAATCCACCAAACTTACTTCGCCTGCCAACAGGCTGTCCTTACCAAGACCGTTGTCACCGTGTAATGGACCGTTGTAAGCAAGAAGCACCTATTTTGACGCCATTTGGTAATGACCGTCAGCGTGCTTGTTTTTCTGACTGGGAGACTTGGACAAAATGAGTGTAGATAAGCAGTTATTATTAGATATTAAAGACCTGAAAGTTCACTTTAGCATCGCAGCTAAATCAGCGTGGCCTTGGGCAAAACCGTCAAACCTGAAAGCTGTTGATGGCGTTGATATTCATCTTTACGAAGGAGAAACGCTAGGTGTAGTAGGTGAGTCTGGTTGTGGTAAATCGACATTTGCTCGTGCAATCATTGGTTTGGTTGAAGCGACAGACGGCGAAGTTATGTGGTTAGGTCAAGACCTGACTAAAATGCAGGAAGTGCAGCGTCGTGAAACTCGTAAAGAGATTCAGATGATCTTCCAAGACCCACTAGCATCGCTTAACCCGCGTATGTCTGTTGGCGACATCATTGCTGAGCCTCTAGAAACTTTTTACCCAGAACTTTCTAAACAGGAAGTGAAGGACCGAGTTAAAGAGATGATGGCAAAGGTTGGTCTACTACCAAACGTAATCAACCGTTACCCGCATGAGTTCTCAGGCGGTCAGTGTCAGCGTATCGGTATCGCACGTGCTCTTATCTTAAAACCTAAGATGATCATCTGTGATGAGCCAGTTTCAGCATTGGACGTATCTATCCAAGCTCAAGTAGTTAACCTTCTGAAGGAGTTACAAAAAGAGTTAGGTTTGTCTTTGGTATTCATCGCGCACGACTTGTCGGTTGTTAAACACATTTCTGACCGCGTGTTGGTGATGTACTTAGGCAACGCGGTGGAACTTGGCGAATCAGATGCATTGTTCTCTGATCCTAAGCACCCGTACACCAAAGCGTTGATGTCTGCAGTTCCAATTCCAGACCCACGCTTAGAGCGCAGCAAAACCATTCAGATGTTGGAAGGTGATCTACCGTCACCAATCAATCCGCCATCTGGTTGTGTGTTCCGTACTCGTTGCCCACAAGCAACAGAGGCGTGTGCGCAAACTAAGCCAACGATTCAAGGCGATGACGTTCACGCAGTATCTTGCTTGCACGTACAAGTCTAGAGCCTATTTAAAACGGTTCAGCCTGTGACAGGCTTAAGCGCGACTAGTTATTAGAGTCGCGCTTTTTTTGTCTTAGGCTTATTGGTTCGCTCAACAAGCTTCATCAAAATATTCGAACAACTAAGCCAACTTCTTCTAGTTTTGAAAAAGTTGGCTTTTTTTATACTAGAGAAAAGTTAGCATCACAGAGGTTTGGATATGGGCAAGTTAGTTGAAGGTGTTTGGCACGATGTGTGGTACGACACCAAAGAAAGCGGTGGTAAGTTCGTTCGTGAAGATGCGGGCTTTCGCAACTGGGTTGAAAATAAAGCCGGAGCGCAATTTGAGCCAGAAAGTGGTCGTTACCACCTATACGTATCGTTAGCTTGTCCGTGGGCGCATCGCACGCTGATCTTCCGTGCACTGAAAGACCTGACCGATCATATTGATGTGACGGTGGTTTGCCCTGACATGATGAGTGAAGGATGGCAAATGGGCTTGCCTGAGCCTCTGTTCGGTCACACTCGCATGCACCAAATCTACACTCAAGCCAAACCTGACTATTCAGGTCGAGTCACGGTTCCTGTTTTATGGGATAAGAAAACCAACACCATCGTGAGCAATGAGTCGTCTGAAATCATCCGCATGTTCAATTCAGAATTTAATGAGTTAACAGGCAACACCGATGATTACTACCCATGGGAATTGGCGAGCAAGATTGATGAATGGAATGACTACATCTATCCGAACATCAATAACGGCGTTTATCGCACCGGCTTTGCGACCACACAAGAGGCCTATGAAGAAGCGTATGACGCGTTATTTGAAGCGTTAGACAAAGTGGATGCCCATCTTAGCGAACACCGTTATCTGGCGGGTAACGAGATTACAGAAGCGGATTGGCGGTTGTTTACGACTTTGGTTCGATTCGATGCTGTGTATGTAGGTCACTTCAAGTGTAACAAGCAGCGAATTTCAGACTACGTCCATATTCAGAGCTACTTAAAAGAGCTGTACCAGATCGAAGGCATCAAAGAGACGACGGATTTTTACCATATCAAACGTCACTATTATTACAGCCACACGGGCATTAATCCAACTCAGGTTGTCCCTAAAGGACCCGCGTTAGATTTAGAATCGCCACATGGCCGAGGCTAGGCTTGACAAGTAGTTCCTTTGCTCTAGCTCCAGACATAAAAAAACCCTAGATATACATCTAGGGTTTTTGCTTTCTACTAAAGAAAAATTAGTTAATTACTTTTTCTTCAGCTTGAGCTGCTTGGTCTGCTTGGATAGCCGTTAGAGCTACTGTGTAAACGATATCGTCTACTAGAGCGCCACGAGACAAGTCATTTACTGGCTTGCGCATACCTTGAAGCATTGGACCGATAGATACTAGGTCAGCTGAACGCTGTACCGCTTTGTAAGTCGTGTTACCAGTGTTTAGGTCTGGGAATACGAATACAGTCGCTTTACCTGCTACTGGAGAGTTTGGTGCTTTAGAAGCAGCAACGTTTTCCATGATAGCCGCGTCGTACTGTAGAGGACCGTCGATCACTAGATCTGGACGTTTCTCTTGAGCAATCTTAGTTGCTTCACGTACTTTATCTACGTCTGCACCCTTACCAGATTCACCAGTAGAGTAAGAGATCATAGCAACGCGTGGGTCGATACCGAATGCCGCAGCAGAATCTGCAGATTGGATAGCGATTTCAGCAAGCTGTTCAGCTGTTGGATCTGGGTTGATCGCACAGTCACCGTATACAAGAACTTGATCAGGCAGAAGCATGAAGAAGATTGAAGATACGATAGAAGCATCAGGAGCAGTCTTGATGATTTGGAACGGAGGAACGATAGTGTTCGCCGTTGTGTGAACAGCACCAGAAACTAGGCCGTCAACTTCACCAGCTTCAAGCATCATAGTACCTAGGAATACTGAATCTTCTAGCTTCTCACGAGCTACAACTTCAGTCATACCTTTAGCGCCACGAAGTTCTACTAGACGAGCAACGTAGTTTTCACGAACTGATGCAGAATCGATGATCTCAACGCCAGCGCCAAGCTCAACACCTTGCTGTGCAGCAACACGACGGATTTCTTCTGGGTTACCTAGAAGTACACAAGTCGCGATACCGCGCTCAGCACAGATAGCCGCAGCTTTAACTGTACGTGGCTCATCGCCTTCAGGAAGAACGATGCGCTTAGCCGCTTTACGAGCGAATTCAGTTAGCTGGTAACGGAATGCTGGTGGGCTTAGGCGACGGATGCCTTGAGTGCCTTCAGATAGAGAGTCAATCCAAGGGCCATCGATGTGGCTTGCAACGTGATCGTTAACGAATTCAATACGTTCTTTATCGTCTGCAGGAACTTCTAGGTTGAAGCTCTGTAGGTTTAGAGACGTCTGCCAAGTGTTACCTTGCGCTTTGAAGATCGGTAGACCTGAAGCGAATGCTGGTGCACATAGGTTAGCAATGCTTTCTGGGATGTCGTAACCGCCAGTAAGCAGGATTGCGCCAATCTCAACACCGTTTTTCGCAGCAAGAGCCGCAGCAACGATAACGTCAGGACGGTCTGCAGAAGTTACTAGCAGTGAACCTGGCTTAAAGTGCTCAATCATGTGTGGTAGAGAACGTGCACAGAAAGTGATGCTCTTAATACGACGAGTTGCGATTTCACCTTCGTTGATGATTTCAGCGTTAAGGTGCTTAGCCATATCAACCGCACGAGTTGCGATTAGGTCGATGCTCCATGGCACACAGCCAAGAACACGGATAGGGCTAGAGTTGAAGATTTGCATTACTTCAAGGTTCGCTTGCTGAGCTGTATCTGCATCGTCGAAGATTTCAGATAGGTCAGGGCGAGTACGGCCAGCTTCATCAACAGGAGCGTTAAGCTTGTTGATGATTACACCTTTGATGTTTTTGTTCTTAGTACCGCCGAAGTTAGAACATGCTACTTCGATACGCTCTTTAAGTTGCGTAGGGTTGTCAGTACCAGGAGTCGCAACGAATACGATCTCCGCGCCAAGTGTCTTCGCGATTTCCGCGTTTACTTGGTTAGCAAATGGGTGCTTACGAGTAGGTACTAGACCTTCGATTAGCGTTACTTCTGCGTCTTTGTTGATCTTGTTGTATTGCTCAACAACAGACTCAAGAAGTACGTCCATTTTTTCGCTACCGATCAAAGCTTCAGCTTTAGTCATTGCGATTGGCTCACCAATCTTAATGTCGCTGTTTACGCTGATAATAGTAGACGTTAGATCGGGTTGATCACCACCGCTGCGAGGTTGAGCGATTGGCTTGTAGAAAGAAACACTTACGCCCTTACGCTCCATAGCGCGAAGAACACCCATGCTAACACTAGTAAGACCAACACCAGCGCTTGTAGGGATAAGCATAATAGTACGTGACATTGACGAACACCTTTGACTATTGGAAATAAAAAAGCTCAACTGCTATTCCCACCGATATTTAAATTGGGGTAGGAATAGAAGTTGAGCCCCATTTTCTTGATATGAAAAACTGACTAGCTTCGAGTGAAGCTAGTCAGGAAAATCAATTAAAGACCTGCTAGTTTCGCAGTGTCTTCAGCAATTACTAGCTCTTCGTTAGTAGAGATAACCATTGCTGGGATACGGCTGTTAGCTGTAGTGATAGTACCTTCGCCGCCGAAACGAGCTTTAAGGTTAGCTTCACCGTCAACTTCGATGCCGAAGATGCCTAGGCGGTTAAGAACCATTTCACGGATTGGGCCAGAGTTCTCGCCGATGCCGCCAGTGAAAGTGATTGCGTCTAGACGACCTTCTAGAGTTGCAGTGTAACCAGCTACGTACTTAGCTAGACGGTGACAGAACACGTCCATTGCACGAGTTGCTTCTTCTTTCTCACCGTAGTTGTCTTCAACGAAACGACAGTCAGAAGTCACTTCAGTTAGACCAGCAAGACCAGACTCTTTAGTTAGCATGTTGTTGATTTCTTCAACAGAGTAACCAAGAGCGTCGTGTAGGTGGAAGATGATCGCAGGATCTAGGTCACCACAACGAGTACCCATTACAAGACCTTCAAGAGGAGTAAGACCCATAGAAGTATCTACAGATTGACCGTTCTTGATAGCACATACAGAAGCGCCGTTACCTAGGTGACAGTTGATGATGTTAACTTCTTCAACTGGCTTGTTTAGTAGGCCTGCAACTTCACGAGTGATGAATAGGTGAGAAGTACCGTGCATGCCGTAACGACGGATGCCGTGCTCTTTGTACAGGTTGTACGGTAGAGCGTATAGGTAAGACTCAGAAGGCATTGTTTGGTGGAACGCAGTGTCAAATACAGCAACGTTTTTAAGGCCTGGGAAGTTCTGTTGAGCCGCTTCGATACCGATAAGGTGAGCTGGGTTGTGAAGAGGTGCGAAAGTCGCAGCGTCTTGAATACCCTTAAGTACTTCATCAGTGATAAGTGCAGAAGAAGTGAACTGCTCGCCACCGTGTACGATACGGTGACCGATAGCGCCAAGGTTAGCTTTAAGCTCAGGCTTAGAAGCAAGAATAGTTTCTACCATGAAAGATAGTGCTTCTACGTGAGCTGCGCCCGCGCCTAGTTGTGCTTCGTGCTTGCCATCAAGTTTCCACTTCATACGAGCTTCTGGAAGACCCAGACACTCAGCAAGACCAGTTAGGTGCTCAGCACCTGTTTCTGCATCAACCACAGCGAATTTAAGAGAAGAACTACCACAGTTTAAAACTAAAACTAGCTTAGACATTAATGACTACCTGTTAATTTTTCTGATCGAAATCAGTTAAGGATGAAAATTAATCTCAAGAATAGACGAAGCACGGTAGCTTGCGTACTAACCTTGGTCAAAAAAACGTTAATTTCCGTATAAAGTGAAAGCGCACTTTTTCAAAAAAAGAGGCTTGTGCATTCCTTGCAGAAGTCTTCTCAAAGTTGCTTAAATTGTAAATAAGGGCAACAATGAGATTGAGGTCTGCAAATAATAGCGATATTGTGCAAATATAACAAAAAAATTTGAAAGAATATTATTTTTCGTCAAATTTTTGTGTTTTTAGTTGATGATTTCAACTTTTTTTTAATGGGAGACTCATATGAGCAATAGAGTTGGTTTAGCTAGCAGTTTAAAAGATGGCCAAAAGTACATGGATCTCTGGCCTGTTCGAAAAGAGTTAAACGCTATTTTCCCTGAGCAACGCATCATTAAGGCGACGCGCTTTGGTGTAAAGGTGATGCCCGCGATAGCTGCTATCAGCGTTCTTACGCAAATGGTCTTTAATAATTATCAAGCGATGCCACAAGCCGTGGTTATGGCTTTGTTTGCTATTAGTTTGCCACTTCAAGGCATGTGGTGGTTAGGTAACCGCTCAAATACACAACTTCCGCCAGCGTTAGTATCGTGGTACCGCGAGCTGCATGAGAAGATCACTGAAACGGGTTTTGCGTTAGAGCCAGTGAAGCCACGCCCTCGTTATAAGGAGTTGGCGATCATTCTGAATCGTGCATTCCGTCAGTTAGACAAATCTTCAATGGAACGTTGGTTCTAAGAAAACCTCACTTCTCCCTATCGTTTGAGAACGGCTACACATCGCTGATAGCACGTTCTCAGATTCGTTCCTCGTGACACTTTTCGTTCATCTTACCTTTGTTGATCGTTTCATTTGCCTCTTGTTATTCACTTCGTTTCCTACCTAGGGATTAAACCCAACCAATCTTTTGACGCATAATTCGAGCTTTGTTGTGTTTTTGTTAAATATCACTTCAAGTTATCAAAACTTACTGGTAATAATATCAATAGTGAATTTAATGTTGTGATCTCTCTAGATCGAGCAATAACAACGAGCGCTTGATGAAGGGAGTATTGATGAGGTCTGTAAGAAAAGTATTAACGGCTGCGTTAAGCGGTTGCCTGTTACTATGGGCTAGTGGTGTGGCAGCAAATATTGCCAAAGTATCGGTGTCACAAGTTGTAGATCATCCAGATCTAAATGCAACACGCTTAGGGCTTCTTGAAGGTTTAAGAGCTAAAGGTTATGAACCCGGTAAGAACTTAGAGTTTTCTTATGAAATGGCGGATGGGAATCCAGCGCAAGCTGCCAAAATTGCCAGAGAGCTCGTCAGTGAAAATCCTCATGTATTGGTCGGTATCGCAACACCGACCTCACAAGCCTTAGTGTCGGCGACTCGCTCGATTCCTATCGTGTTTACCGCGGTTACGGATCCTGTCGGCGCTAGGCTCGTCAAACAATTAGAAAAGCCGGGGCGTAATGTCACAGGGCTTTCTGACTTATCTCCGATCACTCAGCATGTGTCATTAATCAAAGAGCTGCTTCCTGAAGCTAACTCAATCGGTGTTGTGTACAACCCGGCAGAAGCAAATGCAGTTGCCTTGGTTGGACTGTTAAAGAAAGCGACGCGAGACTTTGGCTTTACTCTTTACACAGAAAGAGCACTCACCATTGACGATGTGGAATCAAAAGCAGAATCAGTGGCAAAGAAATCGGATGTTATCTATGCCTTAACGGACAATACTGTTGCAAGCGGCATGGAAGGTCTTATCAACGCGGCTAACCAAGCTGATACGCCAGTCGTTGCAGGCGCTACATCTTATGTAGGAAAGGGCGCTATTGCAGGTTTAGGTTTAGATTACTATGACGTTGGGGTACAAACTGCGGATTATGTAGCAGCTATTCTCAATGGACAAAAGCCTGGAAAACTGAACGTTAAAACCGCACAAAGCTCACAGCTGGTGGTGAATCTAGAAGCTGCTCGTGAGTTGGGTGTGACATTGCCTCAATCAGTGATCGACCGCGCGGTAGTCAGTCGTTAATAGGTCGACTTCAAACGCGATCTACGCTTGGTAACAGGCCTATTCATTTGATCATTTTGAGAGAAATCGTCTTACTGAAAACAAAGTGGGTCTACAAAGCGTGATCTACTTTGACTGACGATATTTTTCTGATTGTCGCCAACAAAAAATTTCATATCTTAAGCAAATTAAACATTGCTCGAGAACCACTATGAAGCCATTTATCTTTCATGCGCAAACCTCCGATTACTTCCACGAAAAAGACGGCATTCTGACCGTTAAATTAATGACTGACCGCAGTGATTGGAATCGGGTTCTGTTGAGGCATGAGCCGGATAACGAAGAGTATCTGCTTGATATGATCAAAGTTGGTGCTGAAGGTCGATTGACGGAGTGGCAAGTCTCTTTTCCAGTTAATTCAGACAGAGACATTACTCATTATGTCTTCAAGTTAGTCGACTCGAAAGGACAGCACTGGCTTGATGCTAGGGGTGTACATAGTCGTGTTCCAAGCCGTGAGTTTCATTTCAAGTTTAATGCCCATCACCGCCCGCCATCTTGGGTCTCGGAGCAGGTCTTCTACCAAATCTTCCCAGAACGCTTTTGCAATGGTAACCCGAGTATCAGTGTTAAAGCCGGGGAATATCGCCTAAAAGAAAACACATTAGATGTCGTTGCTAAAGAGTGGGGTGATTCTGTTGAAGGGCACAATGGAACCGGTGCTGCTGAGTTTTTTGGTGGCGACTTGGCGGGCATTCATAACAAGCTAGACTACTTGCAAGAGCTAGGTATTACCGCTTTGTACCTAAACCCTATCTTCCAATCACCGAGTAATCATAAATATGACACGACCGATTACTATAAGGTCGATCCACACTTTGGCACGAATGAAGAGTTCGCGGCGCTCTCTAGCGACATTCATGCTCGTGACATGAAAATTGTCTTAGATGCCGTATTCAACCATACATCGGTAGAGCACCCTTGGTTTGATAGGCTAAACACCAACATTTCAAGTTCAAGTTCAAATCTCAACTCAGAGAAAGGGGCTTATGGTCATTCTGATTCACCTTATCATGACTACTACTTCTTCAAACCAAGTGATTCGACTCAGTACGTAGGATGGAAAGGGATCTCATCGCTTCCTGTTTTAAATTTCTCTAACGAAGCGGTTCGAGACCATATCTACCAATCCGAAGAGTCAGTGATCAAACATTGGCTGAAAGCGCCTTACCACATAGATGGTTGGCGTTTCGATGTGATCCATATGCTAGGGGAAGGTGAGGGGGCTTATAACAATGCACATTATGTGAAGGCATTCCGTGACTCAGCTAAAGCCGAGAACCCAGAGGCGTATATCTTGGGAGAGCATTTCTTTGAGGCCAGCCAATGGTTACAAGGAGAGCAAGAAGACGGGTCAATGAACTACTATGGTTTTGCTCATCCTGTGCGCGCGTTATTGGCGAAGCAAGATATCGCTTATGAGCCAATCAATATTGATATGTTTACTTTCTCTGATTGGTTAGCAGAAGCAAGAGCTAAGGTGCCATGGTTGAATCAGTTATCGCAACTGAATCAATTGGATAGCCACGATACGGCAAGGCTCTTGACGCTTCTCAATAGCGACGAAGCGAAACAGAAATTAGCTCTGACTTTGTTATTCACTTACGTTGGGACGCCGTGTTTGTACTACGGAACCGAGGTGGGCTTAGAAGGTGGTCAAGACCCGGATAATCGCAGATGTTTTCCGTGGGGAGCAGAGCAAACATCCCATTGGTTCTCATTCCATCAAGCGTTGATAAGTTTGCGAACAGAACGCAGAAGCTTACAAAGTGGTGCTTACTTAGAGTTGTATTGTGATGCTGAAACCTTAGTGTTTGCACGTTGTCTTGGAAGGGAAAAGACCTTAGTTGTACTAAACTTGTCTAACAAAGAAAAGTCGCTAGTTTTACCTGTCTGGATGCTTGGACAAGAGCAAGGTGAAGTAGTCGCTTTGCTTGGTCAAATAGAACGTGTTTTGATCTGTAACGGTACCGCAGAGATTGTTATTCCAGCGATGCAGTCGATGATTTTTGACGTCGACAATAAACTGGATTAAATCACTCAAGACTAGCCCTGCTTAGTCTGGGCTAGTTTTTAAAGCTTTGAGTGAATGGGAAAGATCGATTCATATCAATTTACACTCTTTTACCTCGTGGGAAATGACAATTAATGTAATAATATTAATGGGGTAAATGGAAATAGCTGAGCGCTAAGAGCAAATTATATGAAAGTAAATAGGCACTTTAGCCTTACCTTTATCTTCGGGTTTCCCGCGGTGATCGCGACGATGCTGCTTGGCCTAATCGGAAAGAACCATTTTGATTTGGTTAAAAAAGACATCGACAGCGAGTTTCATCGTATCGAAGAGGTGTTCAAAAGAACCACAAAAGTGGTGACTGCTTTAGACTACAGCTTCTCAAACTACTACAAATCTGGAAACCCTCTCTTTCTCGATCACAACAAACAAGTTGTAGATGGGCTTTGCCAAATCTGGCCTATTGATGTGTTACTCCTCGCGGATGGTAAAACTTCAGACATTCCTTCTGTCGATATCGACTACATGCTGGTCGGCCAAGAATCCCTTTGTTCCGAAACCAGTGATAGCTACAAGAGCGCCTCAGAAAAGATAGCTCTAGCTCCTATTCTTTCATTTTTATCTCAGCTTGATGAATACCACGACGGCGTGCACTTTATTGATACGAGTGGCTATGTGATCTCTTCGCCGGAAGATTTTGCCAAAGGACTGAGTAAAGAACTGCTCTCGACTATAAAGAGTCGTCCTTACTGGCAGAAAACCGCCAACAACCCTGACCAGCTCACGCTCTCTGGCCCTGGCTATCGTTTTGATTCCCTTGACCGCATGATCAGTATGACCATCCCTGTATTCCATAAAGGCGTTCACCAAGGGATGCTGTCGGTGGATATTAATGCTGGCAGGTTGCTTGAGAACTCTAATGAGCATCTGGCTGGTCGAATAGATATTATCGATACCACTCGCTCTGCGCCGATTGATAGTGCGGCTTTCTACCATGAGATTAGCCTCGAAGGTGTCGCATCCCATCATGCCATGTATTACGAATTGGATATTGCCAAAGAGATCGAACATTTTTTCGTGTATGAGAAAGACAGCCTTATCGTTGCTATCATTGTCTATCTTTTCTCTGTAACGATCTTTTTCTACGTCAATTCGACTATTGAACGAGGTTACTTCAAAGAGCTCGCTGCGAAAGACCCAATGACAGGGTTACTTAACCGACGTGGCTTAGAAGCGTTTTGGCGAAGCGACGATCACGATCAATTGTTTGCCTTAACGGTATTTGATATCGATGATTTCAAGTTAATCAATGATACTTATGGGCATGACAAAGGTGATGATGTGATTCGTTATATGTCGCGCCAGATCAGTAACAGTGTTCGAAGCAGCGATGTGGCCGCAAGGTTTGGTGGAGAAGAGTTTGTCGTTTACATGAAAGGTGATGATCGTGAAACTCTGATGAGAACACTAGAGCGCGTGAAAAACGCAATCAGTGCTAAATCAGTCGATATTGTTCCGAATGGATTCACAGTGTCTGGCGGTGTCTGCATTGTAGAAACAGAACAAAGTAAGCTCAACTTTGAAGAGATATTTAAATACGCCGACGAAAAGCTTTACGTGGCTAAGACGACGGGTAAAGACCGTCTCGAATTTTAACCACGTTATTTAATCGGCGTATTGTTAGAAGTAGGGAACAGCCAGCTTGTTCGAAGGTTTAAACAGGTTGGCAGTATTGCTCTTGATAACGTTTAATCTGCTCGACAATTGGAGCCGCTTTTTTGTAGGTTCTGATCTCACGAAACAGCTCTTCAGCTTCCGGGTATTCTTTACGTAGATACACAAACCACTGTTTTACGCGGTTTGGATAATACAGACCTTTATCACCTTCAATTTCAAACTCAGAGTAACGCAGTAGCAGGGCAATAACTTGTTGCCAAGGCATTGGCTGGTGGTTGTGTTTAACGACGTTCCCAAGGTTTGGAACATTGAATGCACCACGACAGACCATCAATGAATCAATACCTGTAGTTTTTATGCAATCTTGACCATCTTGGTAATTCCAGATCTCACCGTTCGCAATCAGCGGCAGAGAGGTTTTCTGACGGATTTGATTGATGTAATCCCACTTGATTTCACTGGCCTTATAACCACCGGTTTTGGTTCTAGCATGCACAGTCAGTTCGTCGGCTTTTGCTTGTTCAATAGCATCGACAATCTCAAAGCATTCATCAGGGTGTTCCCAACCTAAGCGAATCTTTGCGGAAACTGGGATATGTGCAGGCACCGCTTCTCGCGTTGCTTTGACGACTTGGTAGATAAGCTCTGGTTCTTTCAACAGAGACGCACCACCGTTACTTTTGTTTACCGCTTTTGCTGGGCAACCAAAGTTAAGGTCTATGCCTTTCGCGCCAAGACTTGCTGCTTGGATAGCGTTCTCTGCCATCCATTTGGGGTGTTGTCCAAGCAGTTGAACGTGGACAGGAACACCAGCCATGGTTTGTGAGCCTTGGTGGAGTTCTGGACACAAGCGATGGAATACATGCGGTGGCAGTAATTGATCCGTAACGCGGACGAATTCAGTAACACAGAGATCGTAATCATTGATCTCTGTGAGAATTTCACGCATTAGGTGGTCTAGAACGCCCTCCATCGGGCCAAGTATTACTCGCATGCTGATCTACCGAAACATCTCTGTCCTGAAATTAAGAGGCGTGATTGTACGGTGTGCTTACAGGATTGTCACTATGAGCTCGGACTATCTGCAGTAATGGTTACTTCTCCTGTTAGTGGAAAGTAGTTAAGTCTAGGGATATCTTCGCCAAATGAAAAACCACTGGTGTAATAGTAATAGCAGCTTGGATCTGCAGTATACCAGCCGACGATATTCTCTTCAGATGGAAAAACGGAACTTCCATGGGCTCTTATTGTTAGGTCGGTCGTCATTAGTGCATTCCAAAGCTCAACACAGTCGTCACCAGATAATCCTACACCAGCGCTGACTGGAGCATCACCAACGGCGAATGGAAACCCTGAAGAAGAAGGATAAATGTCACCCTGACCGTAATTCACCACTTGATCGAAGCCGGGCTCTCCATCGACAAGCCATTGAGAGTGGTACATATCAATGCTGTTTCTGAACGCAGCAAATGCGCCTTGTGCTAATGCTTCATGAGCATCTCTCTGAACACCAAGAAACCGAGGTGCAGCCGTCACAGCCAATATACCTAGTATAACGATCACAACGACAAGTTCGAGTAATGTAAAACCTTGGGATTTTGATTTCATGTTGACCACGCCTAAATGTAACTAAATGTTTATGGAAGCGTTTTACACCCAAGGTTCTGATTATCAAAGCGAAATAAGTGAAATCTCGCCAATATTTGAATAGCAATGGTTTGCGTATCGTTATCGGTTAGAAAACAGAGGGAAGTGGTTGGCGACATCTTAGCGGGGATAACGTTATAATATCGAAAATGCCCAAATATCCAGAGCTTTCATGACATATCAATTATTAAGCCTACCAGAATCTATTTCAGACATTACGCCGCAGTTTATCGAAGGTGCAATCCTTGCGTCTAACTTAGCGACAAAGCCACTCGATCCTGAAGAATGGATTGCTATCGTAGCTCCTGAAGCGGGCAAAGAGCTTGTAACATTAGTGACGGAACAGATTAATCGACAGCACAACCTAATTCAGCGAAGTGAATACTTACTGACTGATGTGTTTGCAGAAGGTGACTTCAATGAGCAGTTCGCGGATTTTGCGGAAGGTTTTATGATGGTTTGGCCGACAGTGGAAGAGCAGTGGCAAAGCATTACGGTTGCGGACGGCACTCTGCGCATGCTGCAAGCTCTGTTGACGACATTAATGTTAGCGATTGATGAAGAGCAAACTCAACAACAAATGGTTGCGGCTGGGCTTCAAAACCCACCATCGCTTGCCGATTTAGTGGGTCAGGTCGATCTGATGATCTCAGAAGTGGCAATGGCGGCTGATGAGGCGATGCTAGGTAATAAATCGCAGAGCGTGAATCCATTTAAAGATATCGGCCGCAACGATGCTTGCCCATGTGAAAGTGGTAAAAAGTTCAAGCAGTGCTGTGGTAAAAACAGCTAATCGCAGTTTGTTGATGAACATTACTTGAGTCAGTAACAGACTCTCTTTAAATGTTCAAAAGCTTAAGTAATAAAAAAGTCGACCTCATGGTCAACTTTTTTGTTGTCTAAATTTCAACTGCTTACTGTTAGTCGTTTTTCGACTTAACAAATTGAGAAATAACCACAATACCGAAAGCAACCAAGTTACCTGCAAAGATAATCACAAGCCACTGAGGCATAGAAAGATCGAAGAACTGCCACACAACCTTGCTGCAATCACCGTAAGCTTCAAACATCCAAGGTGCCCATTGGTTTAAAGGCGCCCAGCTAGGGAAGGTCACGAATAAGTCGCAGGTTGCGAAAGGGGACGGATTGAACTGGTAATCGACGTGCTCTAAAGCAAGCATCAAACCTTTGTATGCGCCAAATCCCCAACCAGCAAGGCCTAACCAGCGTGATATTGGGTTATTCGGGGCGATAGCACCAATCATGGCTGCAACACCGATAGCGAGCATAGCAACGCGCTCATAGATACACATTACGCAAGGACCAAGCATCATCACGTGTTGGAAGAAGAGAGCGCACGCTTCAAAAAAGACAATAAAAGCCAGCAGTAAAAGCCAAGATAAACGTCCCTTAGAGAAGTCTTTGATCATTGCTAAAAAGTTCACGAATTGAATCCTGTCTATAAAATAAAAAAGCCCTGATTACTCAGAGCTTTTTATCTTGGATAAGTTTCCTAATCAACTAATATTTTTGATTAGTGAGTTACACATTTTATGGTTTGCGACACAGTGTTTAGCTTAGTGACCGCCAGAGATAACTGGAGCAACAGCTTCACCAGTGCGCTGAATGATCCAACCTGCATCGTAGAACCATGCTGTCATCGGTTCTACGAAGAACACGATACCTGCAAGGCCAACCAGTGCTAACACGATGGTGTATGGCAGAGCCATGATAACCATGCGGCCGTAAGACAGTCGAATTAACGGAGCAAGTGCTGATGTTAATAGGAATAGGAATGCAGCCTGGCCGTTTGGCGTCGCAACAGAAGGTAGGTTAGTACCTGTGTTGATAGCAACAGCAAGTAGGTCGAATTGGTCACGAGTGATGATACCCTCTACTAGTGCAGTTTTCACTTCGTTGATGTAAACCGTACCTACGAATACGTTATCTGAAACCATCGATAGAATACCGTTGGCAACATAGAAGAGGGCGAGTTGTGCGCCTTTATCTTCAACGTGAAGTACAGCATCGATTACTGGCTTAAATAGAGCTTGGTCGATGATCACAGCAACAACAGCGAAGAAAACGGCAAGAAGTGCAGTAAATGGTAGCGCTTCTTCAAAGGCCTTACCCATAGAGTGCTCTTCAATAACACCAGTAAACGCTGTTGCTAAGATGATCACAGAAAGACCAATCAAACCTACTTCAGCAACGTGAAGTGCAAGGCCAACAATAAGCCAAACTGCGATGGCACTTTGAACCCATAGTTTTGCTACGTCTTGCTTGGTGCGGTTTGCACGTTCTTTGTTGTCAAATTCAACCAAGATTTGGCGAACATTCGTTGGCAGCTCTGAGCCGTAACCAAATACTTTGAATTTTTCTACTAGTGCACAAGTCACAATACCGCAGAAGAAAACAGGCAGTGTTACTGGCAGCATACGGATGATAAATTCACCGAATTCCCAGCCTGCTTGTTTAGCAATTACCAAGTTTTGTGGTTCACCTACCATGGTCATTACACCACCCAGTGCTGTACCAACACCAGCGTGCATAAGCAGTGAACGTAAGAAAGCACGGTAGTTTTCTAAGTCATCACGAGTAAGTTCAGAGATCTCTTCATCATGCGTATGATCGTGCGCAGACGTTGTGCCTTTGCCCGATGCAACCTTGTGGTAGATAGAGTAGAAGCCGACCGCAACGCTAATAACTACGGCGATTACTGTTAGTGCATCTAGGAATGCTGATAAGAAAGCAGCAGCAACACAGAAGGCAACAGAAAGTAAAATTTTAGATTGGATGCCAAGCAAGATCTTCGTGAAAATGAACAATAGCAGTTCTTTCATGAAGTAAATGCCAGCAACCATGAATACGAGCAAGAGTAATACAGGAAGGTTTGCTTGCAGCTCGTGATAAACCATCTCTGGTTTGGTCATGCCAATGGCGACTGCTTGAATAGCTAATAGACCACCCGGTTGAAGAGGGTAGCATTTGAGAGCCATAGCTAGAGTGAAAATAAACTCAACCACCAATAGCCAGCCCGCAACAAATGGGTCAACTAGGAAGAAAACAAACGGGTTGATGATTAAAAAGGAAATGATGGCAAGTTTATACCAATCAGGAGCTTTACCAAGGAAGTTCTTGATAAAAGCGTTTCCGAGAGACATCGGCATGTTAATACTCTTTTATGTTGATTATGAATAGACAAGCAATACAACATTTTGAGAATCGAGCTATAGAAATTGTTAAAAACTATAACTAACAGTGACTTAGAAAAACTACATTCCATGTAATGTTCTGTGGTCTTGCCAAGTCACTCCCTTAGAAACTCAAGCACTGCTTATTTTTGAGCGCAACTCTACTCTTAGATAACATTTAGTCAACAGGAAAAGCCCTGTAGCACTAAAAATACCTCTTTTTTGTTGAGAAACGCGATCAAAGTAGCGGAAGCATACCACTTAAAATGTGATAAAAACCGACTAGAATCAATATTTCAGCGAAATGATTGAAATTTACAGAATAAAGACGGTTTATATATGATTATTACAACTTAATATTGCAATTTAATGGCTTTAAAATTATGACCAATCTCATTGATTTTAAAGAAAATTTGTTGTGTTAATGATTTGTTGAAATAGTGATTTATAGTCGCTTGCTTTCTAAACCTAGAGTGCAAACGTGTGCTGAACTTTAGAGTTTTAACTCTATTGATGTTTTGAGTGAGTAAAATTTTTGAGGGTGTTTCCGCTAGGTGTTAACTAGTGGTATGATGAGTAAATTAGAACAGAATAATTAAATTGGATTGAAGTGTAGATGGTCATTAAGGCGAAGAGCCCGGCAGGATTTGCAGAAAAGTATATCATTGAAAGTATTTGGAATGGCCGTTTCCCTCCAGGTTCTATCTTGCCAGCAGAGCGTGAGCTTTCTGAGCTAATTGGTGTTACACGTACTACGCTTCGTGAAGTACTTCAACGTCTTGCTCGTGATGGTTGGTTGACAATCCAACACGGCAAACCAACCAAAGTTAATCAGTTTATGGAGACATCAGGTCTTCATATCCTTGATACGCTAATGACGTTGGACGTTGATAACGCAAGCAAGATGGTAGAAGACTTACTTGCTGCCCGTACTAATATCAGCCCGATCTTTATGCGTTATGCATTCAAAGCAAACAAAGAAGCTTCAGAGCGTACTATTAGTAACGTGATTGAATCTTGTGAAGCGCTACTTGCGGCACCAACATGGGATGAATTCTTAGAATCATCGCCATACGCTGACAAGATCAAGCAAGCAGTAAAAGAAGATTCAGAGAAAGATGAAGCGAAACGTCAAACGATCTTAATCGCGAAGACTTTCAACTTCTACGATTACATGCTTTTCCAACGTTTAGCATTCCACTCAGGCAACCAAATTTACGGCCTGATCTTCAACGGTGTACGTAAACTGTATGACCGTATTGGTAGCTACTACTTCTCTAACCCAGAAGCACGACGTTTAGCGATGGACTTCTATAAAGAGTTGTTCGTTATCTGTGAGAGCGGCCAACGTGAAAACTTGCCATTGGTGATCCGTAATTACGGTATCGCAAGTGCGCAGGTTTGGAACGAAATGAAAACAACGTTGCCAACGAACTTCACTGAAGACGATAGCTAATCTTTTGGGCTAACTAAATAGCGTTAAAGAAAGAACAAAAAAGCGGCGAGATAATTCAATTATCTCGCCGCTTTTTATTTATCATGAGTTAGTAAAACTGACCAACGAGTAGAGAGCTATCTTTGGTCAGATTACTTATCTATGAGTAGAAACTTAACCTGTAAACTCTTCTGAATCTGGGCGGTTAGTAAACTGAACGCCATTTAGGAAGTCGCAAAGTAATTGGTCTTCACATACTTTGTAGTTTTTGTTCTCTGGCTTACGGAAGTAGGCACCAATCTCGTATTTACTTAGACTTACGCCAACCACTTCTAACACGTCTAGCACATCTTCTGCTTTCATGTTTAACGCGATACGTAGCTTCATGAAAATCATGTTGTTTGTCAGTGCTACCTCAGGTTTAGGCTGAGCACCTTCTTTTTTACCACGCTTTAGGTTGATGAAACCATTCAGGAAAACCGCTAGCTCTTTATCTTTCATCTTAGAGCATGACTTGTCGTTGTCGTCTTTCAGCCAGTTAATCACTTGGTCATGAGCAACCGTCACATCAGCTTGTTCGATAGCTTTGATGATTTGTGCATTTTTAAGGTTTAGTGCGTGCTGAATACGACGCAAGATTTCATTGTTAGTCACTGAGGTGTCCTAAAGAGGTTTAGAGAGTAAAGTGGATTCAAATGGCGCATTGCCATTGATAAACCATTTCATACTTTACTTAGCATAGTTGAGGGCGACTCTAACAGAGAACGCCTATTTTCGGTAGATATAAAAAATCCCCAATGCTGGTTAACTCTTTCAAGCTAAAAGTGCATTAGGGATTTTGCTATGAGTGCTGTCTATCTGACTGAAGTCAGGATTACATTACACGCATACCAGGTTGAGCACCTTCGTGTGGCTCAAGGATCCATAGGTCGCTGCCGCCAGGGCCAGCTGCTAGGATCATACCTTCAGACATACCAAACTTCATCTTACGAGGTTTTAGGTTTGCTACCATAACAGTTAGCTTACCTTCTAGCTCTTCAGGTTTGTATGCTGACTTGATGCCAGAGAATACTTGGCGCGTTTCACCACCGATGTCCAATTGGAATTTCAGTAGTTTGTTCGCTTTTGGTACTTCTTCACAAGAGATGATACGAGCAATACGCATATCGACTGCAGCAAAGGCATCAAACTCAATCTCATCTGCGATTGGTTCTTTGTCTAGCTCAGTTTGGCTTGCTTGCTCTTTCTCAGCGTCTGCTTTTTCTTTTGCCGCTGCTTCAGCTGCTGCATCTTCTTTAGAAGACTCGATCATCGCTTCCACTTTCTTAGGATCAATACGGCTAAATAGCGCTTTGAACTTAGTGATTTCGTGATCAGTTAGCGGTGTTGCAACACCTTCCCACGTTAGCTCTTCGTTTAGGAAAGCTTCAGTGCGAGCCGCAAGCTCAGGCATTACTGGTTTCAGGTAAGCCATTAGTACGCGGAATAGGTTGATACCAACAGAAGATACTTCTTGAAGCTCTTTCTCTTTACCTTCTTTTTTTGCAAGAACCCAAGGTGCTTTCTCATCGATGTACTGGTTAGCTTTGTCTGCTAGTGCGGTAATTTCACGGATAGCGCGGCTGAACTCACGAGTTTCGTATAGCTCACCGATACGTTCAGCAGCAGCAACGAATTCGTTGTAAAGTTCTGGTTCTGCAAATTCAGCAGAAAGCTTGCCTTCAAAACGCTTAGTGATGAAGCCAGCGTTACGAGAAGCTAGGTTAACAATCTTGTTTACTACGTCAGCGTTTACACGTTGAGTGAAGTCTTCAAGGTTAAGGTCTAGATCATCGATACGGCTGTTTAGCTTAGCAGCGTAGTAGTAACGTAGACACTCAGGGTCTAGGTGGTTTAGGTACGTGCTTGCTTTGATGAATGTGCCTTTCGACTTAGACATCTTCGCGCCGTTCACAGTTACGTAGCCGTGTACGAATACGTTGTTTGGCTTACGGAAACCCGCGCCATCTAGCATTGCTGGCCAGAATAGGCTGTGGAAGTAAACGATGTCTTTACCGATGAAGTGGTAAAGTTCAGCTGTGCTGTCTTTCTTCCAGTATTCGTCGAAGTTTAGGTCGTCACGCTTGTCACATAGATTCTTGAAAGAAGCCATGTAGCCAACAGGAGCATCTAGCCATACGTAGAAGAACTTGTCTTTTTCGCCTGGGATTTCGAAGCCGAAGTAAGGCGCGTCACGTGAGATATCCCACTGTTGAAGGCCAGACTCGAACCATTCCTGCATTTTGTTTGCAGTTTCGTTCTGTAGAGAGCCAGAACGAGTCCACTCTTTCAGCATGCTTTCGAACTGAGGCAGGTCGAAGAAGAAGTGCTCAGAGTCTTTCATTACTGGAGTTGCGCCAGAAACCGCTGATTTAGGGTTAATCAGTTCAGTTGGGCTGTATGTCTCACCACAGTTATCACAGTTATCACCGTACTGGTCTTCTGACTTACACTTAGGGCAAGTACCTTTTACGAAGCGGTCTGGTAGGAACATCTCTTTCTCAGGGTCGAAAAGCTGAGAAATAGTACGGCTAGAAATGAAGCCGTTCTTTTTAAGTTCTAGGTAGATGTGAGAAGCCAGTTCACGGTTCTCTTCGCTGTGTGTGCTGTGGTAGTTATCAAAGCTGATATCAAAGCCAGCGAAGTCTTTTTGGTGCTCTTCACTAACAGCAGCGATCATCTCTTCTGGTGTGATACCCATCTGTTGAGCTTTAAGCATAATTGGCGTGCCGTGAGCATCGTCAGCACAGATGAAGTTTACAGTGTTGCCACGTAGACGCTGGTATCGAACCCAGATATCAGCTTGGATATGCTCAAGCATATGACCAAGGTGAATAGAGCCGTTAGCGTACGGAAGCGCACAAGTTACCAAAAGTTGTCTTGGATCAGTTGCCATACTTAATAATTCGCTTTTTTGATAGGTATAAATTTGAGAGGTAATACTACTTTATAACGTGTGATACGCCAAGGTATCAGACAAAGGATTCCCCTAGTTTTTTAGGGGTTCAGTCTTCATCTCGTGGGTGATAGCATAAATAAAAAAAGGAGCCCCAATGCGTAACTTTACTTCGAAGCAAGATTTCTGTTCATGGTTGAATGAGTTTGAGTCACCAATCCTCATCCCAGAGTGGGCGCTACACCAAAACATTGTCTCTGTTGATCCTCGTGGATCGTTTGTTATTACCTTGCCTTTCGCTGCTAACCAGCTTGCTGTTGATCTTGAAGATTGGATTAATGCCCAAATTGAGCAAAAGCTTGTGAGTGCTTTCCAATTTGAAGTAAAGGTGAAGCCATCTGCGTTAGAAACGACAGTAGCGACGCCATTGAAGGGCGTGAAGAACATCATCGCCGTGACATCTGCAAAGGGTGGGGTGGGCAAATCGACCACTTCCGTCAATCTTGCTCTGGCTTTATCTAAGTCTTGTTCAAAAGTGGGTTTATTGGATGCCGATATCTATGGCCCTTCTGTGCCGATGATGCTTGGACAATTAGATGCGAAACCAGAAGTTCAGAACAATAAGTGGATGATGCCAATCGAAGCGCACGGCATTTTCACTCACTCTATCGGTTACCTTGTTTCGAAAGACGATGCTGCAATTTGGCGTGGTCCAATGGCGGCCAAGGCTTTAGGTCAGCTTGTTAACGAAACCGTATGGCCAGAATTGGATTACCTAGTTATCGACATGCCACCGGGCACGGGTGATATTCAGTTAACTCTATCTCAGCAAATCCCAGTAACAGGCGCGGTTGTTGTTACTACTCCTCAAGATTTGGCATTAGCAGACGCACGTAAAGGTGTCGCGATGTTTGATAAAGTGAGCGTGCCAGTTGCGGGCTTAGTGGAAAACATGAGCTACCATATCTGTAGTCACTGTGGTGAGAAAGAGCATATCTTTGGTGCGGGTGGTGCAGAAGCGATGTCAGAAGAGTTTTACCTCGATATCTTAGCGCAAATCCCACTGCACATTGATGTTCGTGAAGACATCGATGCTGGTTGTCCGACAGTCGTTCGTCGACCAGATAGCGAACATACTCGTCACTATTTAGAGCTTGCAGAGAATGTGGCTGCGAAAATGTTCTGGACGGGTAAAGCCAGGCCGGAAGCGATTAACTTTTCTATGGTTGAATAGCGCACGTTAATCACAAAGTCGTTTAAATATTGTTTGGATTAGATAAATAGCGGTGGATTTAAGTCAATATCCATTGGGCTTGTGCAAATAGTTGTAGGCAAGTTATTTGAAAGCAAACGATTGTCTTAAGTAAATGTATTGAGATCATCAATTTGACTGCAATTAGCTAAAATGGCGACTAGAATCTATGTGCTTTAGCCCCTATAATCAGGCGGTTTATCTATTCCCACCACCAAACCATATCGGGTGCAAAATAATGTCTGATAATAATCAATGTGTCATCGTAGGTATCGCTGGCGCTTCAGCTTCAGGAAAAAGTCTGATTGCTAGTACGATTTATAATGAGCTGCGCGAAAAAGTAGGCGACCATCAAATTGGTGTTATCACGGAAGATTGCTATTACAGCGACCAAAGCCACTTGAGTATGGAAGAGCGAGTTAAAACTAACTACGATCACCCAAATGCACTAGATCATGACCTTTTATGTGAACATCTACAGCAGCTAATGAGTGGCAATGCCGTAGAAGTTCCTGAATACAGTTACACAGAGCACACACGTACTTCTGAAACGACTACACTTACTCCTAAGAAAGTGATCATTTTAGAAGGTATTCTGCTTCTTACAGACCCGCGTCTTCGTGAACTAATGCACGCAAGCGTGTTTATGGATACACCGTTAGACATCTGTCTACTACGCCGTGTTAAGCGTGATGTGGAAGAGCGTGGTCGTACAATGGACACAGTGCTTAAGCAATACCAAGAAACTGTACGTCCAATGTTCATGCAGTTTATCGAGCCTTCAAAACAACATGCAGACATCATCGTTCCTCGTGGTGGTAAAAACCGTATTGCGATTGATGTGCTAAAAGCGCACATTGCGAAGTTGTTGAAGTCTTAATCGAATAAAAATTTGCCTAAGTGACTCACTTAGCTTTATTTTTTACCGAATCAGTGGCACTTTTATAGTGCCACTTTCTTTTGGAATCTAAGCAAGGAATATGCGGATGAAGAAACTACTCATTTTCATAGCTGTACCAGTGTTTGTTGTTATTGCAGCAATTCTGGCACTAGTGCTGTTAGTGAATCCCAACCAATTTAAGCCATTAATTGTCGAACAAGCCCAGAAATACACAGGCCTAGAGCTCGTGATCGAGGGCGATATCAGCTGGCAATTTTTCCCATCTATTGGCTTTGAACTTGGTCAAACTGAATTACGTAACCCAGAAGGGTTTACCCAACCGAACCTATTCAAGGTTGATACCGTTGGCGTTGATGTTTCGGTTACTCCGCTATTTAGCAACCAACTAGAGATCGGCAACATCACTCTAGACGGTGCAGAGTTCTATTTAGAAACGCTTAAAGATGGTCGTAAGAACATAGATGCGTTAACACAAGCGTCAGCGCCTCAAGAATCTGAGACTGCTGTTGCAGACACCAATTCGGAATCAGCTCCTGCACCTGAAGAACAAAGCGCAACGGAAGCATCTGGTTGGACGATTAACCTTGCGGGTGTCACTGTATCAAACGCACTGTTTGAAATGGACGACAAGCAAGCGGGTTCATTCACTAAGTTGTACGATGTGTCTTTGAACTTATCCGAGTTTGCTGTGGATACATGGACAACGGCAACCTTCGCCGCTTCTGGTGAAAACAATCAACAGAAATTCTCTGCAAACGGCAGTGCTGAATTTAAATTAGCGGAAGGTTTCGCAAGTTACGCGCTGCGCAATATTGACCTCAATGCGAAATTCAATGATCCAGCAACGTCGATAGACTCTGCGAAGATTGGCTTGGATACGTTTGAATTCGATAAGGTTAACCAACTGACTTACGCTGTGGTAGGTAAAGCCGCGGGTCTTGACCTAGACCTGAAAGGTAGCGGTGAGCTAACCGTTGATAGCGCGATTTCAAAAGTGACACTGAATAAGTTAACGCTAGACTCAACATTCAAAGGTGACACGCTTCCGCAATCACCAATGAAAGTCGATATGTTATCTGACTTGAGCTTTGACCTCACTAAGAGCCACTTGAGCTTCGTGTTAGAGAAGCTACAAGCAAACTCTATCGCGCTAGATGGTAAAGCTGACGTAACCCTGTCTGAAATTCCAAAGGTTCGTTTCTCTCTTCATAGCCCGAACATCGACCTTGATGAGTTCTTAGGTCTAGGTAACACAACAGAAACGGCGAGCACTGCTCCTTCTGAGTCTGCTGGTGGTTCAACGTCAAACTCAGGTAGCTCTGCACCTGCGAAAGAAGTAGAACCTGATCTGTCGGCACTGAAAACGTTAGACGTTAAAGGTGATATCACGATTGATAAGTTCAAGGCGAGCAATGCGAAAATGCAGAATGTTAAAACAGCATTCTCGGTTAACCGCGGTATCGCAGAACTTACCTCATTCACATCGAACCTTTACCAAGGCTCCATTTCTGCAACTGCTAAGTTAGATGCACGTAAAACACCAGCGACTTACACAGCTAAGAAGAAAATCAAAGGCGTGAAAGTTCAGCCGTTACTGGTTGATGTTGCAGATAACGATATGCTGGAAGGTACTGGTAATATCGATGTTAATGTGAAAGGTAAGAGCCTGACTCCGACGGGTATTAAGAAGAACCTAGTTGGTACTATCGCGATTAACTTTGAAGATGGTGCGGTAAACGGTATCAACGTTGCGCAATTGATTCGTGAGAATTACGCGAAGATCAAAGGCGAGAAAGTTGAAAGCACAAATGAAGCTCAAAAAACGGACTTCAGTGCAATGAAAGCGACGTTGAAGGTCGACAAAGGTTGGGTTTCAACCAACGACTTGTCGGCACAGTCACCACTACTGCGCGTTACTGGCCAAGGTAAAGCTAACTTCATTAATGAAACCGTAGACTTCCTTGTTCGTACATCGATCGTTGGTTCGTTAGAAGGTCAGGGTGGTAAGAGCATTGATGACCTGAAAGATGTGACTATCCCAATTAAGGTAACTGGCCAGTGGGCAGACCCGAAATTTGCACTTGTTTTTGATGATGTATTGAAACAGAAAGCACAGAAAGAGATTGATCGTGGTTTAGAAAAGCTAGACGAAAAGTACGGTGACAAGATCAAAGATGAGAAAACAAGAGACGCAGTAAACGGCCTACTAAAAGGCTTGTTTAATTAATCCTTAGCTCATTTTGAAATGAATAAAGCGCCATTCCTGTTGTAGGAATGGCGCTTTTTATTTTGGCTTCGATAATACTCAAGAGAGATTCCCTATGACACTCGTCCCTCGTTCTAGGGAATGACGATAGGTACTTGTCCTTTTATTCAAGGGCGTGACGTCTTAGTGGTCGTCATCCTCTAGAGGGAAGAGTAACCGAGTCGTGGGATCTCTGGTTGAAGGTGATTACCAATCAACGCCTTGTAGCGCTTTTACACCAGATTCAAATGCGTGTTTTACATTACGCACTTCAGATACGGTATCAGCCATTTCTGTAAGAGTACGGTGCGCCCCACGGCCTGTAATGATTACAGACTGCATTTTCGGACGGTTGTTCAACGCTTCTACTACTTCATCGAGTTCGATGTAACCATAGCTCACCATGTAAGTCAGTTCATCAAACAGAATCACATCAATCGACTCATCAGCCAGCATGCGTTGACACTCTTTCCATACACGCTGCGCAGCTTCAATATCTTGCGCTTTGTTCTGAGTTTCCCAAGTAAAACCTGTGCCCATTACTTGGAACTCTACATCGAGCTTTTGCAGAACGTTTTTTTCGCCGTTATCCCAGGTGCCTTTAACAAACTGAGCAACGGCACATTTCTTACCGTGACCCACAGCGCGAGTAATGGTGCCGAAACCTGATGTTGATTTCCCTTTACCATTCCCCGTAATCACCAATAGTAGGCCTTTGACCTCTTGTGCAGCGGCCACACGTGCATCGACTTGTTCTTTTACTTTCTGTTGTCTTGCTTTATGACGTTGTTCTTTGTTGTCTTCGGTCGACATAACAAATCCTTTTAAGTTGTGATTGCGCCTATCATAGCCTAACTTAACGATAGCAAAAACCATCGGAAGAACAGGTGATTACGGATGAAAAAGATACTCGTGGTTTGCATGGGGAATATTTGTCGCTCGCCAACAGGTGAGGCGGTACTCAGAAAGAAAGCGAAACAGCTGGATATTGATGTTGTGGTCGATTCTGCGGGGACGATTGGCTTTCATCAAGGAAACCCTCCGGATTCGCGCTCAAAGGCAGCTGGCGAGAAGCGAGGCTACAGTTTCAAGGGAATTACTTCTCGTAAAGTGGTCGCGAATGACTTCGAAGAGTTTGACCTGATACTCGCGGCAGATAGGGCGAACTTAGATGACTTAATGAGTCAGTGCCCAGCGCACCTGCAATACAAGCTCGCGCTATTTTTGAGTTTTGGTGAATCTGACTATCAAGAGGTTCCGGATCCATATTATGGAGAGGGTGATGGTTTTGAGCTGGTTTTGGACTTAATCGAAGAGTCGGGCGAAGCGATATTGAGGTCTATTTAACATTAAAGCTATGTTCAGTACTTTACTGGCTAGTTAATAAATACGACGTATAAAAAAGGCCGACATTTAATGTCGGCCTTTTAAATCTAGCTTTACGTTCTGCCTAAGATTACTTAGACATTACTTTGTAGATTGGGTCTTCTGCTACGTTCGCTTCGACTAAGCTACCGGCTTTGTGCAGCATAGCAACACAGTCTTGACTTAGGTGGCGAAGGTGAAGCGTTTTACCTAGTGCTGCGTAACGCTCTGCAATAGTATCAATCGCTTCAATAGCTGAGTGGTCGGTAACACGTGAGTTTGCGAAATCAACGATAACATCTTGTGGATCGTTGTATGCGTCAAACAACTCTAGGAAATTAGCCGTTGAACCAAAGAAGATTGGGCCGTTAACCTTGTACTCTTTAGAGCCTTTGTCGTTTACCGATGTGTCTGCGTAGATATGCTTAGCATGTTGCCATGCAAACATTAGTGCAGATGCAATGACACCCACAAATACAGCAACCGCTAGGTCAGTCATTACAGTTACAACCGTAACAAGAACGATAACGAAGAAGTCTTGCTTAGGTACGCGACGTGCAAGCTTGAAGGTTGCCCATTCGAATGTACCAATTACAACCATGAACATTACACCCACTAGCGCTGCTAGAGGAATCATTTCGATAAGTGCAGAGCCGAATAGAATGAACATCAGTAGTGCAACGGCAGCAACGATACCAGACAGACGACCACGACCACCTGAGTTTACGTTGATCATCGATTGACCGATCATCGCACAACCACCCATCGCGCCAAATACTGAACACGTCACGTTCGCCATACCTTGACCAACACATTCACGGTTAGATTGACCACGAGTGTTTGTCATTTCGTCTAGTACGGTTAGCGTCAGTAGTGATTCGATTAGACCAATCGCTGCAAGAATCACTGCATAAGGCAGGATGATGTATAGCGTTTCTAAGCTAAACGGTACTGCTGGAATAGAGAATGTTGGTAGAGAGCCCGCTAGTGTTGCTGCTTCGTCACCAGACATAGTGCGCAAGAAGTCAACAACAGTACGAGTTTCTAGATCAAGGCCAACAACCAAAGCCGTTACCGTAACAATAGCAACCAATGACGATGGTACTGCTGTTGTTAGCTTAGGTAGGAAGTGGATGATAGCCATAGTCAGTGCTACAAGGCCTAACATCAGTGTCATTTGACCACTTGGTAACCAAGTTAGTGCACCTGTTACATCTGGTGCCTTAAATTGTCCAAGCTGTGCTAGGAAGATAACGATCGCTAAGCCGTTCACGAAACCAATCATTACTGGGTGCGGAACGATACGGATGAATTTACCTAGCTTAAATACACCCGCTGCAATTTGCAGAAGGCCGGCTAGCATAACTGCCGCAAATAGGTATTGAACGCCATGGGTTGCTACTAGGCTCACCATTACAACAGCCATTGCGCCAGTTGCACCAGAAATCATACCTGGACGACCGCCGAAGACAGAAGTAATTAAACCTACGATGAATGCTGCGTATAGACCAACCATTGGGTCAACGCCTGCAACAAAGGCGAATGCTACGGCTTCAGGTACCAGAGCTAGGGCTACTGTTAGACCTGAAAGCACATCATTCTTTACAGAGTGCTTTGAAAATTGTGGGAATTCGAACATGTTTGCTCAGCTATGCTTAAGATGGATTTACCCGACACGAGTGTATTGCGCAGCCAAACGGTGATTGAAAAGAGCGGCAATAGCGAAGTGTCGAAAAGATAAGTGCGCGAATGCTACCCAAAAATGTGATTAAGTTCAAGGTTGAACCTAACTTTGAGTAATATATCTATTAATTTTTATTCGATTAGCAGATATGAAAAAGGCTGCTTTAATAAGCAGCCTTTGATTCGATTTTCTAGTGATTACTTAGCAGTAAACGCTAGTAGTTTGGCTTAGTCATGCCTGCGCCAGCTTTGTTTGACGCTGCTTGACTGCCTGCACCTTTCGGTACAAAACGCTCAGTACGGAATGGAGCAGCAACAACTTCAATCTCTTTGATCTCTTGAGGACCAGGAGCTTTAGTCATTGGCGAACCCGCTTGTTTCTTAGCAACTGCCGCTTTTGGTGCTGCTTCTGAAGCTGGTGCTTCTACCACAGGAGCTTGTTCAACTTTCACACTTTCAGCTTTAGGCGCTTCAACTGCTTTTGTTGTTTCAACGACTGCAGTTTCAACAACTGGTGCTTCAACTACGACTTCTTCTGCTTTCACAGTTTCAACCGGAGTTTGTTCAACTTCCACACTTTCAGCTTTAGGCGTTTCAACTTTTTGTGCTTCAACAACTGGAGCTTCTTCAGCTACAGCAGGAGTCTCAGCTACTTGAGCTTCAACAGCAGCTTCTTCGCGACGGATAATCACTTTGCCCATAGCCAGTTCAGGACATGCAAAGCCGCCTGCCATTGCTACGTTGCTTTGTGGAGCCGTCTCTTGAGCTACGTTTTGCTCTTGTTCTTTAACAGAAACTTGAGCTTCAACTGCTACTTGAACTTCAGCCACTTCAGGTTTTGTCTGTTTGTGGTGAGGTTTTGGAATGAAGCGAGGCATCACTTTACCCATAGCCATCTCAGGAGAAGCTACACCACCTTTACGTAGGCGGAATGGGTTAGGGCGACGATCACGACCGCGACGACGACGTTGACCACTTGCACGCAGGTGACGTGGAGAACGACGGTTACGGCGTTGCTTCGGCTCTTCCTGTTCAGTTTGCTCAGCATTTGCTTGAGTTGCTTCTACTTGTTCCGCAACTTTTTGCTCTTGAGCGACTGATTGTTCTTTTGCAACAACCTGTTCTTTTGACGCGTTGTCTTCAGCTTGAGCTTGTTGGTCTTTAACACGAACTTGCTTGTTCAGTTTACGACGTTGACGACGCTCTTTGATCTTAGCTGCTTTCGCTTCAGGCTTAGCTTTAGGCGCTTCTGGCTTGTCAGCTTGAGCTTCTGCCGCTAGCTGTAGACCTTCTTCTGCTAGTTTAGAAGGCGCTTGCTCTTCGCGTTGCTTCTGCTCATCACGTGGCTTGTTGCGACGATCTTGCTTAGGCTTGCGAGGTTGACGATTCTGCTGTGGAGCAGCTTCTTTCTGCTCTTCAGGCTTCTCGTCACGAGCTGGCTTACGACGGCGCTTGTTGTCACGGTTTTCGTTACGATTGTCACCACGCTCACCACGTTGGTTGCGACGACGGTTATCGTTACGATCACGGCGTTGACGGTTGCCGTTGTTGCGATTGTTCTTAGGTTTCTCTTCTTCTTTCTTCTCTTCTTCTTTCTTCTCTTCTTGAGTTGAAGAGCCGAATAAGAAGCTACCGATAGCTTTGAAGAAACGACCAATTAGACCTGGTTCTTGAGTCGCTGCTGGCTCAGCTTTCTTCTCTTCTACAGCTTTAGGTGCTGGAGCAGGAGTTGGTGCTGATTGAGCAGGGGCTGCGAAGCCTTTCAGAGCTGGCTCTTCGATCTTCTTAGGACGAATAGTCTGTTCTGCTGGTTCTTTGCTTTCTGCTTCTTTAAGAGCGTCTAGCTTCTTAGGAAGTAGGTAAGACAGTAGATCGAACTCTTCGCCTTCACGAACACGGATAACCTCAAAGTGTGGTGTTTCCATGTCTGAGTTAGGAACAACAGTGATCTTAACTTCTTGGTTCTTCTCGATGTGGTTTACTGAGCGACGTTTTTCGTTCAAAAGGTAAGAAGCGATTGGCACAGGCACAACAGCAAGTACTTGCGCTGTGTTGTCTTTTAGAGCTTCTTCTTCGATCAAACGTAGAACAGACAGTGCTAGAGATTCGTTATCACGAACAACACCAGTACCTGTACAACGAGGACAAATGTGGTGGCTTGCTTCTGCTAGTGATGGGCTCAAACGTTGACGAGACATCTCTAGAAGACCAAAGCGAGAAATACGACCAATCTGAACACGTGCACGGTCTAAACGAACAGCATCACGTAGACGGCTTTCTACTTCGCGTTGGTGGCGAACCGGAGTCATATCGATGAAGTCGATAACAACAAGACCACCTAGATCACGTAGACGTAATTGACGTGCAATTTCATCCGCCGCTTCTAGGTTAGTGTTTAGCGCTGTTTCTTCAATATCGCCGCCCTTTGTTGCACGAGCAGAGTTGATATCGATAGAAGTTAGAGCTTCTGTTGGGTCGATTACGATAGAACCACCAGACGGAAGACGAACTTCACGTTGGAAAGCAGATTCGATCTGGCTTTCAATCTGGTAATGGCTGAATAGTGGTACTTCACCATCGTATTTCTTAACGCGATTCATGAAATCTGGGCGTATTAATTGAATGTGCGCTTGTGCACGTTCAAAAATAGTGTTGCTGTCGATTAGAATCTCGCCGATGTCACGACGTAGGTAGTCACGAATCGCGCGAACGATAACGTTACTTTCTTGGTGAATTAGGAAAGGAGCTGCATTTGAATCAGAAGCTTGCTTGATAGCGCCCCAGTGATTCAATAGAACATTCAGGTCCCACTCTAACTCTTCTGCACTTTTGCCAACACCTGCTGTACGCACGATTAAGCCCATACCTTGAGGAAGCTCAAGAGTGCTTAATGCTGCTTTCAGTTGAGTGCGCTCATCACCTTCGATACGACGAGAAATACCGCCAGCACGAGGGTTATTAGGCATAAGAACTAAGTAGCTACCCGCCAAAGAGATGAAAGTTGTCAGTGCAGCACCTTTGCTACCACGTTCTTCTTTCTCTACTTGTACGATTACTTCTTGGCCTTCTTTTAGCACTTCTTTAATGCTAGGACGGCCTTGGTATGTATAACCTTCAGGGAAGTATTCGCGGGCAATTTCTTTAAGAGGGAGGAAACCGTGACGTTCTGCGCCGTAATCAACAAATGCCGCTTCTAGGCTTGGCTCAATACGGGTAATACGTCCTTTGTAGATATTCGCTTTTTTTGACTCGTGACCTGGACTTTCGATATCTAGATCGAACAGTCGCTGGCCATCAACCAAAGCGACACGCAACTCTTCTTTTTGAGTTGCGTTAATTAACATTCTTTTCATTTAGAAATTCTCATTGTCTTTTCTTATTTTCATCATTGTTCTTATCGCTTTATTTCGTTTCTCATGGTGCCAGATCCCATGGCTTTATCGGTGCAGCCTCCCGGCTGGAGAGGGATGCTCTGGGGCACGTCAGTCATCATAGGGAGTTAGCCTATGATCCGCGATGTGGCGGTGAATACTCAACATGAGCGTACGTGAGTAGAGCGATAAGGAACTCAGTTGACCGTGTCTTACGCCGATTGCAGCACTGTCTAATCTGAGTTATCTACTCATTTACTTGCTTATGAATGGTTAGCTGTTTAAATAATAGTCAAACCACTGATAGCAGCTGTGAACTATAGCAGCGGTCGGTAAACACAGCAATCTGCTTTGTCGGAATGCTGTAAAAAAAACAGTTTTTGTTTGGGTTTTGATAGCTCTAACTCACTGTCTATAAATAATTTATCAATTGATATTTTAATTTGCAGGAATCTTGGTGCTTTTTTGTTCGAAGAATCAAAGAAATATAGAACTTCAACGAGCATTTGAGGATAGATCGGTAGGGATTATGGATAAATAAGTTCGGAATCGAGCTAAGAAAATCTCAATTATCAAAAGTGACAGTGATACAATAGCCCAATGAGCGAAATTAGAACCCAAGTCCAATTTGTCGACATTGACGAAGATATGGCTGGTCAGCGTATTGATAACTTCTTACGCAACCAATTAAAAAACATCCCGAAAAGCATGATTTACCGAATCGTGCGTAAAGGCGAAGTCCGCGTAAATAAAAAACGCATCAAGGCTGAGTACAAACTAAAAGCTGGTGATTTAGTTCGTATCCCGCCAGTCACGATTGAAGAGAAAACCGAAGAGAACGTGCCAAGCACGAAACTCAACAAGGTTTCAGAATTAGAACAGTGCATCATTTACGAAGATGATCACATGCTGATTCTGAACAAACCTTCGGGCACTGCTGTTCATGGTGGCAGTGGGCTGAAGTTTGGCGCAATCGAAGCATTGCGTGCACTTCGTCCTGATGCTCGTTTTCTAGAGTTAGTGCATCGTATTGATAGAGATACATCTGGCATTTTGCTTGTTGCTAAGAAGCGCTCGGCGCTAAGACACCTTCAAGCACAGTTCCGTGAAAAAACGGTTCAAAAATATTACTTCGCTTTAGTCATGGGCGAATGGAAGAACAGCTGTAAGGTTGTTAACGCTCCATTATTGAAAAACGAAGTGAACAGTATTGTTCGTGTGAACCCGAACGGAAAAGCATCTGAGACGCGTTTTAGAGTTTTAGAAAAATTCAAAGATGCGACGTTAGTTCAAGCGAGTCCAATTACGGGTCGTACGCACCAAATCCGTGTACATACTCAATATACTGGCCACCCAATCGCTTGGGATGATCGCTACGGTGATCGTCGTTTTGATGCTTACACGGGTAAGGTTGGTCTGGATCGTTTGTTCCTACACGCAGCAAACATTAAGTTTACGCACCCAGGTAGCGAAGAGAAGATGGATATCTCGGCGCCAATGGAAGCAAGACTTGAAAAAGCACTGACCGGATTACGTAAGATCTAAGAAGATACGAGATACGAGATACGAAACGGAGAATTCTTTCGGAATTTACTCTCAGCTATCTGAAAATGATAAAGGTTGACGAATATCGTCAACCTTTTTTGTTTGTGCCTACTTTTTTGTTTGTGCCTACTGTAGAAGCTCCCCAACTCGCTCGTTCCTCGCTCTTGAGGATGACGGCACATTGCATTACTGATGACTAGATAAAAAAAACTCAGACTGCAATAATCATTAGTCTTCGTCATTCTCTAGACTGACGAAGGAAGGAGTAGGGAATCTCTGTAAGTGTGATAAGCGCTAGTTAAAGAACACTCATCCCTTGGGCATCTAACATATCCACTAAATCGATAAGGGGTAGACCAATTAGGGTGTTCGGATCTTTGCCTTCCATCTGCTTAAATAACGCAATACCCAACCCCTCACACATAAAACTGCCCGCGCAGTAATAAGGCTCTTCTTTCTCAACGTAAGAGATGATCTGCTGCTCGGTTAAATCACGGAAATGCACGATGAAGGTGTCGAGACGCGTGTCAGCTTTGTTGGTCTCGCTGTTCCAAACCGAAAGACCAGTATAAAAAGTGATGCTCTTACCACTTTGGCGCGCTAGCTGCTCAATTGCTTTTTCACGAGTATGTGGTTTACCAATGATCTCTCCATCAATCACACAAACCTGATCAGAGCCAATCACTAAGCTCGGTTGCTCTACCGCGCAAGACTTAGCTTTTGTCTCGGCAAGGCGCATGACTAACTGTTGAGGCGTCTCATTTGAAAGCGGCGTTTCATCGCAGTCTGGTTTGGCGGTAATGAAGCTTAACTGTAGTTTTTTGAGGATCTCTTGCCTAAATGGTGATGTAGAGGCTAAAACTAGTTGGTAATTTCTCATTTTAATTTACAATTCAAGGAAGCATTTATCTCAGGATAACGTAACTTGTCCTGCTATTCATAATGCTCTGAATAGGAAAGGCAGGAAAGTACATTTTTTTTGCCATTTCCTTTGACTAAACATGATTTGGAAGATAAGATTCGCGCCCTATGCAAAAGGAAAAAATACCGCGTACAGTTGATCCGGCAAGAACGGCTCAAAAACGACTGGATATGAATGGTATCATTCAAGTCAGTCTTTTAAAGCGTTTAACTGAAGCAACTGAAGGCGTAAAACGTGACGCGCAAGTCTCAATGTCATTTGGGCTTGATGAACAACGATTAGTCGTTATCTCTGGTAAAGCTAACGTCGAAGTCGATTTAGAGTGTCAACGTTGTAATGAGGTTTTCGCACATGAGTGCGATGTCCAATTTACTTATACTCCTGTTTACAGTGAGAAAAGTGAAGAGGAAGCACCGGAAGAGTACGATTTGGTAGATCTGAACGAGTACGGTGAGTTAGACCTGATTCAATTAGTTGAAGACGAGTTCATCCTTGGATTGCCACAAATAGCAATGCACGACGATGCGGACTGTAGCGTTAACTCAAATAATTTGGTGTTTGGCGAACTTCCTGAAGAAATTGAGGAAGATAAAAAGCCGAATCCATTTGATGTTTTAAAAAGCTTGAAGAAGTAACAGCTTCTTTAAGAATTTACATAGGAGTAGGGTCAATGGCCGTACAAAAGAGCAAGAAATCACGTTCAATGCGTGGCATGCGTCGTTCACACGATGCACTAACTACAGCTGCACTTTCTGTAGACGCAACTTCAGGTGAAACTCACCTACGTCACAACGTGACTGCCGAAGGTTTCTACCGCGGCAAAAAGGTTATCAACAAGTAAGGTTGACCTTTGCAAAATCTAACCGTTGCGCTTGATGCAATGGGCGGGGACTTCGGTCCTCGTGTAACAGTGCCTGCCGCCGTGCAGGCACTGTCGTATTTCCCAGAGCTAAAAGTCATTCTCATAGGTGATCGAAATGCGATCACATCTCAATTATCTTCATTAGGTCGAATGCCTGATTCTCGTTTGAGTATCCAGCATTGTGATCGAGTTATTTCCAACTCTGAAAAACCTTCACTAGCCTTACGTAATAGTCAGGGCAGTTCTATGCGTGCCGCTATCGATCTGGTTGCCGAATCACAGGCTGACGCTTGTGTGAGTGGTGGTAACACTGGCGCACTGATGGCTTTGTCCCGTTTCCGACTTAAACTGCTTCCTGGTATTGATAGGCCTGCATTGGTTTCAGCTTTGCCTACCGCATCAGGGAACCGCACATGGATGCTTGATTTAGGGGCGAACGTTTCTAGTGACGCGGATTCACTCTTTCAGTTTGCCGTCATGGGTAGTGCATTAGCGGAACAACATTTAGGTCGCGCTCCACGTGTCGCCATCTTGAATATCGGTGCAGAAGAAATTAAAGGCAATGACCTTGTAAAACGATGCGCTGAAATGTTGTCGAATACTCAGTCTGTGAATTTCATAGGCTATATTGAAGGTAATCAATTACTTCAAGATGCTGCTGATGTCGTCGTATGTGATGGTTTTGTGGGCAATGTCTGCTTAAAAACGTGCGAAGGTACAGCTCAGCTCTTTATTGATAAGCTAAAAACGCGCATGATGGCTTCAACAATAAAGGGTTGGATAGCCAGAATGTTGTTTTCTGAGCTATTTACTGAATTAAAAACCTTGAACCCCGACCAGTATAACGGCGCAAGTTTGTTAGGATTGCGCGGCATTGTCATTAAAAGTCATGGAAGTGCTGATGTGTCTGCAGTCGTCAACGCGATTGGTGAAGCAGTACACGAGGTCAAACGACAAGTCCCCAGCCGCATTAGCGATCGTTTGGAAGCGGTTTTACTCGAGAGGCATTATTAGTCTTCATGTATAGCAAAATTTTAGGTACTGGCAGCTACTTGCCATCTCAGGTGCGTACAAACGCAGACTTAGAGAAAATGGTAGAGACTAGCGATGAGTGGATTGTTGCTAGAACAGGTATTAAAGAGCGTCGTATTTCAGCGGAAAATGAAACCGTTGCTGATATGGCGTTTTACGCTGCTGAAAATGCCATTGAAATGGCAGGTATCGACAAAGAAGATATAGATTTAATCATCGTTGCGACAACCAGCAGTAGCCACACATTCCCGTCTTCGGCATGTCAGGTACAAGGTAAGCTTGGTATTAAAGGCTGCCCTGCGTTTGATTTGGCTGCAGCGTGTTCTGGTTTTGTTTATGCACTGTCTGTTGCTGATCAACACATCAAGACTGGCATGTGTAAGAACGTTTTGGTAATTGGTGCTGATGCACTGTCAAAAACCTGTGATCCGACTGACCGCTCTACTATCATCCTATTTGGTGATGCAGCAGGCGCGGTGGTTGTAGGCGCAAGCGAAGAGCCAGGTATTTTGTCTACTCACATTTACTCTGATGGTAAACACGGTGAGCTTCTAAGCTTAGAAGTACCAGAGCGCGGCGGTGATGCTGACAAATGGCTGCACATGGCAGGCAACGAAGTATTCAAAGTGGCGGTAACTCAGCTTTCTAAGCTAGTTAAAGACACATTAGCTGCGAATAATATGGATAAGTCAGAGCTTGATTGGTTAGTTCCACACCAAGCGAACTACCGTATTATCTCGGCAACGGCTAAAAAGCTGACGATGTCACTTGATCAAGTGGTGATTACCCTTGATAAGCACGGCAATACGTCGGCCGCTACCGTACCAACAGCACTCGATGAGGCTGTTCGCGACGGGCGAATTAAACGTGGTCAAACGCTTCTTCTTGAAGCCTTTGGTGGCGGCTTCACTTGGGGTTCTGCGTTAGTTAAATTCTAACCTCAAGCGATAATCAACAAACAAGGCACATAACTTATGTGCCTTATTCAATTTTTTGCTTTGCTTAAAGGATAATTACAATGAGCAAGTTTGCTATCGTATTCCCAGGCCAAGGCTCTCAAGCTATCGGTATGCTTGCTGACCTAGGCGAACAGTATGATGTTGTTAAACAAACATTTGCTGAAGCTTCAGAAGCACTTGGTTACGATCTATGGGCATTGGTTCAAGATGGTCCAGTAGAAAATCTAAATGAAACTTTCCGCACTCAACCGGCTCTATTAACAGCGTCTGTTGCAATTTGGCGTGTATGGCAAGAGCTTGGTCTAGAGCAACCTGTAAACCTAGCAGGCCACAGCCTAGGCGAATACTCTGCACTCGTATGTGCTGGCGTTATCGATTTTAAAGAAGCGATCAAGCTGGTTGAACTACGTGGTCAACTGATGCAAGAAGCAGTACCAGCGGGTGTTGGTGCAATGTACGCAATCATCGGTCTAGATGATGAAGCGATTGCTAAAGCGTGTGAAGAAGCTGCGCAAGACGAAGTCGTGTCTCCAGTTAACTTTAACTCTCCAGGCCAAGTTGTTATCGCAGGTAACAAAGCGGCAGTTGAGCGTGCAGGTGCACTATGTAAAGAAGCGGGCGCTAAGCGTGCACTTCCTTTACCTGTTTCTGTGCCATCTCACTGTGCACTGATGAAACCTGCAGCAGACAAGCTAGCGGTGGCTCTAGAAGCTCTAGAGTTCAACACGCCAGCATTGCCTGTTATCAATAACGTTGATGTTATTGCTGAAACTGACCCTGCAAAAATTAAAGACGCACTTGTTCGTCAGCTATACAGCCCAGTTCGTTGGACTGAAGGCGTACAAGCAATGAATGAGCAAGGCGTTGAGAAGCTATTAGAATTAGGTCCAGGTAAGGTTCTTACTGGTCTAACAAAACGAATCGTAAAAACTATGACAGCTGCTGCAGTTAATGACACTGCATCACTAGAAGCTGCTAAGTAAATAACCACTTAATAGAGAAGTTATGATGAATTTAGAAGGCAAAGTTGCACTCGTTACAGGCGCAAGCCGTGGCATCGGTCGTGCAATCGCTGAACTTTTAGTTGAGCGTGGTGCTAAAGTTATCGGTACTGCTACGTCTGAAGGCGGCGCTGCTGCAATCAGCGAGTACCTTGGTGAGAACGGTAAAGGTCTTGCTCTTAACGTAACGGATGTTGACTCAATTGCATCTACACTGAAAACCATCAACGATGAGTTCGGTGCGATTGACATTCTAGTTAACAACGCTGGTATCACTCGTGATAACCTTCTTATGCGTATGAAAGACGACGAATGGAATGACATCATCGATACTAACCTAACGCCTATCTTCCGTATGTCTAAAGCTGTATTGCGTGGCATGATGAAGAAGCGTCAAGGTCGTATCGTTAACGTTGGTTCTGTAGTAGGTACTATGGGTAACGCTGGTCAAGCTAACTACGCTGCTGCTAAAGCTGGTGTAATTGGTTTTACTAAATCAATGGCTCGTGAAGTTGCATCTCGTGGCGTTACAGTGAACACTGTTGCTCCAGGTTTCATCGAAACAGATATGACTAAAGCGCTAAATGATGACCAACGTGCAGCAACTTTGGCGAATGTACCAGCAGGTCGACTAGGTGACCCTCGCGAAATCGCTGAAGCTGTGGTATTTTTGGCGTCACCTGCGGCAGCTTATATCACAGGTGAAACACTTCACGTCAATGGCGGTATGTACATGGTGTAAATTATGTGCAACATTTGTGCATGATTTAAGTCAAGATCATACGTAATTTCGGTTAAAATCGTGAAAATTGTGGTTTGACCAGAAAAGTTGACCTTGCAACTTTCAATAGATTGAATAAACTACGGAAAACATCGCATAAAGCGAACTCTGTAAAGGAAAAGAAAAAATGAGCAACCTCGAAGAACGCGTAAAGAAAATCATTGTTGAACAGCTAGGTGTAGACGAAGCTGAAGTTAAAAACGAAGCTTCTTTCGTTGATGACCTAGGTGCAGATTCTCTAGACACAGTTGAGCTAGTAATGGCTCTAGAAGAAGAATTCGACACTGAAATCCCAGATGAAGAAGCTGAGAAAATTACTACTGTTCAAGCAGCTATCGATTACGTAACTAGCGCTCAGTAATAATCTCTCCCAGGCGGTCACCTCGACCGCCTGTGTTTTATCTAACTCATCTATCCTCATCTTAAATCACCTCAATCTCCGGAGTGTAAAATCGTGTCCAAGCGTCGTGTAGTTGTCACTGGCATGGGTATGTTGTCACCGGTAGGCAACACTGTAGAATCTTCTTGGAAAGCCCTGCTAGCTGGTCAAAGTGGTATCGTTAATATCGAGCATTTTGATGCAACCAATTTCTCAACTCGTTTTGCAGGTCTAGTTAAAGACTTTAACTGCGAAGAGTATATGTCTAAAAAAGATGCTCGTAAGATGGACTTGTTCATCCAGTACGGCGTCGCAGCAGGTATTCAAGCTTTAGATGATTCAGCCCTAACTATTACTGAAGAAAACGCTCCACGTGTGGGTGTTGCAATCGGTTCTGGTATTGGTGGTCTTGGTTTGATCGAAACAGGTCACCAAGCTCTAACTGAAAAAGGCCCTCGTAAGATCAGCCCGTTCTTCGTACCGTCGACGATCGTGAATATGATTGCTGGTCACATGTCTATCATGCGCGGCCTACGCGGTCCAAACATCGCGATCTCTACTGCATGTACGACTGGCCTACATAACATTGGTCACGCGGCTCGTATGATTGCATACGGCGATGCAGACGCAATGCTAGCGGGCGGTGCTGAAAAAGCATCAACGCCACTAGGTATGGGCGGTTTTGGTGCGGCTAAAGCACTGTCTACTCGTAACGATGAGCCTCAAAAAGCTTCTCGTCCATGGGACAAAGGCCGTGACGGCTTCGTTCTTGGTGACGGTGCAGGCATGATGGTTCTTGAAGAGTACGAACATGCGAAAGCTCGTGGCGCTAAGATTTACTGTGAGCTAGTTGGCTTCGGTATGTCGGGTGACGCTTACCACATGACATCTCCAAGTGAAGATGGCTCTGGTGGTGCACTAGCGATGGAAGCGGCTATGCGTGATGCTGGCATTACTGGTGAGCAAATCGGTTATGTTAACGCACACGGTACATCGACTCCTGCGGGTGACGTAGCGGAAGTTAAGGGCATTAAGCGTGCTCTTGGCGAAGCAGGCAGCAAGCAAGTATTGGTTTCTTCTACGAAATCGATGACTGGTCACCTTCTAGGTGCTGCTGGTTCTGCTGAAGCTATCATCACGGCTATGTCTCTGGTTGACCAAATTGTTCCACCAACAATCAACCTAGATGATCCTGAAGAAGGCTTAGATATTGACTTAGTACCTCACACTGCGCGTGAAGTTAGCAACATGGAATATGCTGCATGTAACTCATTCGGTTTCGGTGGTACAAACGGCTGTTTGATCTTCAAAAAGATTTAATCATCTTATTAAAGACGCAAACACTCGTAGATAGTCACAATTAGACTTGTTTTTAAACGGCTTGATGCTTTAGCATTGAGCCGTTTCTTTTTATGGGGAAAAACATGTTTTGGGTTGATGGAGAAAGCCAGCAAACTGTCGATATCTTGGACCGCTCGTTTCAGTACGGAGACGGCTGTTTTACCACCATGCTTGTAAAAGGTGGCGAGATTCAACATTTTCACGATCATCAGCGTCGTGTCGATGAATGCCTGAAAGCGTTACGCATTTCTACTCTTGATTGGGATGTGGTTAATGTTTGGCTCGATAGCGCACATCAACATATCCAAAACAATGCGCTTCATGGGACAAAGAGCCTTGATGGTTCAGAGAACCGTAATGAGACAAATAAGCCTCATGATGAAAAAGCTGGGATAAAGCTGCACGTTAGCCGCGGTGCTGGTGGCAGAGGTTATAGCACCAAGAATATCGCTAAACCTACGGTCACTATCAGTACGTTTGCTTTTCCGAGTCATTATTCAGCGTGGCAAGACTCTGGTGTTGAGCTCGGTGTCTGCCAACAAGCTTTAGGCTTGAGCCCATTGCTTGCCGGGCATAAGCACAATAATCGCCTAGAGCAAATCTTGATGAAAGATGAAATGGATCAGGTCAATGAAGTCGATGGTGTGGTGCTTGATATTTCAGGCAATGTCATTGAAACCACCATGGCTAATCTGTTTTGGCGAAAAGGGGATACCATTTGCACACCTCAACTGACGCAGAGTGGCGTCGCAGGGGTTATGCGTAAGCAAGTGTTAACCGCGCTGAATCAAGCTGAACTTTCCGTTACTATTAGTGACTACTGCTTATCTCAACTCATGCAAGCTGATGAGGTTTTCATGACCAACTCCATTTTAGGGGTTGCCCCAGTTACCCGTATTAGTGAAACCCAATTTAACATTGGAACCGTTACTCGTAGCCTTCAAGGACAACTAAACTCGTGATCAAAAAGTTATTTATTTTTCTTATCTTGTGCCTAATCGCAGCGGGCGCTGCTGGGTTCTATGTTTACAACCAAGCGCAAGATAACCTGAAACAAGTCATCCAATTAGAAAAACCACAGGTCGTAACCGTTGCTTCAGGCAGCAGCTTTAATCGTGTTCTGGCACAGTTGATAAATGAGGGGCTATTTGAGGCTTCTCCTTACGAGAAATTAATCCGTAAGTTGCATCCTGAGCTGGTTGACGTAAAAGCGGGTACGTTTCTGCTAGAGCCGGGTTTGACCCTAGAGCAGGCGCTACAAGTGCTTGTTGAGGGCAAAGAACACCAATTCACGATTACCTTCGTTGAAGGCAGTCGCTTTGATGAATGGCTTGTGCAGCTAAAAGACAACGAATTCATTCAACAGACATTGGATGGTGTTTCTGAAAAAGAGATCGCTGAAAAGTTGGGTATTGAAAATGAAAAGCTAGAAGGTCTTTTCTTAGCGGAAACCTATCACTACACCTACGGCACAACCGATTTAGATTTATTGAAACGTGCCCATCGTGACCTAATGAACGTAGTGAATGACGAATGGGAAAACAGAGCGGATAAACTGCCTCTTAAGTCACCTTATGAAGCTCTGATTCTTGCGTCTATCATTGAGAAAGAAACCGCCGTTGCTTCAGAGCGCGAGCGTGTGTCTTCTGTATTCGTTAACCGTTTGAACAAGCGTATGCGTTTGCAAACTGACCCAACGGTTATCTATGGCATGGGCGACAGTTACAAAGGTAATATCCGTAAGAAAGATCTACGCACGCCAACGCCGTACAACACATACACAATGAGCGGTTTGCCACCTACGCCGATTGCTATGGCGGGTCGAGCGTCGATTAATGCAGCTCTGAACCCAGAGAACAGCAACTACCTGTATTTCGTTGCAAGTGGAACAGGCGGTCACGTATTTTCAAAGAGTTTGGCTGAGCACAACCGTGCAGTACGAGCTTACTTAAAGCAATTAAGAAAAAATAAATAAAGAAAGAATTATGAATCAGTCGAAATTTATCGTGGTTGAAGGCCTTGAAGGCGCGGGCAAAAGCACTGCAATCAATGCCATCGTAGAAACATTGAAAGCATCTGGTGTAGAAGAACTCGTCAATACTCGTGAACCGGGCGGTACCGTGTTGGCAGAAAAGATGCGTTCACTAGTAAAAGAAGAACACGAAGGCGAAAAGCTTCAAGACATGACTGAGTTACTGCTGATGTACGCCGCACGCGTTCAATTAGTAGAAAACGTGATTAAGCCTGCACTAGACAGTGGTAAGTGGGTATTGGGTGATCGCCATGATATGTCTTCTCAGGCTTATCAAGGTGGTGGTCGTCAAATTGCGCGCACGACGATGGAATCATTGAAAGCAACCACGCTAGGCGATTTTAAGCCTGATCTAACCCTATACTTGGACTTAGACCCTAGAGTAGGGCTTGAGCGCGCACGTGGTCGTGGTGAGCTAGATAGAATCGAAAAGATGGATATCTCATTCTTCGATCGTACACGCGAGCGTTACCTTGAGATTGCCGCACAAGATGATTCGGTTCTTGTGATTAACGCGCAACAAGAGATAGATCAAGTGGCTGCCGATATTAAGCAAGCGCTTGGTGCTTGGCTCGACAAACAGTAGGTAGTCATGGCTGAAGTGTATTCTTGGCTCACTCCCGTATGGAATGAGTGGAAAAAAAGTCTCGATGCTGAGCGTTTTCCTAATTCGGTGATTGTTAATGCGCCGGAAGGGCTTGGCGTTGATGCGTTGATTGACCAACTTACCGCAGCGTTAATGTGCACCAACTACGAAAGTGAGTCGTGCGGGTTTTGCCATAGCTGTGAATTGATGAAATCAGGCAGTCATCCTGATTTTCATGTTATCTCGCCTGAGAAAGAAGGTAAGTCGATCACTGTTGATCAGGTGCGTGCCAGTAACCGCTGGGCGCAAGAGTCATCTCAATTGGGTGGCTTACGCGTTATCTTGCTTAACCCGGCAGAGGCAATGAATGAGTCGGCCTCTAACGCGTTACTGAAAACGCTGGAAGAGCCATCAAGCAAGTGTATCTTCATTCTTTCTACTCGTAACAGCAACCGTTTGATGCCGACTATCATTAGCCGTTGCCAACAATTTAATGTGGTAAGCCCACAGTTGGAGGCCGGGTCGGCTTGGTTAGATGGTGAAGCTGGTAAGGCTGTGCCAAAATATATTTTAGCGCTCAATGACAACGCGCCTTTAAAAGCAAAAGCGATGTTTGAGCAGGGTGGGGTAGAGGCTTCGACCAAAGCGCTTGATGGCTTTGTTAATGTCATCAAGGGCACTCAACCTGACATGCTAAAATTCTCGACAGAGTTAAGCAAAGACCCTTTGATTCAATTGGGTTGGCTATGGCACTTATTGTCTGACGTACAGAAGCTGCATTTTGGCTTGGCGAACCAGGCTATCACTCCTAGCGCGAAAGCACTGGTTGAGGTGATGTCTTATCAAAGTGCCTATGCAGCATCGAATAAGCTGCTGGTATTGATTGAGCAGTTAAAGCAACACCCTGGGCTCAATACGGAGCTACTCATAATGAATTGGCTGATAGCCACTTGCGAGGAAACATGTTCGTAGATTCCCACTGTCATTTAGACAAATTGGATTACCAAGATTTACACACCAGCGTAGAAGACGTTGTGAACAAGGCGAAGGCAGCAAACGTAGACCAGCTGCTGTCTGTAGGTGTGACACTGGATTCGTTTGAAAATATGCTCGAGATGATCTCGCCGTTTGATAACGTTAAAGCATCTTGTGGAGTTCATCCTCTCGATGTAGAGAGTGATTTTTGCTTAGAGAGAATGCGTGAATACGCGAGTAACCCAAAAGTCGTTGCGATTGGTGAGACAGGCTTAGATTACCATTACCAACCAGAGACGGCGGAATTGCAACAACTGCGATTCAAGCAACATGTCGCGTTGGCCGTAGAGTTGAACAAGCCTTTGATCATCCATACACGTAACGCGCGTGAAGATACTCTCGCGATTCTACGTGATGGTGGTGCTGAGAAGTGTGGTGGTGTGATTCACTGCTTTACTGAAGATCAAGCGTTCGCTGAAGCGGCAATGGAATTAGGTTTCTACATCTCAATTTCAGGTATTGTGACCTTTAAGCAGGCTACAGAGCTTAAAGAAGTTGTTAAGAATCTACCGTTAGATAGGTTACTGATCGAGACCGATTCTCCATACTTGGCACCAATCCCATATCGTGGAAAGCAGAATCAACCTGCATATGTCGTGGAAGTGGCGGCCTATATTGCACAGTTGAAAGGTATGTCGATGAAAGAGGTTGCTGAACAAACGACCAAAAACTATCAAAAACTTTTTTTGCGATAAAAAACTAAGTAAACAAATAAAAGGGAGCGAAAGCTCCCTTTTTGTGTTTTTGATCACCAAAAGTGCGTTTTTTTTTAATGTTTACGAATTATGTTGAACTTGAGAGCGCTAATTATAACATTTGTAATTTTGTTACTAAAAATAACATTCGCTCCTATTTTATTTACCCAGTAAAATAATAGGGCTCTTGAAAAATAATCATATATTTCAATCAATTAAACTCTTGTAAAGCATTGCATTTCTAGATTTGACATGTGATCCAAGACGTGTTTTGAAACTAAATTTCGTAAGTGACTAGAAAGTTAGTTCCCCATCAATATATATTTAGCGGCAGAAAATATAATGCAATACATGGTTACATTTTCGCAGGGTGCTAACATATAGGCTACGGGGGTGTGCCGTTAGTACCCATATAATTATTTTATCTTTATCAGGAGCATAAACATGTTTAAGAACCTTTTTGCTAGCCTGCAGAAAGTTGGTAAGTCTCTGATGCTTCCAGTATCAGTTTTACCAGTTGCGGGTATTTTGCTAGGTGTCGGTGCAGCAGATCTTCCTTTCATTCCAGAAATCGTTTCAAACTTAATGGAACAAGCTGGTGGTTCAGTATTCGGTCAAATGGCACTACTGTTCGCAGTAGGTGTTGCACTTGGCTTTACTAACAACGATGGTGTAGCTGGTCTAGCTGCAATCGTTGGTTACGGCATCATGACTGCTACACTTGGCGTAATGGCTGGTGTAATGGGCGTTGATAAAATCGATACTGGTGTACTAGGTGGTATCCTAGTCGGTGGTGTTGCTGCTTGGGCATTCAACCGTTTCTTCCGTATTCAACTACCAGAGTACCTTGGCTTCTTCGCTGGTAAGCGTGCTGTGCCAATCATCACAGGTTTCTCTGCGATTGGTCTAGCAATCCTACTATCTGTAGTATGGCCACCAGTTGGCGGCGCAATCTCTGCGTTCTCTGATTGGGCTGCTCACCAAAACCCACAAGTGGCGTTTGGTATCTACGGTATCGTTGAGCGTTCTCTGATTCCATTTGGTCTTCACCACGTTTGGAACGTACCTTTCTTCTTTGAAGCTGGTACTTGTGTAAACGCTGCTGGCGAAACTCAAAACGGTGTTCTTACTTGTTACCTAGTTGCTGATGACGCATCTCGTGCAGCGGGCAATGGCTTCGGTCAGCTAGCTGGTGGTTACATGTTCAAGATGTTCGGTCTACCTGCTGCTGCAATCGCTATTGCACACTCAGCTAAGCCTGAAAACCGCGCTAAAGTAATGGGTATCATGGCTTCTGCTGCGTTAACTTCATTCCTAACGGGTATCACTGAACCAATCGAATTCTCATTCCTATTCGTTGCTCCTGTACTGTACGCAATCCACGCTCTACTAGCTGGTTCTGCTTACGTTCTTGCGAACACTCTAGGTTTTGTACACGGTACATCTTTCTCACACGGTCTAATCGACTTCCTAGTTCTATCTGGCAACGCGTCTAAGATGGGCCTAATGGTTGTATGTGGTATTGCTTACGCTGCAATTTACTACATCGTATTCCGCACTGTGATTAAAGCTCTAGACCTTAAAACTCCAGGCCGTGAAGACGAGACTGAAGAAGAGTCAGTTGCGACTGGTTCTGAACTTGCTGGTGAGCTAGTTGCTGCATTCGGTGGCAAAGCGAACATCACTGGTCTTGACGCTTGTATTACTCGTCTACGTGTTGCAGTTGCTGATACAGCAGTTGTTGACCAAGACAAACTGAAGAAACTAGGCGCTGCAGGTGTTGTTGTAGTTGCTGGTGGCGTTCAAGCTATCTTCGGTACTAAGTCTGACAACCTTAAGACAGACATGGATGAGTGGATCCGTAACAACGGTTAATTCACTGGTTCAATAAATTGAAAGGAGGCCGAGAGGCCTCCTTTTTTGTTTTCTGCTTTATGAAAGCCCTTCCTGCACTTATTCTTTTCTACTCAATCGGTTATCGAACAGCTCGATGTTCTGATGCTCAATTTCCCGCTTTGGGTACCTCTTATCTTTAACTTTATGATGACAACACCCGTTGTGATTTAAGTAATCTACCGTTTTTAAACACATTCTGAGAATATTATGAAACATCGTTACTTGATTGGCCTTATGTGCTGCAGCGGAGCCTCGTTTGCTCATGCTTCTGAAGCTCCAGATTTAGAAGTTGGTCTCGCCATTGACCAAGACCTGAGTGTCGTTGTTGAGTTTGATCAGAAGTACCGTGCAACCGTTGGTAATGACGGCGCGGCATTCGACTACATTTGGAAACGTGGTCAGTTCGAAACGGAAGCCCCGTTAAGCTGGTACGTAGGTGCTGGTGCTTGGGCTGAATGGAATGACGATTTTGGCTTGCGTTTGCCATTAGGCGTGAAAGTGAATTTCTACGAAGGCTGGAATGCTTACGCACAAGTTCACCCTGAGCTAGACATGTACAAAGGTGTTGAGCTGCAAGTCGGTGGTGCACTGGGTGTGACTTATAAGTTCTAAAGTGAGCTTAAACCGTTTTTATAATGACAAAGCCAGCATCTCGCTGGCTTTTTCGTTTTATTAGCTACAGTAATTAGAACGTAAAACTCAGCCCGACATTGGCTTGGAATTGATTCATCCAATCAGTATCAAAGCGGATAATACAGTCTTGACCTGTGCTAGGGATATTACACACACCGGATGTGTCGTTATCAACAACCGTACCCAACCAACGAACTTGGGTGTTGAGCGCTAAACTGTCGCTGAATTTGTATTCCAAACCGCCAAAGATAGAGGTTGAGAAGCCATACTTATCTTTCGCCCAGTCAACATCCACGTAAGAAGCACCAAGACCTAATCCGAGGTATCCAGATAATACAGGCGAAGCCGGGTAGTAGATGCTACTTTGCAAGTGCAGGTATTGGATTGAGGAGCTTAGGTTGAGTGTTTCGAGTTCAGAGCTCTGGTTAGAATAGAAAAAGCCGATGCGACCTTTATCAAGTGGTGTTTCAATGGCAAAGGTGTAGTTTTCAGACGCTTTCATGTCGTAGGTTTTGCCATCCTGGTCTTCGACACTACCACCGCCGGTATAACCCACCATTGGGGTAATGATGATCTCCGGCGAAGCATACACGCTCGATACAGAGAAAAGCGCGATAAGCGCCATCATATTTGCTTTGTTATTCATGAGTATATCCTTATCCATACACTTACTAATTGTGATGGTTACATCAATATTGTGCGACTAATTTCGACGATTCTTGAAGATACTTCACACACCTGATAGTACTTAAATAGAGACTCGACAAATTAATAATAAGCCAGAGGTGTCTATGGACCATAATCTGAAAAATGCCCTACAAATTACCGTGTTTATTTACATGATCATTCTTTCATTTGGCTTTATTGCGATTGGTAGTTAATACCATCTATTGCGAGGCTGAGTTTTGATACTCAGGGACTAATGAATAGTGGGCTTGTAAGCAATATTGATACAGCAATAGACTTGGATTACTACGCTAAGTTTATTGCTGGAAAAACAGCACTGGTCGCTCAAGGTGGCGGACAGAGAAGTATTTTTACTTCAGGTGTGCTGGATGCCTTTCTTCTTTCTAATTTTGACCCCTTCGATGAATTTTTTGGTACCTCCGCAGGTGCCCTTAACCTGTGTGCGTACCTTTGCCGCGATAAAGGCCTTGGCCGCTCTTTCGTGCTCGACCTCACCACCTCACCAGAATTCTTCAATATCTTCTCCTATATACGACACAGGAAGAATCTGGGATTAGAGTGGGCCTTAGAACAAATCATGGCTTACCCTTATAAGCTGGACCTTGATTTAGGGCGACAAACCCTAGGTGACCGCCATTTCTATGCAGCAGTGACAGACTCTAAAGATCTACGTGATCACTACTTCCCGTTATTGGGAGAAGATTGGTATAAGGTGATGATCGCCACCTGTGCGATTCCTCGTTTGTACAATGATGAAATCTTCATCGGCGACAGTGCTTATGTTGACGGTGGTGTGTCTGCTTGTATTCCTGTTCAAGAAGCCTGGCGTAGACAAGCTCGTTCTATTGTTGTGATTCGTACTGAACCTGTGGTCGAGGAGGGAAGTGAACTCTTGGTTGAGGCTTCTAATCGCAGCACCGCAGTGAAAGCGCCGAAGCCTATATCTGCGGAAGAGCTAGAATGGTTCAGAGAGTCTTTCGACAGTGTTCAAGATCACTGGCAACAGAAAGTGGAACAATGGAAAACCGATTGGACTTCTTTCTTCCAGCAGCAAATTCTTCGTTCTAAAGAGCAGAAGCGCGATCGTGGACATTTGGATCTGCTCAATGGTGGTCGGTGGTTATTTGGGGCTGACGATATCTACCGCTTAAGTCATTTAATCGGTGATAAGTTCGACTCAGGTTTGGCGGACATGTTGATGGTTCACTATCAAACATACTCCTTAACTCAGGACTTTTTAAACTCTCCTCCGGACGATGCGTTCGTGGTGCAGATAGCACCTAGCAAACCACTAAAGTCGAGTTCATTAATGAGTGATAAAGAAGACTTGTTGCATGATTACGACCTAGGATTAGAAGCTGGTTACCGATTTGTCGAAACCTATACCTCAACAAAGAATGCGCGCAATTCACACATACCAAAGTTAGCAACCAGTGCCGCGGATAAGTGATATTTGAAATTGGCAAATTAACGTGTGGTTAGCTCACTTTATACAAAAAGAAAAAGGGTTATTGAACTTGGTTCGATAACCCTTTTTTGTGTACTTACTAACTTGTTATGTATGTAAACCTCTAGTGTTCAGAGATTAGGTGACCGGTAAGATTCGCATACAGTTGGTTGAGCCCGCGACATCCATAATATCGCCTTGAGTAACGATCACTAAGTCACCAAACTTTAGGTGTCCTGCTTCTTTCAGACAAGCAAGAGTTGATAGTGCGATATCGAAGCTGTCTTCGGCTTCAGTTTCGAAGTAGATAGGTGTCACGCCTCGGTACAGAGTACAGCGATTTAATGTTCCTTCATTACGAGACAGCGCGTAGATAGGCATATCGGCACTGAGTCGCGACATCATCAGAGCTGTGCGCCCTGACTCGGTCAGCGTCACCACGCCCTTGATGCCTTCCATGTGGTTGGCAGAATAGATGGTCGCCATCGAAACGGTTTCTTCTGCCGTCACAAAGGTTCGGTCAATACGGTAATTGGATTGGTTAATGCCCGCCATCTTTTCAGCACCGATACACACTTCGGCCATGGATTTCACGGTCTCGACTGGGTAATCACCCGCAGCGGTTTCACCTGAAAGCATCACCGCATCGGTACCGTCTAATACCGCGTTGGCAACGTCCATCACTTCGGCACGGGTTGGCATTGGCGCAGAGATCATCGATTCCATCATTTGAGTTGCAGTGATCACTGTTCGGTTAAGCGCTCTAGCACGGCGTATAAGCTGTTTTTGTACCCCGACCAACTCTGGATCGCCTATTTCCACTCCGAGGTCACCACGGGCCACCATGACCACATCTGAGGCCATTATGATGTCATCCATGTTCTCTACGGTCGCAACTGTCTCTGCTCGCTCGACTTTAGCCACGAGGTGAGCTTCTAACCCTGCTTCTCGTGCCAATTGGCGAGCATAGTGCATGTCTTCACCATTACGTGGGAAAGAGACAGCTAAGTAATCGACTTGAATTTGAGCGGCGGTGACGATGTCTCGTTTGTCTTTGTCGGTCAGTGCTTCTGCAGAAAGGCCGCCCCCTTTTTTGTTGATGCCTTTGTTGTTGGAGAGAGGGCCACCAATGATCACTTCGGTATGAACGCGACAACCTTCGACTTTGGTTACTTTCAGTTGAACACGACCATCGTCAAGCAACAGGATATCGCCGGCGGACACGTCGTTAGGCAGTTCTTTATAATCAAGGCCAACAGCTTCTTGGTTGCCTTCGCCTAAACCTAGGCTGCTATCGAGAGTGAACAGGTCGCCCACGGCAAGTTGGATTTTGCCATTTTTGAATGTCGACACACGAATCTTGGGACCTTGTAAGTCTCCGAGAATGGCGATTTGGGTGCCGAGTCTTTTTGCTATCGCTCTGACTTTTTCCGCGCGTTGGATGTGGTCGTCGCTGCTGCCGTGAGAAAAGTTCATACGGACGATATTGGCACCGGCTTTGATGATTTCTTCAAGCACGTTACCTTTATCTGTTGAAGGGCCTAGCGTTGTGACGATTTTCGTTTTTCTTAATTCGGCTGTCATGAATACTCCTAGAATGAGACCAAGTAATCTTTTACAAGACTGAATTAAGTATATGCATTAATTGATAATTTATTGGGAGCTAGGAAGATATTTCTGTATTTACTGATATTTATTGAACTTAGTACTCAAGCGCGATGTTTTTTTATGAAAATTAAGTCTCGATTTATCGATGTGGGTGTTAATTTTCCTCGAACTATTTGACTCGATACACAAAGATTCATGTATATACGTGATACTGGTCACGGCGATATACCAAGTGACTTCACAATTACTTCGCAAAGTAAAAAAATTACCTCGTTGATGATTTCTGGAGCGTAAAATGTACATGGCTCAACCGGGCCATATTGATCATATCAAACAGGTCAATGCTGGTCGTGTATATAAACTAATTGACCTTAAAGGTCCTATTTCTCGTATCGATCTGTCCAAGCAAAGTGAGTTGGCTCCGGCGAGTATTACTAAAATTACCCGTGAACTCATTGAAGCTCACCTTATTCACGAAACCACGGTTCAAGAAGCCACGACTCGTGGGCGTCCTGCTGTCGGTCTGCAAACCAATAACGAAGGTTGGCAATTTTTGTCGATGCGTCTTGGTCGTGGTTACCTCACGATAGCGCTCCATGAATTGGGCGGTGACGTGCTTATCGATACCAAAATTGATATTCACGAACGTGACCAAGATGATGTGCTTGCACGCCTTCTCCATGAAATTGATGAGTTCTTCCAAACCTATGCCGAGCAACTCGACAGGGTGACGAGCATAGCTATCACGCTGCCAGGTCTGGTGAATTCAGAGCAAGGTATTGTGTTGCAAATGCCGCATTACAACGTTGAAAACTTAGCGTTGGGTCCGGAGATCTACAAAGAAACTGGTCTGCCAGTCTTTATAGCTAATGACACCCGAGCTTGGGCATTAGCAGAGAAGCTGTTTGGTAACTCACAAGACAACGACAACTCTGTTCTTATCTCAATTCACCATGGTTTAGGTGCTGGGATCATTCTTGATGGCCGCGTTCTGCAAGGGCGTCACGGTAATATTGGTGAACTGGGTCATATCCAGATCGATAAAGAGGGCAAGCTTTGTCATTGTGGTAACCGAGGCTGTTTAGAAACAGTGGCGAGTTCACAGGCGATCCGCGAGCAAGTGAAAGAGCGATTAGCCAATGGTGAAGAATCAACACTGACTGTGTTTGAGGATGTCACGATTGAGCAAATCTGTGCTGCTGCGGCTGACGGTGATCCACTGGCTGTTGAAGTGATTGAACAGTTAGGTCGTTACTTAGGTTCTGCGATTGCGATTGTTATTAACCTATTCAACCCAGAGAAAATCTTGGTCGGTGGTGTTATCAATCAGGCGAAAAGTGTTTTATACCCTGCGATTCAAAAGTGTATCGAAGAGCAGAGTTTATCGGTTTACCATCAAGACTTAGAGCTGGTGGAATCTCGATTCTATAAGCAGGCAACCATGCCAGGTGCTGCGCTTATTAAGCAGGCCCTGTATGACGGTCAGCTGTTAATGAAAGTCATTGAAGGCTAACTCTTTTTCTCTTCTTTTAGCCTTACCTCGAACCTTTCCATGTACTTAAGCTTTGTATAACATCATTTGTTGTACTTAGTTTAAGCATTCTGTGCATTAGCGCTTTGCTTTAACCCATTGAAGTAGGCTATTGTAGCCACAGTTATTATTTGTCACTAAGGTGTTGTATGTCTGGCGTTTTAAATTCGGTTGATCAGAGAACCAAGCTAGTCGGTGAAAACCGTCTGGAACTCTTATTATTCAGCTTAAATAGTCGTCAACTATTTGCGATTAACGTATTTAAAGTGAAAGAAGTCCTAAAAGTGCCAGTACTTACTCGCTTACCGGGCTCTCATCACCATATTACGGGTGTTGCTTCTTTACGTGGTGAATCGGTGCCTGTAATTGACCTACGCAGCGCGATTGGCTTTCCGCCGTCACGTGCAGAGTCTCAAGAGAGCAACCTGATCATTACTGAATACAACCGAACCGTACAAGGTTTCTTGGTTGGGCAAGTGCGTAATATCGTCAATACGACATGGACTGAAATCCAGCCGCCGCCAAAGACTACGGGTCGTGCAAACTACCTAACGGCTATCACGCATATTCAAGAAGAAGAGCAGCACAAAATCGTTGAGATCATCGATGTTGAAAAAGTGCTGGCAGAGATCATCGATTACGATGTGTCGATCTCTGAAGGTGTGTTAGATGAGCAGTTAGCCAACGAAATGATTGGCCGAAACGTGCTGATCGTTGATGATTCTTCAACCGCACGTAACCAGATTAAAGGCACTTTGTCGCAGCTTGGTTTAAACATTATTGAGTGTTGCGATGGCTTAGAAGCACTGAACCTACTTAAGGGCTGGTGTGATGAAGGCAAAGACATCAATCAAGAGATTTTGTTGATGATCACCGATGCCGAAATGCCTGAAATGGACGGTTATAAGCTGACTCACGAAGTACGCACTGACCCAAGAATGCATGACCTGTTTATTACGCTAAATACCTCATTAAGCGGAAGTTTTAATGAGGCTATGGTTGAGAAAGTAGGGTGTAACCGCTTTATTTCTAAGTTCCAACCTGACCTCTTAGTTGAAGTGACTCAAGAGCGAATGCGTCAACTTTTATAATTAATACTGCTGTACGGTTTGTTTTGAGTGACCTGATAGAAAACGTTTGCTAATATTGATGCAGCATATTAATTGACACGAAATATGCTCACTACTAACGTAACTTTTCATGCACAATCTAAGGTAGTTCCTCTTAATGATATGGTTAACGTCTAAAGTCGTTATGACTTTGAGCTTATTACTATATAGGGAATTTAAGAAAAGACGTACGGAAGCTGACGTTGAGGTATAACTCAACAATTTGAAATGAAGGGAAGCTGATGCTTCCCTTTTTCGTTTCTAGCGTTTCTAGGAGGAGGGCGATTTGAAGAGTTAATGAAAATCTCGTGATTTGGTTTTCAACCCAACAATCTCATCGGTAATATCGATGAGCTTCCCAGCAATCACATGCACCACTTCCCCTTCCTTTTCTAGTATTCCTTGTACCTTTAATGCCTTGGCTGTGAGATAAGCTTGCTGTTGAGCACGCGCTGTGGCTCCCCATACCACCACGTTGATATTGCCAGTGCTGTCCTCTAGTGTGACAAAGGTGACACCTGCCGCAGTACCCGGTGATTGCTTACCTGTAACTAGCCCGACAACGGTGACCATGGATTTGTGCCTTTGCTGTATCAAGTCTTTCATATGAGTGAATCGACCTAATCGATTCGCTTCTTCTAGCAAAGTGATAGGGTGCTTGTTTAATGAGATACCGACACTGGTGAAGTCCTCAAGTAAATCCTGCATCTCATTGGGTTTATGCAGTGTGTGTTCGCCATGCTCATTCTCAGTATCGTCACAGACTTGGCTAAACAGAGGTAGGTCAGAAGCGGAATCCATTATCGCCCAGCACGTCTGGAAACGGTCACCCGAAACGTTGTGCAGCGCGTTGGCTGATGCGAGTAGCTCTATGTCCTTCTTATTCATCGATAGCTGTTTTACTTGGCTAGGATGGCGATAACCAGAATGTGGGCGGTTGGCAAGTACGCTCTGAATACCGTGCTCACTCAAGCCTTTGATTTGTCGCAGCCCTAATCGAATCGCTAGACCATTCTGATGAGAGACAACTGTGTGGTCGTTTTGAGAAGCGTTCACACATACCGGAAGTATCGTTACATTGTGTCGCTGCGCATCTTGAACCAACTGCGAGGGGCTATAAAAGCCCATGGGTTGGCTATTCAACAAAGAAGCATAGAAGCACTCTGGGTAATAGCATTTCAACCAAGCTGAACAATAGGCTAATACTGCAAACGAAGCCGAGTGGCTTTCAGGGAAACCGTATTCACCAAAGCCACATACCTGTTTAAATATTTGTTCGGCAAACTCGGTTTCGTAGCCTCGTTTTTGCATGCCTTCGATGAGCTTAGTTTTGAACTTAAAAACGTTGCCATTCTTCTTCCAAGCGGCCATTGCGCGTCTGAGCTGATCCGCTTCACCCCCTGTGAAACCTGCGGCAACCATCGCGAGCTTAATCACTTGTTCTTGAAATATCGGTACGCCTAAAGTGCGCGCGAGTACCGATTCAACATCCTTAGATGGATAGCTGATTGGCTCAATACCATCGCGACGCTTTAAGAATGGGTGCACCATATCGCCTTGAATTGGTCCTGGGCGCACGATCGCGATTTGAATCACTAGGTCGTAATAAGTTCTTGGTTTAAGCCTTGGCAGCATACTCATTTGCGCGCGTGACTCAATTTGGAATATCCCTACCGTGTCTGCTCGTTGAATCATGCCGTAAACCTGAGGATCATCCTTAAGGCGAGTGATCTCTGCGATCGTTAACGAGCGGTCATGAATACGCTTGATCAGGTCGAAACATTTTCGAATTGCAGACAGCATACCCAGTGCGAGCACATCAACTTTAAGCAACCCCAAGGTTTCAAGATCATCTTTGTCCCATTGAATAATGGTGCGATCGTGCATGGCAGCGTTCTCGACGGGAACCAATTCATACAAAGGCCCAGAAGAGATGACGAAGCCGCCAACATGTTGAGACAGGTGACGTGGAAAACCGATAATTTCATTCACCAAATGGATAAACTGTTGCCCCTTCAAAGAGTCTGGTTGCAGCCCTAATTGGGTGAGCTGAGCCTGCCAACCTAGGCTCTTGTCTCTGCGGTTGGTGTTCTTAATGAAGTAATCAAGTTGAGTTTCTTGCAGCCCTAATGCTTTTCCGACATCCCTTACCGCGCTTTTAAAGCGATAAGATATGACCGTAGCAGCAAGCGCAGCACGTTCTCTACCGTATTTTTTGTAGATGTATTGGATGACTTCTTCACGGCGTTCGTGTTCAAAATCGACATCAATATCAGGCGGCTCATCACGCTCTTTACTGATGAAGCGTTCAAACAGCACTGAGATTTGTCTTGGGTCGACAGAGGTGATCTCTAGGCAGTAACAGACCACTGAATTGGCCGCTGAACCTCGACCTTGGTAAAGAATCCCTTGGCTTTTAGCAAACATCACGATGTCGTGAATCGTGAGAAAAAAGAAAGGGTAGTCGAGCTCGCCAATCAGCCCCAGCTCTTTATCTATGATCTGTTGGATGTCATGAGGGACACCTTGTGGAAAGCGAGCCTTTTTTCCTTTCTCGACCAACATGCGCAGATAACTCATGGGTGTTTCACCTTGAGGAATCAGTTCACTTGGGTATTCGTAACGTAGGCTACCTAAATCAAAGTCACACAGCTCAGCGATACGGTTGCTCTCTTCCAACCACTCAGCTTTGAAGATATGAGAGAGCTTATTGATGCTGCGTAAACAGCGCTCTGCATTCGCCAGTAAGTGACTGCCAACTTCGGTCACTGATTTTTGATATTTAATCGCGGTGAGTGAGTGCTGTAAGGGCAAGCGATTAGCATTGTGCATTAACACGCCACCACAAGCAGTGATCGGAAGATGGTGATGTTTTGACAGCTCAACGCAGTAATCTGTGTATTGCTGGTCGGTCTGTTTTAGGTGTCGCTGTAAGCCAATCCACAACCGACCGGAATGATGTTGATAAAGCCACTGTCCCCAATGTGCGTCTTCATTTTTCTGCTGAGGTAACCAAAGAATAAAGCAGTGCTTAGCCGACATAATATCCCATTCAGAGAGCTGATAGTGCCCTTTACTGCTACGACGTCTCGCATTAGTAATAATGCGGCACAGCTCGGCATAGGCTTGTCTATTTGGGCATAATAAGACTACTTGGCACTCATCATTTAACCAAAACATGCTCCCGACAATCTGCTTGAGCGACAGTTTGTGTTGCTTGATTGCAGAGTGGACTTTCACGATGCCCGCGACCGAGCACTCATCAGTAACAGCGAGTGCTCTGTAACGTAAGAAGTCGGCCTGTAAAACAAGTTCTTCTGCGTGTGAAGCTCCCTCAAGAAAGGAGTAATTACTTTGGCAGAAAAGCTCTGAGTATTGCTGAGACATAACGTAATCTCACTTAACCATTGCGAATGAACATGATTGAAAAGGGGCGTTTTAATGGGACAAATGGCAAGAACTACTTACCACACTAACTAGCTGAATAAGCCGTGTAAGAACCACTGCTTATCGGGCGTTCTGAATACCCATAGCCATCGACCGTTGTCACTGTGAGCAATAAAGTAGTCACGAATGATTTTTTCGCCATCCCACCACCCAGAAACAATCCGTTCTGGGCCTTGAGATAAGGTGACGTTTTCGGTTAATGCTTCAGGTTCTGGCAGTAAAATACTGGGTCTGAGTCGCTGTTGGTTAATGTTGTTCGTTGTTGTGGTTTGTTGATCGAGTTCTTGTGGAGCTAGTCCCTTTTTCGCCGTATGACTTAGTGCTGGAAGCGAATATTGATTGGCTTTCTCTGGTCTAGGATCTTGCTGTATTTTCGGCGTTTGAATGCAGGCCTGCCCAAGCTTTGCCTGTAACAATGAAAGTAGATCTAACGCAGCAAGCGTTCCGGTATTGCCATCAAAAAGATCATGGTAGGCCATTTGAGGTTCACCATGACGAGTTAACGAGAGAGTGAGCCCTTGAACGGGTGCCGTGAGCTTCAGTGATTCTAAGGTCAGATGCGTTAGGTTCGCCCATTTGCTGGCAAGATAATCGCCCTGCGCTGAATAGAAAGAGACATGATGATCGTCTTTATCCCTAAGATGCAGAGTCAGCGTTAACTCAAACGCCACTCGGTCACGTAGCTTCAAAAAGCATTCCAGTTGATTCAATAATTTCAGCAGTGGCTTTTCGATAAATAGAATGTTTTCAATATCAAACAACAGCTCCAGATATTGTTGGAAGCTTTCTGGTGGATGATAGAAATCAATTGGGTGCTTGAACTGCCCATTAAGGCGACCAACATAATTGACCAAGTCGATATCAAATCGACGTGCGACCTCTTGCAGAGGCAGTTTCAATAGGTCTTCAACGATATTAATGCCGACACGATTTAAGCGTTCAACTTGTTTAGGCGGCAGCTCGCTAGAACTTAGAGCTTGCTGATTAACCCAAGTCTTCATGTGTTGAACATTGTTCGTTGCTTGGTTGATCGCTTGCTTACCCAAAAGGATCGCAGAAAGCGGTGAGTAACCCGTGGCAAAGTTGAACTGGATATTGAGCGCTTCCAAATGGCTTTTGAGTTCATGCCAGTAATTATCTAGCCCGTTGTAAAGTGACAGCATGTTAGAAGCTTTGATCAACAGGCCATTGGGTGGCAATAGGGCCATATCAGAAGTGACCAGATACGCCCATTGAGCAATCTCTTTCAGCTTGCTTTTCTCTAGCTCAATACTGTAAGGATGGACGTGTAAGTTATGGCAAAGCGCCGCTGCAGACCCTAAACCCATCTCCAGTGTAATACCTGAGTCCAGTGCGGCTTGATTAGCTTGCAGCACACGATGATCTTTTTCATCCACGATGATAATAGGTTGCTCGTGTGACTCTTCGTTCGAACCTAACTCATTAGAGTTAAATAAAGTATCCAATTGCAGAGATGGAAAGTGCAGATAAAGCCACAGCATACGCTAACCTTGCTTCGCAATAGGGAAGGCCAACACAGTATTACCTGACAGATTGTGGTGTGAACTGTCGATGTTGATGACTTTCTCTGTCAGTAACGGCCAATTTGTGGTCATGTCGAGAATAAAGCTGCCATAAGACCAACTGCCTTTTCTCTTCGTGACCTCAACTTTTAATCCCTGCGCGTGAGAAGAGAGCTTCATGCTTAAAGAAACGGGCAGAGATAACTGATTATGGCTGGTGGCTTTAAAGTGAAATTGCAGGCACTTGCCCGTTTCACTTGCGGCTTGTAGGCGTTTGGTTTGGTGGATTTCGAGATCGGCTCCCCATAACAATACAGAATGACAAGCACCACTCTTGAGGCATTGTTCAGCAGCCCACAATGCATCGAGATCGCGTTGAGGCTCGATTACTAAGATGTTATCGAGTTCAATCCCTTGGCTGCTAAAAAACTCGGCACAGATCTTCCCTGGCGGGTTAATGAATATGGCCAGTTTCTGTGAGTTTTGCTGAGCTAAATAGGGGGTAAGCAGGCGTAGTTCGCCAATCCCTTGTTGTGATTCAACTTCAATAACGCCGTGTGTAGGAAAGCCACCATCAAGCTGTTTATCCAATTGCGGATAGCCTGTCGAAGTGGTACTTCTTTGCGTTGTTGATTGTAGCCCTTTCCAGATTAGCTGGCGGTCTTGTAAGCTTTTTATGAGTTCATGCATAATTAAATACCTGTATATTTATACAGTATATTTAACAATGAAAAAGATGCAAAGCAAAATGATGAAAATTAGCGGAAGTAAGTGTTAGATGGTTGATTTAGATACAAAAAAAGCCGCTATTAAAGCAGCTTCCTGTTATTGGTTATAATATCAACTACTTAGGTTGAGCGTCGATACATTGGCCATTAATGTCTGTCACACTTGGGTTCATTAAGTGTAGGTACAGTGGGATGATATCCAGTGGCGTTTTCAGCTTGTTAGCATCTTCACCTGGGTACGCCTTTGCACGCATACGTGTTTGAGTGCCGCCCGGATTGATTGCGTTAACACGGATGTTTGTGTCTTCCAGCTCATCCGCTAAGATCTGCATCATACCTTCGGTAGCAAACTTAGAAATTGCGTAAGTGCCCCAGAATGCACGGCCAGAGTGACCAACAGTAGAAGAGGTGAATACGATACGACCCGCTTCAGCTTTCTTAAGTGCTGGCAGAAGCGCTTGAGTCATCAAAAACTCAGACTTCACATTGATCTGTATAACATCATCAAAGGTCTCTTCATCAATCTGCTCAAACGGGCTTAGAGTACCGAGAACGCCAGCGTTATGAAGTAGACCATCTAAACGACCGAACTGCGATTCAATGGTTTCAGCCATATCAATGTAGTTCTGTTTTGTCGCGCCTTTTAAATCCAACGGGATAATTGCAGGCTGCGGGTAGCCAGCGCTTTCGATTTCATCGTAAATGAATTCTAGGTTTTTTACATTGCGGCCTAACAGAATGACAGTTGCGCCATGTTGAGCGAAGCTTAGTGCGGCTTGGCGACCAATGCCAGCACCGGCACCTGTAACCAAAATTACTTTATCTTTGAGGGCATCTGTAGAGATTGGGTAATCCACTGTGCTTATCCTTCTTTCTTTTATTATGTTCGTCATTCCATTGATGTTTAATCACACAGATAACCGCAGGAATGATGAGAAATTCTTGGTAATCGTGACAAGATGGTTACAATACACTAATTCATACAATAGGGGATATGACATTGGAATTTTTGTTGGACTACGGCTTGTTTTTAGCCAAGATTGCGACCGTTGTAATCGCCATCATTGCAATTTTAGTCATTGCTAAATCTGTGGGTGGAAAATCAAGCGCGATTAAAGGTGAGCTGGAAATCACGAACCTATCTGAACACCATAAACAGACGATTGAACAATTAGAGCACCATCTACACGATGATGCTTTCATCAAAGCCCGTGATAAAGCAGAAAAGAAAGCGGAAAAAGAGAAAGTAAAATCACGCGGTAAAGAAGTGAAGAAAGCAGCGAAAGAGGGTGAGCTTGATAGCAAGCGTGAACCACATCTATTCATTCTTGATTTTAATGGCAGCATTGATGCGAAAGAAGTGGCTTCATTGCGTGAAGAGGTAACGGCGGTTCTGGCTGTGGCTCGTGAAGGCGATGAAGTATTGCTGAAACTTGAATCTGGCGGTGGCATGGTTCACGGCTACGGTCTGGCGTCTTCTCAACTTGATCGTATTAAAGCAGCAGGTTTGCCTTTGACTATCTCGGTAGACAAAGTAGCAGCAAGTGGTGGTTACATGATGGCATGTATCGCAGACAAAATTGTGTCAGCACCTTTTGCTATTGTTGGTTCTATTGGCGTTATTGCTCAACTGCCAAACTTCAACAAACTGCTTAAAAAGCACGACATTGAGTTTGAACAGCTAACTGCAGGTGAGTACAAGCGTACGCTAACCATGTTTGGTGAGAACAGCGATAAAGCTCGTGAGAAGTTTAAAGAAGAGCTAGAAGAGACACACGGCTTATTTAAAGACTTTATTCGTGATCACCGCCCAGCGCTAGACCTTGATAAGGTTGCAACGGGTGAGCACTGGTTTGGTACACAAGCACATGAACTTGGGCTGGTGGATGAGATCCGTACTTCTGATGACTTAGTTGTTGAAGCATGCAAAGACAAGACGGTTCTAGCGATTCACTACGTACAGAAGAAAAAGCTATCAGACAAGCTAGCAGGTGTTGCTGGTAAATCTGCAGACAGCGTGCTGATGAAGCTGATTGAACGCGGTCAAAAGCCGATTGTTTAAGCTTATTTAGTTCTAGTTCTAGTTCTAGTTCTAGTTCTAGGTGAGTGCCTCACGTCTATTTAAAGACGTTTGAGCCTTAAAAAGAAAGCGCATAAGTCATCAGACTTATGCGCTTTTTTATTGCTCCACTTCCGAGCGGGTGACCACTATGTTGTAGGGGGAGCGGAGTTTTATACCCATTATCTACTTACTATGATGGATATTAAATCTTGGCTCCATAATCATTGCGTTTCGGACAAGTAGTCAGGATTTCTCGGTGACCCGTATCTTTGAGCTCCTCAAGAATTACGTCAAAGCCCCACAAACGATAGAGATGCTTCATTACTTCGTCGTAGCCTTTATCAAGCGGGATGCGGTCATGAGGCACATACTGCAGCGTCATTGACCGGTCACCACGTACATCAACATTAAACACCTGAATATTCGGTTCAAGGTTGCTGAGGTTGTATTGCGCTGCAAGCTTCTCTCGAATCAGGCGATAGCCCGGATCATCGTGTATAGCACTCACTTCAATGGTGTTTTTTCGGTCATCATCAAGCACTGAAAACAGCTTAAAGTCACGAATGATCTTTGGAGAAAGATATTGGCTGATAAAGCTTTCATCTTTGAAGTTGTGCATTGCGAAGTGCACTGCCTCTAACCAATCACTTCCGGCGAGTTCAGGGAACCACTCTTTGTCTTCATCGGTTGGCTCTTCACAGATGCGTCGAATGTCTCTAAACATTGCAAAGCCAAGTGCGTAAGGGTTTATCCCACTAAAGTAAGGGCTGTTGTAAGCAGGTTGTGCGACCACACTGGTATGGCTGTGCAGGAATTCTAAGATGAACTTGTCACTCACCAAACCTTCGTCGTAAAGGTGATTCAGAATGGTGTAGTGCCAGAATGTTGCCCAACCTTCATTCATCACTTGTGTTTGTTTCTGAGGGTAGAAGTATTGGCTTACCTTGCGAACAATACGAACACACTCACGTTGCCAAGGTTCAAGCAGTGGGGCGTTCTTCTCAATAAAGTAGAGAATGTTCTCTTGAGGCTCGCTAGGGAAGCGGATTTTAGTTTCTTCTTCCTTACTTTTGTTTTGAGGTACGGTTCTCCAAAGCTCGTTCACTTGAGACTGAAGATAAGCTTCACGTTCTTCTTGTCTTGCCGTTTCTTCTGCAATGGAAATCTTTTCAGGACGTTTGTATCTGTCTACGCCGTAATTCATGAGCGCATGACAAGAATCAAGCAACTGCTCGACTTCAGCGACACCATATTTCTCTTCACAACCACTAATGTACTTCTTAGCGAACAGCAAGTAATCGATGATCGAGCTTGCATCTGTCCAAGTTTGGAATAGGTAGTTGCCCTTAAAGAAAGAGTTATGGCCGTAACAAGCGTGCGCCATTACTAGTGCCTGCATCGTTACCGTGTTTTCTTCCATCAGATAAGCGATACACGGATCGGAGTTGATCACGATTTCGTACGCGAGCCCCATTTGACCGTGTTTGTAGTTTTGTTCGGTTTGAATGAATTTCTTACCAAATGACCAGTGATTATAATTGATAGGCATACCGATACTGGAGTAAGCATCCATCATCTGCTCTGAGGTAATCACTTCAATCTGGTTTGGGTAAGTGTCTAAACGGTAATGCTGCGCCACACGCTTAATTTCCACGTGATATTGCTCTAAGAGGTTGAACGTCCAATCTGGACCATCAGGCAGCATCTTGTCGTTTTTCTTTTGTGCAGCTTTTTTCTCTGCAACGTTTGATTTCGCTGTCATGGCAAGCCCCCTTACGCTGTCTCTTTCTGGAACAGTTCTCTAAACACAGGAAAGATATCATCCACCGTTTTTATGTTTTTCATTGCGAAGTTGTCGAAGCTTGCTTCTAACTTCTCATACTCGTGCCAAAGCGTTTGGTGAGAGCGGCGTGTGATTTCGATATAAGAGTAATACTGACAAGTTGGCAGAAGCGTGTTGACCAACAGTTCTTTACAACGAGGCGAATCATCAGCCCAGTTATCACCATCAGACGCTTGTGCCGCATAGATATTCCACTCATTAGCTGGGTAACGGTCTGCGACAATTTCTTTCATTAATTTCAGTGCACTAGAAACGATGGTGCCACCGGTTTCTTGTGAGTAGAAGAACTCATGTTCGTCCACTTCTTTTGCTTGAGTATGATGACGAATAAACACCACATCGACGTTCTCGTAGGTGCGATTGAGGAATAGATAAAGCAGTACGTAGAAGCGTTTTGCGATGTCTTTAGTTGCTTGATCCATTGAGCCGGACACATCCATCAAACAGAACATGACCGCTTGGCTAGATGGAATAGGGCGCTTCTCATAGTTTTTAAAACGTAAGTCGAAGGTATCAATGAATGGCACGTTTTCAATTTTTTTGCGTAGCTCGGCAATCTCTTCTTTTAAGCGACTCTCTTCGAAGGGTTGTGCTGGTTCGGTCATTTTAACTTGGTCGAGTTGCTCCATCAGTAGGTTAAGCTCACGCTTTTTACCTGCTGTCATCGCGGTTCTACGAGCAAGAGATTGCTGCAGTGAACGAACAATAGCGATGTTGGATGGAATCCCCGCACTTTGATAACCAGAGCGGTGGGTTTTCCATTCGGTGATTTTGTTGACCTGATTTTTCTCTAGATTAGGCAGAGCTAAATCTTCAAAGAGAATATCAAGATACTCATCTTTTGAAATTTGGAAGGTAAATTCATCTTGGCCTTCGCCATCAGGGCTTGCATCACCTTGGCCAGAACCACCACCTTGACCGCCACCTTTAGGGCGCTCAATTTTATCACCAGTGATGAACTGATCATTACCAGGGTGGACACGTTCTCTTACGCCGCCTTGACCTTGGTGAAAGCTTGGCTCTTTGATGTCTTTATGAGGAATAGTGACGTCCTCACCAGTTTCAGTATTGGTGATTGAGCGTCGGTTGACTGCATCGGCCACAGATTCTTTGATTTGCTCTTTATGGCGTCGTAAGAATCGCTGTCTATTTACAGCACTCTTATTCTTGCCATTGAGCCTCCGATCGATAAATTGTGCCATAAGAACTCCCTCTCAGCTGATGTCACGATCCTACTTTTTATTAGGGTATAAGAGTTATTAGGATATAAGAGTTATTGGTTTGTACGAGCTGCTCACGTGAGCAGCTCAATACAGTTTGGTTTATGAGGATTTACGAACTCTTAGATACCACTCAGATAGCAGTCTAACTTGTTTCTCGGTGTAGCCTTTTTCCATCATACGAGCAACGAAGTCGTCGTGTTTTTTCTGATCATCCGTTGAGGTCTTAGCATTGAACGAAATAACAGGAAGCAGCTCCTCTGTATTAGAGAACATTTTCTTCTCAATCACAGTGCGCAGTTTCTCGTAGCTCGTCCAAACTGGGTTTTGACCGTTATTGTTTGCTTTGGCACGAAGCACAAAGTTCACAATCTCATTTCGGAAGTCTTTAGGGTTACTGATACCAGCTGTTTTCTCGATTTTCTCTAGTTCACCATTCAGAGAAGCACGATCAAATAGCTGGCCTGTTTCTGGATCGCGGTACTCTTGGTCTTGAATCCAGAAGTCAGCGTAGGTGACATAGCGGTCGAAGATATTCTGACCGTACTCAGAGTAAGACTCTAGGTAGGCGGTTTGAATTTCTTTACCGATGAACTCTACGTAGCGTGGCACTAGGTATCCTTTCAAGAACTCTAGGTACTTCTCTGCGGTTTCTTGAGGGAATTGCTCACGTTCGATTTGCTGCTCAATCACGTAGAACAGATGCACTGGGTTCGCCGCTACTTCGGCTTGGTCGAAGTTGAACACACGAGACAAGATCTTAAAGGCGAAACGTGTTGATAGACCAGACATGCCTTCGTCAACACCCGCATAGTCGCGATACTCTTGGTAGCTCTTCGCTTTTGGATCGGTGTCTTTTAGGGTCTCACCATCGTAAACGCGCATCTTAGAGAATAGAGAAGAGTTCTCAGGCTCTTTTAGTCTCGACAGGATGCTGAATTGCGATAGCAGATCGAGTGTGCTCGGTGAGCAAGGCGCTTGGGATAGCTCACTGTGCTCAAGCAGTTTCTTGTAGATCTTAACTTCTTCAGACACACGTAGACAGTAAGGGACTTTTACAATGTACACACGGTCGAGGAAGGCTTCATTGTTCTTGTTGTTACGGAAGGTCTGCCACTCGGATTCGTTAGAGTGAGCTAGAATCATACCGTCGAATGGCAATGCAGAAAGCCCTTCAGTACCGTTGAAGTTACCTTCTTGAGTCGCTGTTAGTAGAGGGTGCAATACCTTGATTGGTGCCTTGAACATCTCCACGAATTCCATCAGACCTTGGTTTGCTTTACATAGCGCACCAGAGTAGCTGTAGGCATCAGGATCATCTTGAGAGAAGTGCTCAAGCTTGCGAATATCCACTTTACCTACCAGAGATGAGATATCTTGGTTGTTTTCATCACCTGGCTCTGTTTTCGCAATCGCGACTTGATCGAGAATAGAAGGGCGCAGTTTGATGACTTTGAATTTAGAAATATCGCCGCCAAAATCATGGAGGCGTTTCGCTGCCCACGGAGACATAATCGAGCGAAGGTAGCGTTTCTCAATGCCATATTCGTTCTTCAGTAAGTCGCCGTCTTCGTTGACATCGAATAGACAGAATGGGTGATCGTTTACTGGGCTTCGTTCACCGTCAGCAGACAATACATAAATGGGTAGCTTTTGCATCAGGGCTTTGAGTTTCTCAGCAAGCGAAGATTTACCACCGCCCACAGGGCCAAGTAGGTAAAGGATCTGTTTGCGTTCTTCTAGGCCTTGAGCCGCATGTTTTAGGTAAGAAACAATCTGTTCAATCGCGTCTTCCATGCCGTAAAAATCTTCAAATTCACGGTAGCGAGATATGACTCGGTTCGAGAAAATACGACTGAGATGAGGGTCTTGAGCGGTGTCAATGACCTCCGGTTCGCCGATGGCAAGAAGTAAGCGTTCCGCAGCGTTAGCGTAAGCACTTTTATCGTCTTTACATAGCGCCAAGAACTCTTGCAGTGTCAGCTCTTCTTCCTTGGCTGCTTCATAACGTGATTGATAGTGGTCAAATATACTCATAGTCACATTCCCCTTGTTAACCAGTCAAAACTGACGAGCGATTGAAAAATAGGCTCTCCCTACATTTTAAGGTTAGACCCGCTTCCACAATTTTGCTTAACAATTATGTATTTATTTACAATTTTGCGTGTTGAATGGCTAACGAAAGCAATGGGCAACTTGAACCGAGAGGAATCGAATTATTTTACATTCATGGGGTATCGACGGTTTGTTTTGTGATTTTAGGGGGCTTTCCAATTCTTGCCGTGGATTTATGCGTATTGGATGTATAACGAAGCCTTATTGATTTTTTGGAATGAAATACCATATAATGCGCGGCGTTATCAAAAATCGCTTAAAAAATAGGTAGAAATAGTGAAGAGTCTCTGGTTAAAAATCGCCATTGTTGGAACGACAATGCTCATGGCGACAGCTACACACGCAAAAATATCACAATGGTCATTGGGTGTGGCTGCTTCCTATTCTCCTGCTGTTTATAAAGATACGCCGTCAAACCGCGCAGTTATTCCAATGATTGGTTATGAAGGCGAGCACTTTTTCATGCGTGGTTTTAGTGCTGGCTATCGTTTATTCCCTGCGGGTTCACCGCAAAACATCGTCTTTCGTGCTGTGTATGACTCAAGAACCTTAAAGCCGGGTGATTCTGATAACGTTGATATTCAAAAATTGGATGAACGTGAAGCTTCAGTATTGGGTGGCGTAAGCTATCAAGTGATCACTATGGTGGGAATGTTTGAAGCGACGGCGGGGTCGGATCTAGGCTTTAAACACAACGGCATTTATGCGGAAGCAGCGTGGCGCCTTCCTATTCGTCGTAATGGTTGGGCGATTACTCCATCTATTGGTTACGCTTATAACGTGAACGCTTGAACAACCACTTGTATGGTGTGAGCTCGGCAGAAGCGTCGAGAACGAACTTGAATGAGTTCGATGCAGATTGGGACGGTCAGTACTTTATTGGTTTAGGTGGTTACTTACATGTAACACCGAATGTTCGAGTGACTGGCGGCGTTCGTTACACCAATCTAGAAGGTGATATCGAGAACAGCCCAATCCTTGAAAGCGGGGTTAATATGGCGGCCAACGTCGGTGTTGCCTACGTTTTCTAGTTAAAAAGAAGCGAATACAAAAAAGGGTTACTCATGATGAGTAACCCTTTTTATTTGAAACTTTATAAGCCAAATTAAGGCTTATCTTTTCATGCATTAAGCACTGAAGATTTGAGACAGCTCTGTCGCACATAGGTGATATTGACGAGGGCAGTTGCGCCATGTTGTTAGCATGCGACGGTATTTGTCTAGCATTGGCATTTGGCTATTGAAGTGGTGATCAGCTTTGTCGAATTGAGGGTAAAGACCTTCAGAGTCAACAAGGAAACGCACGTAGTGTACGATTTGCGCTTCAGAAGCGATGTCAAAACCTAAGAACTGTAGGCGGCGTTGATCAACTTCAGCGCGCTCTTGTTCTGCAAGCATTTTGTTTGACTCTTGCATTGCATGATACATCTCCATGATGTCGATAACTTCGCGACATTCTGCTTCAGTCAAACAACCAAATTCTTTGTTAAGCTCACGCATTTGGAGTTCGTAACCACGTTCTACAATCGTTTGTAGACGTTGGTATTTAGCTGAGTTCTCAGGATCCATTTGAGACATTAGGTAGTATTGATTTGATAGAATTAGACGCTGAGCATTGGTCATTTCCATGGGAGAAGCCTCACTAAAAAACTAAATGTTGTATTCTTTTGTTGCAGTAAGAGTAACAGCATTCCTACGAGTGGAAACATGATCTCAACACGGATTTAATATGATTTTTTGAATTGATAAACAAAAGTTGTAAAGAAAAGTGAAAGGATTGTTTGGCTCAAAAAAGAAAACGCCCCAATCGAAATTGAGGCGTTTGAAACAGGCTTTGAAAACCGTAGGTATTAGTATTTTACGTTTGAATGGTACTGACTAAGAACAGCGACAATCTCATCCATTTTTTCTTTACTTGGCGGGTTAACACCATCAAGTGGGTAGTCATGACCCAGCGCTTCCCATTTGTGAGCACCAAGCTTGTGGTATGGAAGCAGTTCTACTTTCTCGATGTTGTCCATGTCTTTAATGAATTCGCCAAGAAGATGCGCATCTTCAGCTGTATCCGTGTAGCCAGGAACAATCACATAGCGAATCCAAGTTTTCTTGCCGATTTTGTGCAGGTAGCGTGCAAAATCCAGAGTACGTCGGTTTGATACACCAATGAAATCGTGGTGAATCTCGTCTCGCATGTGCTTAAGATCAAGCATCACTAGATCAGAGGCTTCAAGAACTTCATCAACCACTTCTGTGTGCTTACGAATGTAGCCATTAGTATCAAGACAAGTGTGAATGCCTTCGGCTTGAGCTGCGCGGAAAAAGTCACGAACAAACTCAGGCTGTAGCATGGCTTCGCCACCTGAACAGGTGATACCACCGCCAGAAGCTTTCATGAAATGACGGTATGATTTTGCTTCGTTAATGATCTCTTCGACCGTTACTTCCTTTCCGTCATGAAGATCCCATGTATCGCGATTGTGGCAGTACATACAGCGCATTAAGCAGCCTTGAAGAAACACAATAAAGCGGATACCAGGGCCATCGACAGTACCACAAGATTCGAATGAGTGAATGCGACCAGTTGTAGACATGAGCTATTCTCGTAGAGGAATTTATACCCTTTATTTTATTACAAAAACGGTACATAAAATAGGGTCAAATGGTAACGAGGTCTTTAAAAACAAGGGCAATCACCTGTGAAGATGATTGCCCTTATAAAACTTGAACGTGAAGGACGAAAGCCCTTGCTGGTGGCTAGAAGAACGCAAACATTGTGATACCGCCAGTGGTGTACACCGACTCTTTTGCTTCTTTGTAATCAGGTGTTTTTGCCGTAAGTGCGAAGGATGCACCAACGTATTGGTTATACCAAGCCACACCTAGCACTGCGGTTGCTTGAACGTTTTCTAATGTCACATCGTAAATAGCAGGATCTTCATTATTTTTATTCGCGTACTCATCCACACCAGAGCGATCGCCTTCGATGGTTAAGTCGTTAAATCGGTAACGACCTTCAAGGCCTGCATAGGTAAACCAACCTGTGTTAGATGCACCGATCATACCGGCTTTGAATGGGTTCTCTGTGCTGATGTTCGCCGCACCAAAGTTACCACCTAGGTCTGTACCCCAACGGAACATGACGCCCGTTGAAATGTCACTTCTAAAGTTACCGACGTTGATTTCTGAAACGTTAGAGATCTCGAAGTCTGTATTTGCTAGTGCTTGGTTACGCATTAAGTTGAAATGGCTTAGGTAACCAACGCTTCCCGCCCATTCATCATCAACTTGATATTCCCAGCCCATAGGCTCATCTGATTTTGTGATTGAGTGAACCAGCTTTTGAGCATCTTCAGACAATGCACGTTCGCCAGTTGTACCAAACGTGATGTTAAAACGCTGAGCTTGTTGTGGGTTCAAGCTGATGTAGTTGAATTCTGTGTGTAGGTAACCTGCATACGGACGATCATTGGCAGATGGAGTTTCCAACTCAATATCTGAAGGCGTATACATCTTGTGGCCAATGGTGATTTCCCACTTATCTAGAGAGCTTGCGCCCCAGTAAGAAAGGCTCAGTGGTTTTACCCAGTTGTATGGCGTAATACTTGATGATGTGTAACCCAGAAATAAGCCGTTGGTATAGTCTTGGTCGACACCAAAAATACCATCATTGTCTAAAGCAAAAGTCAGCGTCGAACGCTCAGATGCTAAAGATGAGAAAGAGAGAAGGATCAGGGGTAAACAACGCAGGTATTTCATGGAGCAGTTACTCTTAAATTATGAACCGCGATATTACCGTAATTTGACAGAATTTGTGGAAAAAAAGTGAATGGCAGGGTGCTTTTTTGCTCAATCTAACACTTCGAGGGATGGGTTAGGCTTGTGCGATTTACAACAGATATAAAAAAGCCCCGCACATTGGCGAGGCTAATATTATTTACTGTCTATTGAGCGGTGAGCTTATAGAGACTCAGTAAATGTACGTGCGATTACGTCAGCTTGTTGCTCTGCAGTTAGAGAGTTAAAGCGAACAGCGTAACCAGATACACGGATTGTTAGCTGAGGGTATTTCTCAGGGTGCTTAACTGCGTCTTCTAGAGTGTCGCGGTTAAGAACGTTAACGTTAAGGTGTTGACCACCTTCAATGCCAGCTTCGTGGTGGAAGTAACCATCCATTAGGCCTGCAAGGTTAGCACGTTGGCTATCAAGTTCTTTACCTAGTGCGTTTGGCACGATAGAGAACGTGTAAGAGATACCATCTTGTGCGTCAGCAAACGGTAGTTTACCTACAGACGTTAGTGAAGCTACAGCACCTTTCTCATCGCGACCGTGCATTGGGTTTGCACCAGGAGCGAAAGGAGCGCCAGCACGACGACCGTCTGGAGTGTTACCAGTTTTCTTACCGTATACAACGTTAGACGTGATAGTAAGAACTGACTGTGTAGGGATAGAGTTACGGTAAGTCTTAAGCTTACGGATCTTGTTCATGAACGTAGAAACTAGTTCACAAGCGATATCATCTACACGAGAGTCGTTGTTACCGTATTTAGGGTAATCGCCTTCGATTTCGAAGTCAGTTGCGATACCGTCTTCGTCGCGGATTGGCTTCACTTTAGCAAACTTAATTGCAGACAGTGAGTCAGCAGCAACAGAAAGACCAGCGATACCACAAGCCATAGTACGACGAACGTCACGGTCATGAAGAGCCATTAGAGACGCTTCGTAGCTGTACTTGTCGTGCATGTAGTGAATGCTGTTTAGTGCAGTCACGTATTGCTTAGCTAACCAGTCCATGAATGTGTCTAGGCGACCCATTACGTCATCGTAGTTAAGAACTTCGTCAGTGATCTTGTCTGAAACAGGACCAACTTGCATCTTAAGTTTCTCGTCCACACCGCCGTTGATTGCGTAAAGCATTGTTTTCGCAAGGTTAGCACGAGCACCGAAGAACTGCATTTGCTTACCAACGATCATTGGAGATACACAACAAGCGATAGCGTAATCATCAGACTCTAGGTCAGGACGCATTAGGTCATCATTTTCGTACTGGATAGAAGAAGTATCGATAGATACCTTCGCACAGAAACGCTTGAAGCCGTCAGGTAGTTGCTCAGACCAAAGAACAGTGATGTTTGGCTCTGGAGAAGGACCCATAGTGTATAGAGAGTTTAGGAAACGGAAGTTCGAACGCGTTACTAGCGTACGACCGTCGATACCCATACCACCCATAGACTCTGTTGCCCAGATTGGGTCGCCAGAGAACAGCTCATCGTACTCAGGAGTACGTAGGAAACGAACCATACGCAGCTTCATTACGAAGTGGTCGATCATTTCTTGTGCTTGTTCTTCAGTGATCTTGCCAGCAGCGATATCACGCTCGATGTAGATGTCTAGGAAGCTCGAAGTACGGCCTAGAGACATTGCAGCACCGTTTTGAGATTTAACAGCAGCTAGGTAGCCGAAGTAAGTCCACTGGATAGCTTCTTGAGCAGTTTGAGCTGGCTCAGAGATATCGAAACCGTATTTCTCAGCCATTTGCTTGATTTGACCTAGAGCACGGTGTTGCTCAGAGATCTCTTCACGCAGTTGCATTGTTTCTGCTAGGTTTTCACCGTTTTCGAATTGCTCTTGAAGAGAAGCAAATTGAGCTTGCTTGTCTTTCATTAGGAAATCAATACCGTAAAGTGCAACACGACGGTAGTCACCGATGATACGACCACGGCCGTAAGCATCAGGAAGACCAGTCAGAACACCAGACTTACGACATTTTAGGATATCAGGAGTGTAGATATCGAAAACGCCAGCATTGTGTGTTTTGCGGTATTCTGAGTAGATTTTTGAAACCATTGGGTCAAGAGTTTCACCGTATGCTTTACAAGAACCTTCAACCATACGTACACCACCGTTAGGGATGATTGCACGTTTTAGTGGCTTCTCAGTTTGTAGACCAACGATAGTCTCAAGATCTTTCTCAATGTAACCTGCATCGTGAGCAGTAATGGTAGAGATAACAGAAGTATCGAAATCTACAGGTGCTTTAGTTGCGTTTTCCTGTTTGATACCTTCCATTACCGAAGACCAAAGCTTGTTAGTTGCTTCAGTACCCTCAGAAACTAGGAAAGACTCGTCGCCTTCATACGGCGTGTAGTTCTTTTGAATGAAATCACGAACGTTTACTTCGCTTTGCCACTCACCTGCAGCAAAATCTTCCCAAGCTTTAGCAAATTGCTCTGCCATGACATACCTACCTTTTTAGTAGAAAAAATACGTACATTAACACTGTTGAGCCAGCGCCCCTCGTAAGGGTAGTACACTCTTATTAATAACAATATATATGAGCATATAAGCGTCATATGGTTATATATATTGTCACTACTTTTTATATGTTGTCTTTACTCTATGAATTCAAGACTACGCTAAAAAATTCCTGCAAACCTTAAACTAAATCAATAAATACCAAAAAAAGTTGAAAAAATTTGAGTGACAGGGGTTGCCACCCAAACTTTTTTTTAATCCGAATGCTACTTTTGTGTAGTAAGGACTATTATAGCCAAGCTTTTAGACCATATTGGCTTTCTAGCATACCAACTGCAAGCATTGCTACTAGACAGATAACTAAAACACCAACTGGGATAACAATCTTGTCTACAAATGATAGACGCTTAGCACGCTCTTTATCACCAATTAGACCGTTGTTATCTAGAAGCATAGTCAATGCCCATGCTAGTACTGGGTTAACAACCGCTGAACCGAAGATACAGATACCAGCCGCTTGAGAATCTTTAGAATCCTTAACCATTTGCATACCCGCTTCAAGTAGAGGTAGAGATACACCTACAAGTAGCGCAACACGCATCACTGGTGGCCATACTGCAACGTCCATTGGGAAACCAAGAATCGCAACAATAATACATAGAGAACCAAGCAAGATTGCGCCGCCAGGAATTGGACGTTTCGCGATAGCTGCTGGGATCATGTAAGTACCCCAAGAAGAAGTGATGTTACCACCACCAACCGCAGTACCAACCATTTGACGAACTGAACACATAGTCATTGTGTCATCTACGTCCATAAGAACTTTTTCAGACTTTTTAGGGTAGTTAAGTTCTTGGAAGATACGGTGACCTAGGAAGTCAGGTGACCACATTGCTACAGCAAGGATTGCAAATGGTAGAGATGCAATGAAGTGTTCAACGTTTGGCAAGCCAAGCATCCAACCTTCAGAAGTAGAACCCCACCAGTAAACTGGGTTTAGGTTTGGAATGCCCATTTCAGTTTCGAATACGATGTCGAAGCCAGCGCCTAATACTAATGCAATAGCAAGGCCTGTGAATGCACACACTGGGATAGCCAACCAACGCTTGTTCACTTTTGCTAGGAAAGCGTAAATAGCAATAGTAATAGCAAGAACGATTAAACCAACGTAACCCATGCTGCCCGCTTCAACAGTAGAAGATTGAAGACCAACCGCCCATTCTTGAATTGAGTTGATTTGGCTCATTGTACCGGTTAGGCCTAAGAAAATGAGCAAGCCACCAGCGGTACCTTCAGAAGTCAGGTTAACCAGCTTGGAGCCGCCTTTTAGGAAACTTAGGATAAGACCAAAGACGCCGATAAGGATTGCCAATGCAAGAGGGTGAGCACCAGCTAGAGCGATGGTACCGATAAGAGGAATCATTGGGCCGTGGTTACCGGCAAGGTTTGCTTTAGGGTTAAAGAAACCAGAAGCTAGGATACAGAACAGCAGTGCAGGGATAAGCATTTCTACACGAGCTACTTCAATCGCAAACTCTTTACCTAGGTTTACGTGATCCCAAGCTTGAGTTAGGCCGTCAGCCCAAGACATCATTACTGCAGAGTACATCGCGATGATACCAATAGTACCAGCAAGTGCAGGAACAAGATCTTCAAGTTCAAAGCGGAAGTCACGACCAGGAAGGTTTAGGCCGAAGCGGCGAGGCTTCATGATTTGAAGCTCGTGATCTAGATAATCTGAGCGGCTCTCAAATTCAGAAGCAGGACGGTGTAGCTCTTTATAGCTTTTCTCTTCTACTTCAGAGTTCGCATTATTCACAACGTCTGACATAGATTCCTCATATTTTTATGTTAGTAATTCTAAAATTGAATTCTATAATTTCGCGTAATTGCGTTATTTCTTAGTTATAACTCATTAACATTATGTTGCACGGTTTTGATGTGCTTTATGCAGCTAAGTTAAAAGAAATGTTTGGCATTTTTAATGCCTTATTCTTTGCTGAGGAGTCTAACAAGCTTACCCTTTAGGGTGATTGATCTTGATCACTTTATGAGTGTATGTGAAAGAAAGCTACAAAATGAAGCGATTCATTAACGTACCATTGATGAATCGTGTAATTAGTTTTCACAAATTGACGTTTACCTATCTTCTTCGAGCCTTTGTCGTCATAGCTCGAGCTCAATGTCCAATTCTTACTGAGTTATTTCACTATTACTTGCTTCCCAACTGTTCCCAGTGAAATGCTTACAATGTAATAACCTTAAAATAATTGTGCCTTATGGTGTGTATGTAGCGTTGAGCGTGCAGATTATATTTTGCAGATCTCGGCCTATCTAAGTTCACAAAACTTGTTTTTCTTGTGAGACATCAAGCTACGGAAATCTCATTTTGGTTAACTTTATTTAAACAATGTAAGGGGTGTAATTACAGCTTATTGATAGAACTCATTCATTAAATTGAGGCGAAAACGCTACCTTTTGCATAATAAGTCAGAGTGAATCGCTATTTATTCCAATTTATTAGGTTAATAATTTGTTGCATGTTGTTTCGTGTGGTGCTAGTTTGTATCGCATGAAAAGGTCGGAGTACCTTGCATTTTCACAAACTTGGGAGAGAAAGCGCATGAAAGATGTACCAGCGCTGGACATAAAGGATCTACACAAAACGTTTGGTCAAAATGAAGTTTTAAAGGGAATTTCACTTTCTGCGCATAAAGGCGATGTTGTATCGATTATCGGATCTTCAGGGTCGGGTAAAAGTACTTTCCTTAGATGTATCAACCTTTTAGAGACACCAACTGCAGGCGAGATTTGGGTTAATGGCGAATTAATTCAAATGAAAAACAACCGCCAAGGTGTATCTGTTCCTGCCAACGAAAAACAAGTACAGCGAATCCGTTCTCGCTTAGCGATGGTTTTTCAAGGCTTCAATCTTTGGTCTCACCTGACCGTTCTCGAAAATGTTATCGAAGCACCCGTTCACGTATTAGGTGTACCTAAAGCTCAAGCGATTGAAAATGCAGAACTACTACTTAAAAAAGTAGGCTTGTATGAGCGCAAAGATTACTACCCAGGTCATTTATCCGGTGGACAACAACAACGAGCGGCAATTGCTCGAGCGTTAGCTGTTGATCCGGAAGTGATGCTGTTTGATGAACCAACATCAGCACTCGACCCTGAGTTAGTAGGGGAAGTGCTTGGTGTAATGCGCGATCTAGCAGAAGAAGGAAGAACCATGCTTGTGGTAACACATGAAATGGCTTTTGCTCGTGACGTATCAAACCATGTGATGTTCCTGCACCAAGGTCTAGTGGAAGAACAGGGCGATCCAGCTAAACTGTTTACTGAACCTGAATCTGAACGTTTACAACAATTTATCTCATCGATTTACTAATCAGAATTGAAACGCCGTTGCCAAGGTAAACAGCGACGGTGTGAACAATAAAACACAACAAGTAAGTTAATAAGTAACAACAAACACAATATTAAAATTAGCAAAACATAAAAACCTAAATCACAGGAGTAGGGATATGAAAAAGTGGTTATTAGTCGCAGCACTTGCTGCAACTGCTGCAACTGCTGCAACGGGCGTAGCTCAAGCAAAAGAATGGAAAACAGTACGCTTTGGTATTGAAGGTGCTTACCCTCCATTTAGCTGGACAGAAGCTGACGGTTCACTGAAAGGCTTCGATGTCGATATGGCTAACGCGCTTTGTACTGAAATGCAGGTGCAGTGTAAGATCGTTGCACAAGACTGGGATGGTATTATTCCTTCTCTACTTGCTCGTAAATATGATGCGATCATCGCGGCAATGTCTATCACGGAAGAACGTAAGAAAAAAATCGACTTCACTGGTAAATACGCACTTATCCCAAACAAGTTCATCGCTAAGAAAGGTGCAGGCCTTAACTTTGATGATCTAAGCGGTCAAAAGATTGCCGTTCAACGTGCAACAACTCACGATAAATACCTAACAGACAACTACGGTGACACTGTAGAGATCGTTCGTTACGGTTCATTCGACGAAGCTTACCTTGATCTAGCAAACGGTCGTGTTGCTGCTGTACTAGGTGATGCATCTGCTCTAGAAGAAGGCGTGCTGAACAAAGCGGGTGGTGAAGACTACGAATTCGTTGGTCCATCACTAACTGATCCTAAGTGGTTCGGCGAAGGCTTTGGTATTGCTCTACGTAAGCAAGACAAAGATCTGACTAAGCAATTAGATGCGGCAATCCTTTCACTACGTGAAAAAGGCATTTACCAAGATATCGCGGCTAAATACTTCAACTACGACGTATACGGTCAGTAATCTTTAGCGTCAATTCTTAAGGGAGAGGTTCTCCTCTCCCTGTCTTACCAACTTTTTCGTAGTTCTGTTGGAATCCATTATGTTTGATTTACAAGGATATGAAGCGTCGATCCTGAAAGGAGCGGTGCTCACAATCGAAGTTGCCTTGCTGTCGCTAATTTTAGCTATGGTTCTTGGTATGCTAGGTGCCTTAGCAAAACTCGCGCCTTATCGCTGGGCTCGTGCTATTGCAACCCTCTACACAACTGTCATTCGAGGCATTCCAGATCTCGTATTGATGATGCTGATTTTCTTTGGTGGACAAATCCTTTTAAACAACAGTTTGTATTCCATCAATGAGTGGCTCAACGAGTGGTTTGCATCCAGTGATCCTAACCACGAATGGACCTCTTACCTACCTGATTACATTGATGTCAGCCCATTTGTTGCTGGTGTCTTAACCATAGGCTTCATCTTTGGTGCTTACATGGCAGAAACATTCCGCGGTGCGATCATGGCTGTCGACGGCGGTGAGATGGAAGCGGCAAAAGCTTATGGTATGAGCCCTGTAAAGGCGTTTCACCGCATACTGTTACCACAGATGATTCGTCATGCATTACCGGGTTTTGGTAACAACTGGCTGGTATTACTTAAAACCACCGCGCTGGTTTCGATTATTGGCCTAGAAGACATGGTACGTGTTAGTGCACTGGCGGCGGGTTCAACCAAAATGCCATTCACTTTCTACATGACAGTGGCGATTATCTTCTTATTCTTCACCAGTGTTTCAACGGGCTTACTTAAGCTAGTTGAACGTAAATTTAGTATCCACGCGAGGTAGTTATGGACTTTTCATTGATAATTGAAAGCCTGCCGATTTACCTTGGTGGTTTATGGACAACGGCTTGGATGGTTTGTGTCGCTCTGATTATTGGCTTATTCGTAGCCATACCATTAGCGATCGCTCGTAACAGCCCAAATATGCTGATTAATGCTCCGGCTTGGTCATTCATCTATTTCTTCCGTGGTACGCCATTACTGGTTCAGCTGTACCTGATTTACTACGGTATGGACCAATTCTTCCCAGTGAAAGACACATTATGGGAAAACGCGTGGTTCTGTGCTTTGGTGGCATTCATTCTTAACACGTCAGCTTATACCGCAGAGATCATTCGTGGTGCGATTAACGGCTTACCGAAAGGCGAAGTTGAAGCAGCAAAAGCTTACGGCATGAGCACACCAATGACTTACCGCCGTATCATTTTGCCAAGCGCTCTGCGTCGCGCATTGCCGGCTTACAGTAACGAAGTCATCTTCATGCTTCACGGTTCAGCCGTTGCGGGTATCGTAACGATTATGGATCTAACCGGTGCTGCACGTTTGGTTAACTCTCGTTACTACGCTCCATTTGAGTCTTTCTTAACAGCAGGTCTGTTCTACATGGCGTTAACGTTCATCATCATCGCGATTTTCAAATTCGCAGAGAAACGTTTCCTTGCTTACCTAAGACCACTTAGCTAATTGCATTTTACATAGTTAACAAAACGGCGCTCATTGAGCGCCGTTTTTTGTATCACAAGAAAAATCAGTGACGACCTTGGATAGGTTTATCTCGGAGAACTATCGATTTTTCAAAACAGTTAACTTGCTTCAAATTGTGCTTACACATTCATTAGAATAATTGCTTTAGATTTAACTATAGATAGACTCGGCGGAATTTTGTTGTTGCATGGAATAATGATGAAAAAGAGTAACTTACTATCCAATTTGGTTCTTTGTGTTATTGCCCTGTCACTTTTAGGATGCGGAGGTGGTAGCGGCGGTGAAAGTGCCCAAACTGGTTCTGGTGGTTCTGGTGGTTCTGGTGGTTCTGGTGGTTCTGGTGGTTCTGGTGGTTCTGGTGGAGAAGGGAGCGGAGGTGACGGAAGCGGTGACCCTGATATTACTCCTACTCCACAAACAGCAGTACAAAAGGCATTGTCCACGGGCGATGCCTCGTATGTGACTGACTCTAATGAATTTATTGAAGCTAGCCAAGCTTTAGTGACTCGATACAACTCGGATTACAATCTGATTAAACAAGCTTTATCTCAAAACTCAGATGGGGAGCCGTTACGCAATCTTCATTGGGATCCAACCCATGACACAGCAATTATCTTACCTACCTATGGCTTTAATGATGTCGTCTTAAAAACTAATAAAGCGATGATTGATGGATATGATGATCAAGAGTTAGTGATAGGTATTGCTGGTTATACATCAGACAACAGTCGCTATGCAGCATTAGCGAGTAACCCTTTTAGAACGAAGCAACGTTTCCCTGATTCTGTCAATGACGAGATGAACACTTGGTTGAAGAACTTGGTGACTTGGGTTTCAGGTACTGATGTACCCCAGAATGTCGTGTTAGCTCAGCTTGATCAGTCTCATTACTTTCCTGATGACCAAGCGACACGAAACTGGTTAACCGACAATGTTAACGCTTCTATGGTTATAAACGCAGACAATACTTGTGATGGCAGTCAGTTAAGCCAGTGCCTTGAAGCCAATGACCCTGATTTGTTGATCGTGTCTCAAAAGCTTAATACTGGCGATAGCATAGACGATGTTCTTAAGGGGGTACGCCTCGCGTTCAGCGAGAACATTCCTGTGTTGTACCTGCATCTTAATGGCGGCATGACGGACTTAGGTAATGCCTTGTTTGCTGAAATGCACATGACCTACGTTGGTGACAACTATTGGCGCAAGCTCGGCCTGTCTAATTGGGATTCTACACAGCTTATTAATCAGGTTCCGGATAACATTGTTCAACAACAAGCACTTTTACAGAGATTGAAAGACGATAGCTTCACTGCTGACTTAAATACCTGTGATGATAAATCTTGCCCTGATGAATCCAATATGGATGAGGAGTTCTATATTGCCGCAAACAGTATTCGTTCCCATCTAACATCGCTTGATAGTAAGAAAGTGGATCTGTTTACAACGGATGATTACGAATATGAAAAGCTGTTACTGCTACTTGCTGACCATTACCGTCAAGATGTTCAGTACCCAATGGGTAAAGGCGTGACAGAGAGGATTGATTTTCTTCGTTCTTATTACAGTGATTACGCGGTATACAACAGTCGCGTGTATAACGCGGCGCAACCAAGTCTAGGTAATTTTAGTACTAAGAGTTTTGAGAACGTTCCGCTAGTCACAAAAACAATTGCTTTGGAGTCCAAGAGAAACTTTCGGTCTGCTGGTGTATATGCCTTGCCGGGTAAGACAATTAAGGTGACTCGCTTAGACAGTAACGAAGTCTCTACGTCTATTGCATTTAATACATTGCGTAGCGGCGCAACACACGAGTTTTCAGGTAATGACGGTTACGCTCGGCCAAAATTTCTCACCTCGGTAACCTATCCAGTGAAACCGGGAGAGACGATTTATCTCACATCAGCCTATGGTGGGACATTACAGGTTCATTTTGATACCAATGATATTGATGTGGAGCTGCGCTTTGAAAATGTCGCGCAGCATCCTGTTTGGCGCAGTGAGGCAGACAACGACAGTTTTGTTGCACAGCTTGAGGAAGGAAACTTTGATTGGACCGAGCTGATTACTCCGGGATTTGAAGTTCACTCAAAGCTAGAAAAAATGCAGGATTCAGTAAGCCCTGCGCGATGGGATAAGCCACAAGATATGGCATTAGCAACAGAGCGTTACGTTCATAACTTACCTCATGCGCTTGCTGGTTTTGAAGGCCCGGGAATTGATGTCATTGATGAAATTCAGCAATACGCAAAAAATCAGGGTTGGCAGGTTGAAACCATTGATATTGTGAAGCATATGAACGCCGACCAAGCGAACTGTGGTTACGGTTGTTCAGGAAACCCTTACGATGCTTATTGGTCTTTTGATCCTCTAGGGCATGGTGATTTACATGAATTAGGGCATGGGCTTGAGAAGAGTCGCTTTCGTTTCTCTGGTTGGGAAGGCCACTCTACGACGAACTACTACTCCTATTACAGTAAGTCTCGTTATTATCAAGAGACGGGAAAGATATCGGCTTGCCAAGGTTTAGACTTCAAAGGTCAATTCGAAATACTTAAACAGAGTCGTTTGGAAATCGACCCGAATGCTTATATGGCTACTCAGAACCAAGCGAATTGGAGCTGGGGTGCACGCATCTATATTCAGATGATGATGTTGGCGCAAGAGCAGGGGATTTTGACTACGGGTTGGCACTTACTGGGACGTTTGCATACGATAGAGCGAGAGTTTAATCGTTTGGCAAAATCAGAAGAACTATGGAGTGCAAATCGAGGCTCGATAGGTTTCTCTGATTACACTCTAGAAGAGGCAAAAGCTATTTCTAGTGATGATTGGCAATTGATCGCGATGAGCTATGTGACTCAACGAGATATGCGAGCGTACTTGGATATGTGGGGCTTTAGCTTTGATAATAAGGCGAAACAGCAGGTGGGAAGTTTGAATTTAACCACCATGCCTCTTAAGTATTTTGCTTCTGAGAATACTGGCTATTGTTTAGATGACTTTGCGAAGTATCCATTGGATGTGGATGGAAGTGCTGTTTGGCCTCTTTGATAGCTCGGTAGCAACCGATTTGCTTTAGCGATAAATATGGATATGAAAAAGGAGAGTGGGTAATTCCAACTCTCCTTTCTTTTTTAATTAGTTAAACAAGAAAACGAGTTAAACGAGCTAATTACTTAAAAGTCGACCAAATTGGCGCGTGATCAGACGGTTTTTCAATGCCACGTAGCTCATAGTCGATGCCAGCTTCAGTGCACTTATCAGCAAGTTTCTGAGTTGCTAGGACTACATCAATACGCAGACCGCGGTTGTCTACGAAACCTTTTGAACGGTAATCAAACCAAGAGTATTGATCGTTTACTTCAGGGTGCAGTAAACGGAAGCTATCTACAAAACCCCAATCCATCAGAGTTTTTAGCCATTCACGTTCTTCTGGTTGGAAAGAACACTTACCGGTTTTCAACCAACGTTTCGCATTAGGTTCACCAATGCCGATGTCAGCATCAATTGGGCTAATATTAATGTCGCCCATTACGATCACTTGTTCATCTTTATTGTGGTAATCGTTTAGGTAAGTCATCAAGTCTTTGTAGAACTCGCGCTTGTACGGGTATTTGGTTTCATGCTTGATGTTATCCCCTTGAGGGAAGTAACCATTTAGTACTGTAACCTTTTCACCGTTTTCATCTTCAAACGTCGCCATGATCATACGCTTTTGATGGTCTTCATTGTCGGTTGGAAAACCTTTCTGAACAGAGATTGGCTCTTGCTTACACAGCATAGCCACACCGTAGTGTGCTTTTTGGCCGTGAAAGTAAACCTTGTAGCCCATTGCTTCAACATCAGAAACAGGGAAGGCTTCATCGTGTACTTTTATCTCTTGCAGACCAATTACGTCCGGTTGGTGTTTGTCGATAACAGCTTGCAGTTGGTGAAGGCGGGCTCTTAGGCCGTTGATGTTGAAGCTAATTACTTTCATTTGTTTTTATACCTCTCGTAAACCTTTGTCACTGCTTGTTTTTAAAGGTTTTTGATTTGGTGGATTTCATGGTTCATCGTATTTAACCATGCTTAATAATTTCTGTCGCCACTTTGTAGAGACAAAATGGCGACATTAAATGATGTGAATACTTACAGTTACGTAGAATCTATTGAGTCTTTAGTAAATCTAAAAAGAACGCGTATTCGAGTGCGTCTTCTTTCAATCGTTTAAATCGACCAGAAGCGCCACCGTGACCGGCCTCCATATCGGTTTTGAACAGCAACACATTGTTGTCTGTTTTCATTTCACGCAGCTTCGCCACCCATTTCATTGGCTCAAAGTATTGCACCTGTGAGTCATGCAGGCCTGTCGTTACCAACATGTTCGGGTAGTTTTGTACCTTAATGTTGTCGTACGGTGAGTAACTCAGCATGTAGTCATAGTAGGTTTTATTGTTAGGATTGCCCCATTCATCGTACTCGTTAGTCGTAAGAGGAATCGACTCGTCAAGCATGGTTGTTACTACATCAACAAACGGAACATGAGCTCCAATGCCTCTGTATAATTCCGGTGCTTGGTTGATAATAGCTCCCATTAATAAACCGCCGGCTGAACCGCCTACCGCGAATACTTTATCTTTAGCACCATAACCTTCTTCAACTAGACCTTTAGTTACATCGATAAAGTCATTGAACGTGTTTTGTTTGGTCAGTTTTTTGCCGTCTTCATACCAAGGTCGCCCTAGCATTTCTGAACCGCGGATGTGAGCTATCGCAAAAACGAAGCCTCTATCAAGCAGGCTGAGACGAGTCGAGCTGAAGGTCGGTTCAATGGTTGAACCGTAAGATCCGTAGCCGTATTGGTAGATAGGGTTAGTACCGTCTTTCTTGAATAAGTCTTTGCGATAAACCAAAGAGACAGGCACTTGCTTGCCATCGCGAGCCGTAACCATGATTCGCTCTGATTGGTAATTATCCGCTTCGAAATCACCTAATACTGGTGTTTGCTTTTTGATTTCAGACTCACCCGTACTCAGGTCGAAATCGTAGTAAGTCCCCGGTGTAGTCAAGCTGCTGTAATAGATTCGAACTTTTGAGTTATCTAACTCATAGTTACTCGTTAGGTAAGCGGCAAAAGCGGTGTCGTTAAATTCAAGTGGGAACTCTTTGCCTGTTGAGAGCTGGCGAACCGTGACTGTCGACAAGCCATCCGCACGTTGCTCGTAAACAAGATGGTCATCAAACAACTCGAAATCAACAAGCTGAGTGTTATCGTCCGCTGCAATGACATCGACCCATTTTGAGCGGTCATGCATGTCTTCAGCTGCGACTTTCATTAAACGAAAGTTGACCGCTTGGTAGTTGGTGTAGATGTAATACCAATCACCCAGTTTAGCGATGCTGTACTCAATTCCAGTCTCTTTTGGGTAGAAAGCTTCGGCTTTAGCCTGTGGATTGTTGGCATCGATGACTGAAACACCACTGGTTTCTGTGCTCGAGTGCCAAATGTAGACCTCTTCACCATCTTTGCTTTTGCTCAATGAGGTGTAGTAAGCGCTGTCGATTTCTTCGTAGATTAACTCATCGCTTGTTTGAGGTGTGCCTAATACGTGGCGGTAAACTTGGTAACCTAGCAGTGTTTGTGGATCTTTCTTGATGTAGTAAAAGGCTTGGCTATCGTTTTGCCACGCGATAGCACTCGAAGCACCTTCAATTTCGTCGTTTAGGTATTCACCAGTGGTGAGGTCTTTAATCTTGATGGTGTAAATGCGGCGACTCAGGGTATCTTCACCATAGGCCAACAAGTTTTCGTCTGGGCTGATCGTTAAGCCACCAATACTGAAGAATTCATGTTCTTTTGCTAGTTCATTAACGTCTAAGATGACTTGCTTGTCCGTGCCTAAAAAGTCTTTTTCACGCAAGTGAACCGGATATTCGTTGTCACCCGTGACTTTATTCGAGTAGTAGTAGCTGCCTTTACGAACCGGTACTGAATTGTCGTCTTTCGCGATTCGGCCTTTGATCTCTTCAAATAACTGTTTTTGTGTTGATTCTGTATGCACCAGCACAGTCTCTGCGTACAGGTTCTCTTGCTCAAGATGCTGCAAGATCTCTGGATCTTGGCGTTCATCATCGCGCATCCAGTAGTAATTATCGATTCGAGTATCACCATGAATCGTCATTGCATGAGGGACTTTCTTAGCAACAGGAGCTTGTGTCTGCTGAGCGACGAGTTGCGATGGAGAGTAGTGTTTCATGGTTGTTATTCCTTGATGGCTGCATCCGGCGACAAGCGCCACCGATACGGCTAATGTGGTTAAAGCGAAACGCATCTGTATATCCTTAGTGTGCACCTTACTCGTTTTAATGCCAGCATCCTTTTCTATCAGAGCCTAGGTATCGTGGTTTTCTTCCAGTGATGTTATTTATAATTGGATTCTGGATATGCACTTTCAAGGTAAGTGTCTGTTATTGTTTTCAAAAAATCAAAGTAATGTTAAATGAAATTGAGGTAGACGTGAGGGTAAGCGTGCAACAAAAAGGGACACACTTTTCAGTATGTCCCTTTTCTTCGTATGGGCAGGACTCGAGTTTTATTTTAGATAGCCAGTGGCATTTCGTTTGAGTGGTCAGGTTTACGATTAACCCAACGTAAACCAAGCATCACGATAAATGACATTGCAATCATCAAACAACCGAGTGGCAGTTGGTCTTGAGCCGGGAAGAACGATGCCAATAGTGTTGCGATACCAGCACCTAGGTTCTGCATACCACCTAAGATCGCGCCTCCTGTACCTGCGTGGTATGGGAATGGCGAAAGTGCACCTGTTGTAGCCGCCGGGAATAAGATACCAGCGCCCAAGAAGTAAATCGCTGCACCGCCAACCAAAGTCAATGCTGTCGTTTGACCAAACAGCCCCGGTATCAAGACCACTGCTGAGCCAACCAAGATCGACACTAAGCCAACATTCAGTGCGCGGCGTTCAGAGCGACGTTGTGCGATGTAACTAGATAAGCCTGCACCCACTAAGTAACCCGGAATGGGTAAGACAAACAGCAAGCTTACTGTGGTTGCAGGTAGACCAAGTACGCCGCCAAGCAGTACGCCTGCCGCTGCTTCAAATACAGCTACGCCAGCAAAGGTTGCGACCAGTATTAGTAAGAAGCCTTGGAAACGTTTGTCAGACAGAACGAATTTGTAGCTGTTTACAACCGACTCGTTTTTGCGTCGTTCTTTAGGCAGAGTTTCCATCATGCTCGTCATCATGGTGATAACAACAGCGATACCAAACAGTGCAAGGAACAAGTAGCTAGAACGCCAACCGAAAGCTTCTGTTAGGTAACCACCTAAAACAGGCGCCATCAGAGGTGAGAAAATCACACACATGCTGATTAAGCTATTTGCACGGTGCAGCTCTGCGCCTTCAAAACAGTCACGAGTCAATGTACGAGACATCGCACCGCCACAACCTATGCCTAAACCTTGGATAAAGCTACCCACTAGGAACCATTGATATTCATGGGCGAACAACGCCACCAAAGTACCTATGATGTAGATGATCAAACCTGCAACGATGATAGGTTTACGACCTAGTCGATCAGAAAGCGGACCATAAACAAATTGCGATAGACCATAAGGGATCAAGTAGCACGCCATCACAGCTTGAAGTGAAGACGCAGAAACCAAGAACTCACCCGCCATATGACCGATAGAAGGCACGTACATCGTTTGAGTCATTTGACCTACGGCTGTCAGGATAGCGATTAAAAAGGTAAGTTTCGCTAATGGAAACGAGGCAGACATTTGCGTATCTCTCCAAAAATTAAAGACGTAAAAAACCTTAGCGCTCCATTAAGGAGAGCCAAATTAATAAAGTATTCAGGGAATCTAGGCGCGAGATATTAGAGCTTGATTGACGACTTAGCAATCAATAAATGTGAAGTTGATCAAGATAAAAATCTATAACTTGAATTAGAAAAAATAATCCGAAATTGCTGTGTTTTAGAGATGCAGAGTGTGTGGGATGGGCTTCCTTGAAATGTCTCTTTGATAAAGCAATATTCCCATTAATAGTGTTAGTTCAAATATCTCTCTAAACCGCGAACACTGCTAGTTGGGCGTTCTAGCTTCAATAGTTTAACTTGGCGTGACAAGCTGAAAGCTCTTGAAATCACAGTAACAAAAGACAAAAAACACGACTTATTAACATTTATGTAAACTTTCGTTTTATATGTGTGCAAATTGTGCTGTAATCATCCGCTAAGCTATTCGTCTAACTCTTTAACATTGTGGACAGCAATTCGTTATCAATGTGGGAGTTATGGTTAAGGAAGTCTTTTGGCTTAAATAAGGATATTAAATGCGCTCTCTATCGGTACAGTGGAAAATAACCCTCTTAGCAGGTTGTTGCCTAATCATTACTTCACTGTCTCTTATTGGTTTCTCGATCTATAACGCGACGAGCAATCAACAAGTCATCAAATCTCAAAGCTCAGAATCAGTTATCAATAAAACTCAGCAGTTGTTGGCGTCTGTTTCTCAGCTTAATGCTCAAGAAACTCAACGTTACGTCGACGAAGCTATTTACCGCGCAGAGATGCTTGCGGCGAATGCTCAGTTTCTAAAAAACAATGCAGATGAAAACTTTACGCCAAGTGAAGAGCTTCGTACTGCGCTGGACGAGATGGTGCGTCGTTCAGTTTTAAACTTCGATTCGATTCAAGGGGCATATTTAGTTTTTAAGCCAGACCTACTCGATAGTGAAGACGCGAACTATGTGGATGCCGATTATGTCGGCTCTAACGAAAAAGGCCGCTTTGCACCTTATTGGAAGGTGGCAGACAACGGTGAGAATGTTCTGCCGAATGTGCTTTCAGAATCGATATTGAGTGATGACAGCAACAGTGAGCGTTTCTACTGTCCTTTGTCATCAGGGCAAACCTGTATTAGTACGCCAAGAGTCGTGAACAGCGGAGGTAAAACCTTACTGACCTCTTCAATCTCTGTACCTATCTTACTCGATGATATGGCGATTGGTTTCTTAGGGATTGATCTCAGACTAGATGGCTTAACCAATGTAGTGACTCAATCTGACCAAAGCTTGTTTGATGGCGCAGGTGCAGTTTACGTGGTGAGCCTAGACGGTTCTGTTATTGCTTCTGATGATTCAAGCATTGCAGTTGGTTCGAGCTTCCAAAGTAACAACACAAACAGCGACTTGATGACCGATTTTATCTTTGGTGGCGAAGTGACAACGCAATGGAGTGAGAACGGTGAGTGGTTACTCGCATTTGCTCCAGTTGTAGCCGCTAACCAAACTTGGGGCGTGTTGTTCGAGATCCCAAGAGAGAGTGTCGTCGCCGATGCAAATAAATTGGATTCCATCATTAGTACTAAGTTAAGCGAAGGCATCAAGACAGAAGTGATCGCAGGTACTGTGTTTATTTTCTTTGGTCTAGCTATTATCGCATTTGCTTCACTGTCTATTGTTAAACCAATTCGACAGGTAGTAGAGAGGTTGAATGATATTGCTTCTGGTGAAGGTGATTTAACACAGCGCTTAGAAGTGAAATCTCAAGATGAAATCGGACAGTTATCGAAAGGGTTTAACCTGTTCTTAGATAAGCTTCAGCACACAATCAAAGAAGTGGTTTTAACAACGGAACAGGTAGTGAGCACAACTAGCCAAGCGAAAGCCTCTGCATCAAGCACTCGTGAAAGCAGTGAATCTCAATTCAAAGAAGTGGATTTAGTTGCAACAGCGGCAGAAGAGATGACTCAAACCGCAGGCTTAGTGGTACAAAACGCAGAGGTTGCCGTGGACGCAGCGTGCGAAGCGAACCGTTCTGCTCAGCAAGGCCAAGAAGTTATCGAACTTTCAGCTGGTGAAATGAGAAAGCTGGTGGAACGCATGTCGAGTGCTGTGCCTATTGTTGAAGAGCTAGCGAAGAATAATGGAAACATCACAGAGATTTTAAGTGTCATTGAAGGGATCTCTGAACAGACTAACTTGTTAGCGCTTAATGCGGCTATTGAAGCGGCAAGGGCGGGTGAGCAAGGACGAGGTTTTGCGGTTGTTGCTGATGAAGTAAGAAACTTAGCAAGCCGTACACAATCATCAGTGGGTGAAATCAGAGCGGTTATTGATAAGGTTCATGCAGGTACTCAAGATGTTGTGGAGGCGATACAAGAAGGTAATATTCTTGCCAACGATACTGCGTTACATGTTCAAAAAGCGGTTGAGGATCTGGGTTCGATCTTTACTTCGATAGAAGCGATCAGTGATATGAACAATCAGATTGTAAGAGCGGCAGAAGAGCAGCAATCGGTGTCTGGTGAAGTGAATCAAAGTGTGGTTAATATTCGAGACTTGAGTGCGAAGATCTTGGAACAAGCCGCGGCTTCTGAACAAGTGGGCAATGAAATTGATCAGCTGTCTCAACAGCAACAGAAATTGGTCAATCAGTTCAAGGTATAATGATTAAAACTTACCAAATTCTAGAATTGAAAAAGGGACAAATGAAATCTTCATTTGTCCCTTTTTATATCTTGCTTCGAAAGCTGACAAACAATGAGCGGTTGGTACTGCTTACTCTTCGATGAACCAGTAGCCTTTGTTCACTAATTCAGTTACGACCGTTACGCCTGAAGGAGATAGGGCAGTAGCCGAAGTGATTACAGTCTCATCGCAAAGTGTGTTGAGTAATGATGAGTCCGCTTCATCAACCTTAATCACTTCACCATTGATGTAAGCTGTGTTGCTTTCGCTTTCGTGGTACAGTGCTTTTAAACCTGACACTCGATGGATTTCACCTTCTGACTCCAAGTGTTGAGCGATCTCTTCTTGAGTCCATAGAGGCTCTGGCGCAACGATATCAAGCTGGTGGCGTGATTGGCTTAGCAGGCAGCCCATGAAGTCATTGATGGTTTCTGGCTCTTCAAGCGCTGACATCAACATCTCCGTTAGGTTATTCATATCAGACGCACGAATCTTGCCGTAGTTATTTTGAGATTTGAATTCAGGATCATGCAGGTGAACGTCACCCATATCATGCGCCAGTACAAAATCCGCAAAGTTGCTGATTAGCTCTTGTTCTTTTGGTGAACGGTAACCAATAGAGTAGCTCATTGAAGGTTCTAAGGTTGTGCCTTCATGAGGAAAACCTGGTGGGATGTAAAGAATATCGCCCGGCTCTAAAGTTTCATCAATGATTGGATCAAAGCCTTCTATTTGGCGTAGAGCGGAAGCTTGTACGGTCTCTTTGTATTGACCAATATCTTTCGCGCCCACTTTCCATTGACGCTTACCTTGGCCTTGAATAATGAATACATCGTATTGATCAATATGAGGGCCAACACCGCCTTCCGGTGCTGAGTAGCAAATCATTAGATCGTCGAACAACCAGTTTGGTAATTGTTGGAACGCTTCAGTCAGTTGATTTGCACCTTGATGCCAATGGTTTGCTGCTTGAACGATCAATTGCCAATGTGTTTCAGTGAGTTCACCAAACTTCTCTTCAGTAAACGGGCCGTGTTCGGCTGTCCATTTGTTGTCGAGGTTAGAAACAAAGCGAGAATCCACTTCTTCTTCCATCGATAAACCAGCAAGTTCTTCCGGCGAAATTGGGTCGACGAAGTTTTGGAAGCCACCTTTTAAGATGGTTGGTTTTTTATGCCAGTAGTTTTCAAGAAACTCGGGCATAGAAAAGCTAAGTTGGTACATGTGAATCCTGTATATTTTTGTGCTAGGTGCTAGGTGCTAGGTGCTAGGTGCTAGGTGCTAGGTGCTAGGTGCTAGATGCTAGATGCTAGTTTGGCTTGTAAATCTTGCTGGACAATCTTAATTGCTTCTAACGCAACCTTTGGGTCGATCTCGTTGCTTTCGAGTAAGTAGATAAGGTCGACAGCTAACTTAACTTCTTCAGGTGCGTTATCCAGTGGTGATGATGTGTTATCAGTGCTCATTTCGCTTAGGGTTCTCTAAGTTAATCAATCTCTCAATGTTCTTCATTGAGTCCTCACAGCGTTCCAATCGTTCTTTTGCGAGTTGCCAAGCCTCTTCCGCTTTTTTCTTATGGTGGCGTGGCGCAGAATCAAACGCTAACTTTCGTGTTTGAACTAAATCGACGAGCCGCTTTTGCCAATCTTGGTGTTGTGCGAGTTCGTTGTACAAGTCGTTTAAGGTTTTCCCTGATTTACTTTTCCTATCTAGGCGCAAATCGTGGTTGGCTAACTCTCGCTGAATCGCTGCAATCTGGTTGGTTAGCCTTTCAGTCAGATAATTTGCTCGTGATGAAGTGAGCTGATTGGTGCTCTGTTCACGAATAATTGTGTTATAAGTCGCCTGAGTTTCAAGGGCATAGGGAAGAAGTGTCGAAGCGCCACACTTAAACAAGGCTCTATCAAACAGTGCTTGATGATAAGCGCCACGAGACTTATCGACCTGAGAGCAATGGCCAATCAAGGTATCGATAACACTTTTGAGCTTTGAAAACTGATTCATTTTTGCTTCCCGTTTACTGGTGGCTATAAGTTCACAAACCACGCTTCATAAGCCAGTTTTATTGCAAGCACGCTAACCACAGTCACAAACACAGGTCGTATAAACGTCGCACCAAAACGAATTGCAGAATGTGCACCTACAAATGCTCCAGCCATTAAGCAAACACCCATGGTTAAACCAAGAACCCAATCAATATGACCAAGAATTGCAAAGGTCACTAAAGAAGTGAAGTTACTGGTAAAGTTCATAGCTTTGGACAGGCCTGAAGCAAGCAAGATATTTAGGCGGTAAAGCGCCATAGAACTTACTGTCCAAAATGCACCAGTTCCCGGACCTGCAACGCCATCATAAAAGCCAAGAATGAAACCTTGGTACTTTTGCTTTTTCTTAAGCACAGGGCAAGGTTTCGGTGACACGTTGTGGTTGGCATTTGGTGTCTTGTGAAAAATGGTATAGATCGCCGCAGCAAGAATCACTAATGGTAGTACTTTCTCTAACCACTCCGTGCTGATTGCATCAACGGTTAAAGTGCCAATAGTCGCGCCTATCAAGGTAGCTATGAATGCGTTAATCCAACACTCGGGCTTAAATAGCTTTTTACGATAGTAAGTAAAGGCCGCGGTCGATGAGGCAAATGTTGCAGCGAGCTTGTTCGTCCCTAGCGCAATATGTGGCGGTAGACCAAGCGACAGCAAAGCTGGGACGGTTAACATCCCACCACCACCGGCGACGGCATCAATAAAGCCCGCTGCAAATGCAACCAGAGCGAGGATAACCAACATGGTTGGCTCAATCATTTCCATAAATAGCTAGTGTTCTCGTTATTGCCTGTTGAGGCAGCCACACGAATAATCGATGGATTAATCATGTTGGGTTGTGAATGCAGGGCCTAGCGATAACTGGCCCATAACTACCTTAAGGGTAGGGAAATTAGTATTTTATTGTTCTTTTAAAAGGCGGTAGTGAGTCGAGTAGGGACTTCCCGTATCGCTTCGTGACTATGCGTCTATCAAGGATCGTGACTTTACCAGAATCTCGTTCTTTACGCAGTAGTCGACCGACAGATTGAATAAGCTTTTTACTCGCTTCTGGAACCGTAATCTGCATAAAAGGATTACCGCCACGTGATTCAATATATTCTGAATGTGCTTGTTCTACAGGTGACGTAGGCACGCCAAAAGGAATCTTGGTAATAACCAGGTTTTCAAGAAGCTCTCCTGGTAGATCAAGACCTTCTGAAAAGCTGCCAGTTCCAAAAAGAACGCTTGTTTTACCTTGGTCTATGAGCTTTTTATGTTTTTTTAGGATTTCGGTGCGTGATGTATCCCCTTGAACCTGCAAAGCCCATGACTTTTTAACGAAACCTGTTGCCAAAGCTTCTGCAACTTTATTCATTTGCCAGTAAGAAGAGAATAGAACGAGATTAGCTTTGTTGTCTTCTATTACCTTAGGCAAAATTTCAATAAGATATTCGGTAAACTGAGGCGCTTGCGGTTCGTATTTCATGGCTGGAACAATCAGCTCCGCTTGATTTTGATAATCAAATGGTGATGCCAAAGCCAGAAATTGCACGCCATCGTCTTCTTTTTGACTGATCCCCGCTTGGTGACAGAAAAAGCTGAACGAGTTGAGTGCTCTCATGGTCGCAGAAACAAGCACTGCACCGACACAACGGCTCCAAATCTGTTGGTCAAGCTGCCAACCAACTTCGAGTGGTGAAACATTCACGACGAAATCGCCTTCACTTTCTTTATTGAGTTCAAGCCAGCGAGCTAAAGGCGCGCCTTTTTCGCGTTTAGGTTCGGCCATTAAGCGCCAAACTTGTGCTAGGTTTTCCGTTCTTTGTATATAGAAGCCGATTTCAGCAAGCGCAGGCTCGGCTAACTTCGCTGAAAGCTCTCCATCTTTAACACGCTCAGCAATAAGGTCTGCAATCTTAGCGACAGCTTGACTCGCTTTTTGACTCAATTGTTTGAGGTCTTTAGATTCGTTCTCTAACCATTCTGGTAAGTCACCGTGTTCAAAACGGTACAACCCATCTTCAAAATGGCTGGCGTCAAACTGCTTGCTTAGTTGAGTCAGAGTCGGAATCAGTTGTTGTACAGAATCCTGCAATTCATTCCTGAATCGACCCACTCGCTTTTCATCCGCCAAGCCCGAAAGCTTGGTGATGGATTGATTCAAACGCTCTAACCATGAAGCGGCACCTTTTAAGCTTGCCGCCGCAGACGAGTGATCTCTCGCTACGTGTGGTAAGTGGTGAGCCTCATCGAATATATAGATGCTGTTCTCTGGCTCAGGTAGTATCACACCGCCACCTAAGTCAGCGTCTGCCATCACCAAGCTGTGATTAGCAATAATCACATCTGCTTTATCTAGCTCTGAGCGTGCTTTTTGGAAAGGACAGTCTCTATGAGTAGGCATGCTGTTATTACAGCTGTGTTTATCACTGACAATCATTTGCCAAATCATGTTGTCGATTGGTTTCGGCCATGAGTCACGGTCGCCATCCCATTTACCTTGAGTCAAGCTACGGTACATGGTTTGCAATTGTTCGATGTCCTTTTGCTTTGGCTTGGATTCGAACATAGCCATCTGACCACCATCAACCCCACAAGCAGCGGCTAGCTTTTCGGCACAGCAATAACGTTGTCTACCTTTGGCGAGTATAAAAGAGAACTCTCTATCTGTAAGTCTTCTATATAGAGGGAGATCTTTATTTACGAGTTGTTCTTGAAGTGCAACTGTCGCCGTTGAAATGACGATTTTTCGATTGTTGAGCACTGCAACAGGAATCGTCGCCATTAAATAAGCAAGTGATTTACCAATCCCCGTTCCTGCTTCAGCAACAATCATGCGATTACTTTTGTGGTATTGACCACAAAGTGTCTTCGCGATTTCTGCAACAAGGTAATTTTGAGCACGTCTAGGTACAAAGTTGTCCAACTGATCTTGGAGGTTTTGATAACTGGTGCGAATAGAATTTTGAATTTTAGTAGTTAGCATACTGTGACCTACGTAACGGAGCGAGGATAGTAGCACATATCACTAGTCGGTACATTTACCGTGAAATAGCTTGCTTTTGAACTAAAGGTAGATCTTGTTCACAAAAAAAAACTGAACCATCAGGAACTTAACGATTTTATTTATCTTGTGAAATATAAATATTAAAAAAGACTGGCTTGTAGGTGTTAAGTTCTGCTTTTTGGTCATTTTGTAGATTGTTTGTGGTTTTTAATTCTGTTTTGTTCTTTTTTTGGATTATTATATTTCCTGATAAAACTAAGGATAACTTGCTCGTAAAACAATGAAAAAAAATGTAAGTTATTGATTTTGATTGGTTTGTGTTTTTTTTAGGTTTGTTTTTAGTTTATTTGACACGCAGGATAATCTTTTGCAATCTAGACCTCGAAATTTAGTGACGGTGATTAACCAACAAAGAGTGGTAATGACCAGTCATAAAAAATAAAAGGGAACCGGGCAAGGATCTCCCATTCTTAGAAAAGGCAGTGGATTTATTATGAAAAAGACTCTATTAGCGCTAGCTATCGCAGCGGTATCAACTTCTGCATTCGCAGTTGAAACAAGTTCTCAAAACTCTAAGCCAGTTTTTGAATTTGATGACATGCATAAAGATCAGTTTTCTGTATCTGGTGCATGGGGTGTTGGTGGTTACTACGACACTGGTACTAAAGCATTCTACGATGATTGGGCTACAGCTCTAACTCTTGCTATTAGCTACAAAAACAACCGTTGGGTTGGTTACTTTGAAACAGACCTAGAGCTAAACTACAGCTCAGATGAGCAAAAAGTTGACATCCAATCTGGCCCAAATACAGACGTAGATAAAGCATGGTTAGGTTTTACTACTGACGCAGGTGTTATCTCTCTAGGTTGGGAAAACGATACTGCTCTAGATAAAGTAGACGGCGCTGGTGACTTCACTTACGAATTTGGTGCTTCAGCTGGTGATGCTTCTGATGGCTTCAATGTAGCTAAATTCCAAGGTGCTACTTCAGGTATCGCTTACGGTATCTCTGTTTTCGATACAGACGACAACCGTGATAAAGGCGAAATCGGCTACAATGGTTACATTGGTGTAGAGCAAGAGATGTTCAACATCTACGCTGGTTACGAAGCGCGCGAAGATTCTGATTACACAGTAACTACTGTTTCTGGTAACGTAACTCTAGACAAACTAAAACTAGGTCTTAACGCTTGGATCGATGACGGTAAAGTTGGTGTTGAAGACAATACAACTGACCTTAAACTAACAGGCTTCTATGCTTCTGCTGGTTACGCTCTAACTGAACAGCTTACTCTTGCTGCTGGTTACGCAACGAACACAACAGAATCTAACGTTGCTTCTGACATCGACCAGTCTTACATGAACGTTGCTGCTATGTACACTCTAAGCGACAAAGTAGACATGGGTATCGATATCAAACAAGAGCTAGACTCTGGTTTCTCTAACGTTGATGAAGAAACTCACGTATTCGCAGCTGCTTACTACTACTTCTAATAGTCTAACTCTTAGTTAAGTAACGCTGTAAAAGCCAGTCTTATGACTGGCTTTTTTGTGTCTGATATTTGTCAACGCATATAAAAATGGCCGCTCAAACTAGCGGCCATTTTTATATTCTCGGTATTTAGACTTTAAATCTCTTTCCACTCACCAGGCTGAAGCTGACCTACGTTCATGTCTCCCATTGAATAGCGAATAAGGCGCAGGGTAGGGAAGCCGATATTTGCTGTCATGCGTCTAACCTGACGGTTACGTCCTTCGATGATAGTAATCGCTAACCAGGTTGTTGGTATCGCAGCTCTAAACCTTACTGGAGGGGTTCTTTCCCAAACAGTAGGCTCGGACATGACTTCCACTTCTGCGGGCAGCGTCATGCCGTCTTTTAGTTCGACACCTTTTCTCAATTTATCTAAATCTTCCTCAGAAGGTGCACCTTCAACCTGCACCCAGTAAGTCTTCGATGATTTTGAGTTCGGCTGAGTCAGCTTAGCTTGAAATATGCCATCGTTGGTCAAGACCAATAACCCTTCGCTGTCACGATCAAGTCGGCCCGCGGCATAAACATCTTTAACTGGAATAAAATCAGCCAGTGTTTTTCTGCCTTCTCCATCAGTGAATTGGCTTAAGGTATCGAATGGCTTGTTGAACAAAATAACCTTGCGATCTTCGAGTGCAATTTTAGGTTTTGCGTTCGCAGGTTTCGCTTTGTATCTGTGTTTACTTGAGTGCGATTTCTTATGCGAATTACCAGTGTTATTTTTACCACCGTTTCGGCCTTGTCTGTTGCCGCTTTGTTTTAATGTGGCGCCAGAACGAGCCGGTTTGTCTGAACGAGATGCGCTGCGTGAGCGAGTAGACATGTTAACTACCTTGCAAAAATGTAAACGAAGTGTGCTGAAAAGTTTTCACTGAAACGGAATTGAGCTATCATTTGCGCGCCTAAAAGACACAAAATAGAACAAGTTTATGGACTCTTAAGCCTGATTTGTTTAATTATACCTACGTGTTTTATTATAACAACGCACTCACGGATTTGGTTCATGCTGTCATTAGATTGCATGAAAAATAAGGTAGAGTACGACTATCGAGTAAGCAGTTTTCACTCATAGAGTAGCTTACTGGTCAATTTATAACATTCTCACTATTTTAAGTGAGCTTGTCAGAACTATAGGGAAATTTCATGCCTACTGAAAAACCAACTATCATCTATACCATTACAGACGAAGCTCCGGCACTAGCAACTTATTCTTTGCTGCCAATCATTCAATCTTTTACGGCTTCTTCTGGTATTGACGTTGATACTCGCGACATTTCACTTGCAGGGCGCATTATTGCCAACTTCCCTGACTACTTGAATGAAGAGCAACGTATTGGTGATGCATTAGCAGAACTAGGTGAATTGGCTAAGACACCAGAAGCAAACATCATCAAGCTTCCAAACATCTCTGCATCTGTACCTCAACTTCAAGCAACCATCAAAGAGCTACAGTCAAAAGGCTACGCACTTCCTAACTACCCAGAAGAAGCAAACACTGACGAAGAAAAAGCAGTAAAAGCGACTTACGACAAGATCAAAGGCAGTGCTGTAAACCCAGTACTGCGCGAAGGTAACTCTGACCGTCGTGCACCACTTTCAGTTAAAAACTACGCAAAGAAAAACCCACACTCAATGGGTGCTTGGTCTGCAGATTCTAAGTCTCACGTTTCAAGCATGGACGACAAAGATTTCTTTGGTAGCGAGAAATCGACAACAATCGAAGGTGCTACTGAAGTTAGCATCGAGTTTGTAGGTAAAGATGGCGCTAAGAAAACACTTAAGCCAGCTTTTGCATTGCAAGATAAAGAAATCATCGACGCATCAGTAATGAACAAAGCTGCTTTGGTTGCGTTCTTCGAAAAAGAGATCGCATCGGCTAAAGAGCAAGGTGTACTGCTTTCTCTTCACATGAAAGCGACGATGATGAAAGTATCTGACCCAGTGATCTTCGGTCACGCGGTTAAGGTTTACTACAAAGACGTATTCGCGAAACACGGTCAGTTGTTTGAAGAGTTAGGTGTTGATGTAAATAACGGCATCGGTGATGTCTACGCGAAGATTGCAGCGCTTCCTCAAGATCAAAAAGAAGTAATCGAAGCTGACCTGCAAGCGGTATACGAGACACAACCACCACTAGCGATGGTTGATTCGGATCGTGGTATTACCAACCTACACGTACCAAGCGATATCATTGTTGATGCATCTATGCCGGCAATGCTGCGTTCTTCAGGTCAAATGTGGGATCCAGAAGGTAAACAAAAAGATACCAAAGCAATGATCCCAGATCGCAGCTACGCGAGCATCTACCAAGCGGTCATTGATTTCTGTAAAGAGAACGGTGCATTCGACCCAACAACCATGGGTAGCGTACCAAACGTTGGTCTGATGGCTCAAAAAGCAGAAGAGTACGGTTCTCACGATAAGACTTTCATCCTAGAAGCTGCTGGTCAGGTTCAAGTGGTTGATGCTTCTGGCGCAGTACTTCTTGAGCAAGACGTAGAGGAAGGCGATATCTTCCGTATGTGTCAGGTTAAAGACGCACCGATTCAAGACTGGGTTAAGCTTGCGGTAACGCGCGCTCGTGCTACAGGTGTTCCAGCTGTATTCTGGCTAGATGCTTCTCGTGCACATGATGCAGAGCTTATTAAGAAAGTAGAAGCTTACCTTCCTGAACACGATACAGATGGTCTTGAACTTAAGATTCTTGCTCCGCTAGAAGCAACTCAATACTCATTAGTTCGTATCAAGGAAGGTTTAGATACTATTTCAGTTACAGGTAACGTATTGCGTGATTACCTAACTGACTTGTTCCCAATTCTAGAACTTGGTACATCAGCTAAGATGCTATCGATTGTTCCTCTAATGAACGGTGGTGGTCTGTTTGAAACAGGTGCTGGCGGTTCTGCTCCAAAGCACGTGCAACAAGTAGAGAAAGAGAACCACCTTCGTTGGGATTCTCTGGGTGAGTTTTTAGCATTAGCTGCATCACTAGAGCACTTAAGCGTAGTAACTGGTAACGCTAAAGCACAAGTTCTAGCTGACGCACTTGATAAAGCAACGGGTGAATTCCTAGACAACAACAAGTCACCTTCACGTAAAGTGGGTGAGCTTGATAACCGTGGCAGCCACTACTACCTAGCAGCTTATTGGGCTAAAGCGCTTGCAGAGCAAACGGTTGATGCTGACCTAGCTGCGGAGTTCGCGGGTGTTGCGAGCCAACTGGCTGAAAGTGAAGAAGCGATTGTTGCTGAGTTGAACAACGCGCAAGGTGTTGCGGGTGATTTAGGTGGTTACTACCTACTTGATGATGCACTGGTTTCAACACTAATGCGCCCAAGCTCAACACTAAACGCATTTATTGATGCATAGTGATGGGACTCATCGTTAGTAAGTCAAGAAAGTGATTTGTTAACGAATTGCTTTAGTCGGATGGCTAAGTAATAGATAAAGTCAAAACGAGAGACGCTTTAACGATAATGTTAAAGCGTCTTTTTTTGTTCTTTTGTTATCCGCCTAAGACCTAACTTAATAGGAACACATCCTCGAACTCATTGTTTAGTGGGCAATCTTAGAACTCTCAAAACGAAAAAACCGCTCACGTAATCCTGTATTACAGGTATTAAATGAGCGGTTTCAATATTCTGTTTACCTGTCAGCCGTTAATTACGACATATGGAGGTCAACATGAGTTGGCATTCGCCTATTTTGCGGCGCTGCCTTCTACAGGAACAACAGAGCTAGCGTGCGAGCCTTTAGGTCCACTTTCTACTTCATAGTCGACCTGCTGACCAGCCTTTAAGGTTCGATAACCTTCCATTTGTATTGTGGAGTAGTGCGCGAAAATATCGCCGTCTTCACCTTCTGGACAAATAAAGCCAAACCCTTTGGCATTGTTAAACCATTTTACTGTACCTGTAGCCATGCTATACATCCCTCATGCATTTTGTTACTAACGTTGTTATATCAATTGTTGTAAGTCAGATTGATATCATTCCTATCACCTAAAGAATTTCAGCTGATAGCTTGAATCTCATACATTGCTTACGGAAATTAACGCTACCCTGCGTAATTATTCCTTATTGTTAAGTTTTAAAGCGTGTTACTGGTTTTAAATCATGTTGCAAAAATGTATTAAAAAACCTTTTAGCTCCAATGTAGCTAATGATTGAGCACAGTCAATAGCAAATTGGTATAAAATTGATCAAATTTAATAACAAATCACATTCGAGATTAACTGCAAACTATTAACTAAATAGTAACTTAGCGGTGATCTTATCGTCAGTGTCAATAGTTATGGCGTCTTTTTAATCAATCACATATGTTAATCCTGTTAATCGAGATCTTTTATTTGCAGCGATGGAAATGGTGGATTAGGCTCAGTATAGAGGAATATTTTTTGGTACTGTTTCTCGGTGCAGTTTCTTAGTACACCGTAAAGCGTGAATGTGGTAAATTTGAATTAGGCAAACACTCACGACTTCCGAAAAATAACCCTTAGCAAAGCGATATGAGCAGAAACTTTGAATGGGCATCTCCAGGCTCAGATTTACTGGAGAAAGAAGCAACAAAAGTAAAGCCACCGGCAATGTATAACGTTGTGTTAAATAACGATGACTACACGCCCATGGACTTTGTAATCGAGATCCTAGAGCGATTCTTCTCACTAGATATCGAAAAAGCAACGGAAGTGATGCTCAAGGTTCATTATGAAGGTAAAGCTATATGCGGCACGTACAGTGCTGAAATAGCGGAAACAAAGGTAGCGCAGGTCACGATGTACTCAAAGGAAAATGAGCATCCGCTACTATGTACAATGGAGCAAGTATAAATTGCTCGAACAACACTGTTGTTCCCTTAGGAGGTACTTATGCTAAATAAAGAATTAGAGTCGAGTTTAAATGGCGCATTTGCTCGTGCGCGAGACAAGCGACATGAGTTTATGACTGTCGAACACCTCCTACTAGCATTATTAGAAAATGATGCGGCCAAGGAAGCGCTCCAAGCTTGTCAGGCTGATCTCGATGCTCTTCGCAATGAGCTCGATATTTTTATCGATCAAACGACCCCGCTTATCCCTGAAAGCGACGAAACTCGTGAAACTCAGCCAACATTGAGCTTTCAAAGAGTACTTCAGCGCGCTGTTTTTCATGTTCAATCTTCAGGTCGCAGCGAAGTAACAGGTGCAAACGTACTTGTGGCTATTTTTAGTGAGCAAGAGTCTCACGCGGCGTATCTTCTTAAGAAAAACGACATCAGTCGCTTAGACATCGTTAACTTCATCTCACACGGCATTACTAAAGCCAGCAACGAAGGCGATAGTGCTTCATCATCAGATTCATTTGGTGGTGCAGAAAATGCTGAAGAAGCGAATTCCGAAGACCGTTTAGAAAATTTCGCGACTAACCTTAACGAAGTTGCGAAGCAGGGTAATATTGACCCTCTAATTGGTCGTGACAAAGAGCTTGAGCGTACTATTCAAGTTCTATGTCGTCGTCGTAAGAATAACCCTCTACTAGTGGGTGAAGCGGGTGTAGGTAAAACTGCCATCGCTGAAGGTCTTGCATGGCGTATCGTTGAAGGTCAAGTACCTGAAATTATTCAAAGCAGCGTGATTTACTCTTTAGATATTGGTTCACTGCTTGCGGGTACTAAGTATCGTGGTGACTTTGAGAAACGTTTTAAAGCGATTCTTAAACAACTAGAGAAAGAAGAAGACGCGATCCTATTCATCGATGAAATCCATACCATTATTGGTGCGGGTGCTGCATCGGGCGGCCAGGTTGATGCCGCAAACTTAATTAAGCCGCTATTAAGCAGCGGTAAATTACGTTGCATTGGCTCAACAACTTACCAAGAGTACAGCAGTATTTTTGAGAAGGAGCGTGCGCTATCTCGTCGTTTCCAGAAAATTGATATTGTTGAACCATCATTAGATGACACGACTAAGATTCTGATTGGTCTTAAGCCAAAATACGAAGCTCACCACGAAGTTCGTTACACCAACAAAGCGTTGCGTGCGGCTGTGGAACTGTCTGCTAAATACATTAACGAACGTCACCTGCCTGATAAGGCGATTGATGTAATTGATGAAGCAGGCGCTCGTAGTCGTTTAGCACCAGCAAGCCGTCGTAAGAAAACGGTAAGTGTGGCTGATATTGAGTCAATGGTTGCGAAAATGGCACGTATTCCTGAGAAGTCAGTATCGTCTTCAGACAAAGATACGCTGCAGAAACTGGATGACCGCATGAAAATGTTGGTATTCGGACAAGACCCAGCTATCGATGTATTGAGCGAGGCGATCAAGCTAACTCGTGCAGGACTAGGTGCAGACAATAAACCTGTTGGTTCATTCCTATTTGCTGGTCCTACTGGTGTGGGTAAAACCGAGGTTACGGTTCAACTGTCTAAACTGATGGGTATTGAACTGCTGCGCTTTGATATGTCTGAGTACGGTGAACGTCATTCAGTGAGCCGTCTAATCGGTGCTCCTCCAGGTTATGTTGGTTATGACCAAGGTGGCCTTCTGACGGACGCGGTAATCAAGAACCCACACTCTGTTGTGTTACTTGATGAGATCGAAAAAGCGCACCCAGATATCTTCAACCTGTTACTGCAGGTGATGGATAACGGTACACTAACTGATAACAACGGCCGTAAAGCGGATTTCCGTAACGTGATCTTAGTGATGACAACCAACGCTGGTGTTGCTGAAACTGAGAAGAAATCGATCGGTCTGATCCAACAAGATCATGCGCCAGATGCGATGGGCGAAATTAAGAAGGTGTTTACTCCTGAATTCCGTAACCGTCTTGATAACATCATCTGGTTCAACAGCTTGGATCCAAGCGTGATTAGCCAAGTAGTCGACAAGTTCATCGTTGAGCTTCAGGTTCAACTGGACGCACGTGGTGTATCTTTAGAAGTTTCTGAAGATGCTCGTCACTGGTTGGCAGACAAAGGCTACGACAAGACCATGGGCGCTCGCCCTATGGGACGTGTGATTCAAGAGAAGCTTAAGAAGCCTCTTGCGAATGAATTGCTGTTCGGTAGCTTGGTTGATGGCGGTACGGTTAAAGTCTCTCTGAAGAAAGACGAACTTGACTTTATCTATGTTGGTGCGAAGGAAGAGGTTATGCATTAACCAATTGATGAATAGCTCAAAAGCTTAACTATAAACGCATGACTTAGGTTGTGCGTTTTTTTATGCTTGCGAGATGCGAGATGCGAGATGCGAGATGCGAGATGCGAGATGCGAGATGCGAGATGCGAGATGCGAGATGCGAGATGCGAGATGCGAGATGCGAGATGCGACGGAAAGGTTTTGTTAAAGGGGCAATGTTCAGGCGATAAAAAACGGAGCATTGAGCTCCGCTTCTTATTGTATTCGCTAATTAATAATTAACGAGCACGGAAGACGATGCGGCCTTTAGAAAGGTCGTATGGAGTCATCTCAACAGTTACTTTATCACCAGTAAGAATACGGATGTAGTTCTTACGCATTTTACCAGAGATGTGTGCTGTCACTACGTGACCGTTTTCAAGCTCAACACGGAACATTGTGTTTGGTAGAGTATCAAGGACAGTGCCTTGCATCTCGATTACGTCTTCTTTAGCCATCTAATCCTCTTTCGAAATTTGGCGGTTTTCAACGGCTTGATTGTGCCGTTAAAATCAAAATATGTAAAGTTGTCGCGTATTCTACCCTTGCCACCGCTGATTTACTAGCCTTTGATGACGTTGAAATCGTACTTTATAGTTCATCGCAGGGCATTCATCGATTTGATAACCCAAATATAACCACTGTTTTTGCTCTTTCTGGGCATGTTGGATCTGGAATAGAACACCAAGTGTTCCCATGGATAATTCAATATCAGGATCGAAGAAGGTATAAAACGCGCTGGTGCTATGAGCCATAACATCGGTCACCGCGATTCCGATTAACTTGTTCTCGTCATAGATATGCATGAACTTTGTTGTAAGCCACTCATTTTGTGAGAATTGTAGAAACTCTTCTTTCTTTGGTGGATACATGGTTCCCGAACGATGGCGAGCGGTAATATAGCGACTATATAAATCAAACCAATTATCATCCATCGTGTCTTTCAGTTCCCAACGAAGTGATTTCGCCTTGTTGAGAACCCGTCGTTGGCTCTTAGAAAACTTAACTTCTGGAATAGAAAGACGAATGGCTTGGCACGCTGAGCAATTATCGCAATGTGGCTTATAGATCGTTGAACCGCTACGACGAAACCCGTTGGCAAGTAGAACTTCATAGTTATCTGAGGTGTGCATGTGTTCATCAAGCGTGACTGCCACTCTTTCTTCGAGGTGAGGTAAGTAGCTGCAAGCGTGATTGTCTGTTAATCCAATTCTGATTTGTTGTAAATCTGGATTCATTAAGGCGTTTCCTCTAGCCATTGGGTTTCAAAGCATGCATCGTCAACGGGCGTTTCTTTAAGTAACTGTAGAGAGCTCAGAAATTCATCTCTCTCGACCTCGATAGCGCCTAAGGATTCCAAGTGAGGGTTCATAACTTGGCAATCGATGAGCTTGCCTCCGAATCGGGTAAAGTGTTCACAAAAGTACCATAGCGCAATTTTAGAGGCATTGGTCTTCAAGCTAAACATCGATTCACCGCAAAAGACTTGGCCTCTTTGTAAGCCATAAAGCCCGCCGATCAGCTCATCGCCTTGCCACACTTCAACGGAATGACAGAATCCTAATGAAGCAAGTTCGCAATAGGCTGACTGCATGTCATTGTTCAGCCACGTTTCTTCTTCCGGCCTTAGTGACGAGCAGTAACCAATCACTTTGTCAGTCGCTTGGTTTATGCTGACACGATAATTGTGTTTTCTTTGAAACTTTTTAAGACTTTTTGACGGTTCAAATGTCTTAGGATTAAATACCGCTCGCGGTGCTGGGCTCCACCAAAGTATAGGCTCACCTGGGCCATACCATGGAAATATACCTTGGCTATAAGCATTTAAAATTCGCATTGGTGACAAGTCACCGCCAAAGGCGAGCAGACCGTTGGGTTCATCAAGCGCGTCGAAGGGCGAAGGAAACTCTATACTAGTAGTATCAAGTTCGGTTAGGTATATAGTCATAAGTACCGCGTTACAGATTAATCACTGACCAAGAGGTCTTTAGGAGTTTTACCATGAAGAAGTTGCTTTGGATTTTACTTGTTTTGCCCATGTTGGCAAATGCAGCTTACAACAGAAACGAAGCTCGACCAGTGAACGAAGTCGTTTATGGTGAGATCGATACGGTTAGATACATCACTCAACAAGAGATCGTTGAATCGAAAGCGAATGGTTGGGAAACCTTATTGGGTGCTGCGATCGGCGGTTTGATCGGTAACCAGTTTGGTGGTGGTACCGGCAAAGAAGTAGCGACGGCTGTTGGTGCCGTGGCTGGTGCAGGGATTGCTCGAAATCGAGGCAATACACAATATAAAATCGAGTACAAACTTGTCGAGTTATTGGTCAAAACCAAAGACAACAAGCTGGTTAACATCATCCAAGATGTCGATAACTCGATGTTGTTTAACCGAGGCGACGATGTGCGAATTCTCTATTTTTCCGATGGTGTACGTGTTGATCTAGTGTACTAGTATGTAAATACGATTGATTGGCTAATTAATCACCTTTATAAGGGGGATTAGCTCTGGAGTTCGTCGGAAAAGTTCGTTAGTCTGCAAGTACGAAGAATTATTCATCACCCGAAAATAAATACGCGCCAGTGACTTCGGGTGGTACAAGGACTATAAGATTTAATGGAAAGCCTTACGTTACAACCAATTCAAAAAGTGAGTGGGGAAGTTAACCTACCTGGCTCAAAAAGTGTTTCTAACCGTGCACTTCTTTTGGCTGCACTTTCAACTGGAACGACTCGCCTAACAAACTTGCTAGACAGTGATGACATTCGTCATATGCTGAATGCCTTGACTCAACTAGGTGTTAATTATCAGCTGTCTGCTGACAAAACTGTTTGTGAAGTAACAGGTGTTGGTGGTGCATTCTCAAGCGATAAAGCCCTTGAACTTTTCTTAGGTAATGCAGGTACGGCGATGCGCCCGCTTGCTGCAGCATTGTGTTTAGGCCGTGGTGAATACGTTCTGACAGGCGAGCCTCGTATGAAAGAGCGTCCGATTGGTCACTTAGTAACGGCACTACGAGAAGCCGGCGCTGAAGTCGAATATCTAGAAAACGAAAACTACCCACCACTGAAGATCACAGGTACTGGTCTTAAGAGTGGGACGGTTTCAATCGACGGTTCTATTTCTAGCCAGTTTTTGACGGCATTTTTGATGGCAGCACCGTTAGCTGACGGCGAAGTGACCATCAAAATTGACGGTGAATTGGTTTCTAAACCTTACATTGATATCACGCTACACATCATGAAACAATTTGGTGTGGACGTGATCAATAACGATTACCAAGAGTTCGTGATTCCGACTGGTCAATCTTACACAGCTCCGGGTGACTTCTTAGTTGAAGGCGATGCATCTTCTGCTTCTTATTTTCTTGCGGCAGCAGCGATTAAAGGCGGTGAGATCAAGGTGACGGGTATTGGTAAAAACAGTATCCAAGGTGATATCCAATTCGCTGATGCCCTTGAAAAAATGGGTGCTGAAATCGAATGGGGTGATGACTACGTTATCTCTCGTTGTGGTGAGCTGAAAGGCATTGATATGGACTATAACCATATTCCTGATGCTGCGATGACTATTGCGACAACGGCTCTGTTTGCGAAAGGCACAACGGCTATCCGTAACGTCTACAACTGGCGTGTGAAAGAGACTGACCGTTTGGCTGCGATGGCAACCGAATTACGTAAAGTCGGTGCTGAGGTTGAAGAGGGTGAAGATTACATCATCGTTAACCCAGTTGCTGAACTGACACACGCGGCGATTGATACGTATGATGATCACCGCATGGCGATGTGTTTCTCTCTAGTTGCTTTGAGTGACACGCCTGTGACCATTAATGATCCTGGTTGTACGTCAAAGACATTCCCTGATTACTTCGACAAGCTGAAAATGCTGAGTCAATAAAATACGAAGTATATAAAGGTTCAGGAAGTAAAAAAGCTTGCCTAAATGGCAAGCTTTTTAATTATTGCTGAAGCGTAAACTCTTTCGAAAGATGGTGCGCTAAGTATTTAAACATGTTAAACACTGCGGTTGTATTCTCTGTCGGCATTCCATTGCTGTCTAGGAAGTATTCACCTTTGAAGATGAGTACATCGTCTTTCTCTACTACGCTGTTTGTGCGCATGCCTTCAATGTAGTCATCATGTGATTGGATAATTTGGTTTGCGATAAGCAGTAAATCAAATTCTGCTATTACTTTCTTTGTCATGAGTTTATCTCTGATAACTGAATATAACGTTGAGTTTATGGTGTCGAACTAGAAATTCAATGATTTCACAACCGATTAAGAGAGTCTTTTCGGATATCCACAATTTATTTTGTGATTTACGGCAAAAATAATTGAATGGGGCTCGCGTTAGATTCGCGGACAAGCTTAGTATGAGCCCGTTTAGACGTAATGCCTGATGAATAGGCTCTTGCAAGTATTCTTAATGAGTACTTTATAGCTTCTTTATATTGTGCCCCTTTTATCTATGAGTCGTCGAATTGTCGAGCGATCAGATCCAATTTTGAAAAAAGCGGTTGATCTTCTAGTAATCTCGCACAATAGTAAAAAAAGAAGCAATGAATTTAGAATATCATGCGTAAAAGCCCACAAGTTAAATTGTTGGTGCTGAAGCATCGTGATTAAGGACGTTAGAGTCAATATGGGTAAATCGCTCGTTATAGTGGAGTCGCCGGCCAAGGCTAAAACTATCAATAAATACCTTGGCAAAGACTTTGTCGTTAAGTCGAGTGTAGGTCACGTACGTGATTTACCAACGGCTGGTCAAAGTACTGGTAAAAAGGCTGCTGCAGTTTCAACAAAGGGTATGAGCCCAGAAGAAAAAGCTCGTATCAAGAAAGAAAAAGATCGCAAAGCTCTTATCAAAAAAATGGGTATCAACCCATATAAAGAGTGGGAAGCGAACTACCAAGTACTACCTGGTAAAGAAAAAGTCGTTGCTGAATTGCAAAAACTGGCTGAGAACGCAGACCATGTTTATCTCGCAACCGATTTGGACCGCGAAGGAGAAGCTATCGCATGGCACCTTCGTGAGATCATCGGTGGCGATGAAACGCGATACAAGCGAGTGGTTTTTAACGAAATCACTAAGAATGCTATTCAACAAGCTTTCGAAACTCCAGGTGAGCTAAATATTGATGGTGTAAACGCACAGCAAGCACGACGTTTTATGGACCGTGTTGTTGGCTTTATGGTGTCACCTCTGCTTTGGAAGAAAGTAGCACGAGGCCTATCCGCTGGCCGTGTTCAATCAGTAGCTGTAAAACTATTGGTAGAGCGTGAGCGCGAGATCAATGCCTTTATCCCTGAAGAGTTCTGGGATGTGCATGCTGATACCAAAACAGCAGAAAAAACCGACTTCAGACTGCAAGTTGCACAGAAAGACGGTGTTGCGTTTAAACCTGAAAATGAAGCGCAGACTCAAGCTGCGGTTAGTGTTTTAGAAAAAGCGCAATACGAAGTATGTAAACGTGAAGACCGCCCAACGAAGAGTAAGCCGTCTGCACCTTACATTACCTCGACGCTGCAACAAGCGGCGAGTACGCGTCTTGGTTACGGCGTAAAGAAAACCATGATGCTGGCTCAACGCCTGTATGAAGCGGGTTACATTACTTATATGCGTACTGACTCGACCAACTTGAGTTCAGAAGCGGTAGAAGCTGCTCGTGAATACATTGGTTCTGAGTTCGGTGCTCAATATCTTCCACCGAAAGCACTGGCATACGGCAGCAAAGAGGGCGCTCAAGAGGCTCACGAAGCGATTCGTCCTTCAAGTGTAGATGTTAAGTCGGAAGACCTAAACGGCGTAGACGCAGACGCACACAAGCTTTATTCGCTGATTTGGAATCAATTTGTTGCTTGTCAAATGACACCAGCTCAATACGATTCAACAACAGTGAGCGTTAAGGCTGACGAATACACGCTAAAAGCGAAAGGTCGTATCCTTAAGTTTGATGGTTGGACTCGCGTTCAACGCCCAATGGGTAAAAACGAAGACACGATTCTTCCAGCAGTGCAGATTGGCGATAAGCTTGACCTGATTGCCCTAGACCCTAAACAGCACTTTACTAAGCCACCAGCTCGCTTTACTGAAGCAGCGCTTGTTAAAGAGCTTGAGAAACGTGGTATTGGCCGTCCTTCAACGTATGCATCGATCATTTCGACGATTCAAGATCGTGGTTACGTGAAAGTAGAACAACGCCGTTTCTATGCTGAGAAGATGGGTGAGATTGTTACTGACCGTCTAGATGGCAGTTTCAATGACTTAATGAACTATGACTTTACGGCTCGTATGGAGCAAAAGTTAGACCAAATTGCTGAAGGCGAAGCTAGCTGGAAAGGTGTGCTGGATAACTTCTTCGAAGATTTTACTGGCGACTTGGAAAAAGCGGATCTTGACGAAGATGCGGGTGGCATGAAGCCAAACCACATCGTAGAAACTGATATCGAGTGTCCGACTTGTGGTCGTAAGATGGGTATCCGTACTGCTTCGACAGGCGTATTCCTAGGCTGTTCTGGCTATGCACTTCCACCAAAAGAGCGTTGTAAGACAACAATCAACCTTGGTGACGAAGAAGGCATTATCAACGTGCTTGAAGAAGACGTTGAAACAGCAGCACTTCGAGCTAAGAAACGTTGTCCTATCTGTGAAACGGCAATGGATGCTTATCTGATTGATGATAAGCGTAAGATGCACGTATGTGGTAACAACCCTAACTGTGAAGGTTATGTGGTTGAGCATGGCGAGTTCAAAGTGAAAGGCTATGATGGTCCGCTTGTTGAGTGTGACAAATGTGGCTCTGACATGGTTCTAAAGAACGGTCGCTTCGGTAAGTACATGGATTGTACCAATGACGATTGTAAGAACACTCGTAAGATTCTGAAGAATGGCGAAGTTGCGCCACCAAAAGAAGACCCTGTGCACTTCCCTGAGCTTCCATGTGAAAACTCAGACGCGTACTTCGTGCTTCGTGACGGAGCTTCTGGTCTGTTTATGGCGGCGAGCAATTTCCCTAAATCACGTGAAACACGTGCACCATTAGTGGAAGAGCTAGTTCGTTTTAAAGACCGTATTTCACCTAAGTTCCAGTACCTGACGTCAGCACCAGTTGCTGACCCTGATGGTAAGCCGGCAGTGGTTCGTTTTAGTCGTAAGACAAAAGAAAACTACGTTCGTACTGAAGTAGATGGAAAACCATCTGGTTGGACTGCTCTGTATATCGACGGTAAATGGGAAGTTACGGATAAACGTAAAAAGCCCAAAGAAAAGTAACTGAAGATTAATCGATTAAAAAAGCAGCCACTGGCTGCTTTTTTTTGATCTCAATATGACTAATTATGCAACCTGTTGAGTTTGTGTTTCGTCTGCGAGAATTTATTAAATTCATACTGCAAAATAAATGACAGCAATTAATCAAATCTTCTTATGCAACTTTAACGAGAATGTAACTTAATTAAAATATTGTAAGTCACAGATCAGTGTTTAGTTGTATACCTGATGTGTGTCCGGTGTTAATGTAATGTTTCGCTCAGACGGTGTAATGTGAGCTGCTTTAAGTCTTAGGAAAGCAATCAGCTTACGTAGCACAGAATGGCGTATTAAAAATTGAAATCGGCAGGAAAGTCGATAACGTATATAAAACCAAGTGCAAAGAATAGTGCACGGACAACAACGTTTGGCTTAGGATATTGTCACTGTATGTGAATGGATATTCGCTAAGTACCGAAATAAGTGTTGGTGCTCATCCCCCAGAGGAAGATACCTCTACGAGCACTGACATCGACAAGCTATAAATATATGGAGAATAAAATGGCTGGTGTATTGGGAATGATTCTTGCTGGTGGTGAAGGCTCTCGCTTAAGACCTTTAACTGAATCTCGCAGCAAACCCTCGGTTCCTTTCGGTGGTAGCTACCGCTTAATTGATTTCGCTTTGAACAACTTCGTTAATGCTGATCTTATGAAGATCTATGTATTAACACAATTCAAGTCACAATCTCTGTTCCACCATATGAAAAAAGGTTGGAATATCAGTGGCATAACAGACCGTTTTATCGACCCAATTCCTGCGCAAATGCGTACGGGTAAGCGTTGGTATGAAGGTACTGCGGATGCTATCTATCAAAACCTTCGCTTCATGCAGTTGGAAGAACCAGATCAAGTTTGTATTTTTGGTTCAGATCATATTTACAAAATGGACATTAAGCAGATGCTTGATTTCCACAAAGAAAAGAAAGCTGCACTAACGGTTTCTGCACTGCGTATGCCGCTTGCTGAAGCATCAGAGTTTGGTGTTATCGAAGTGGATGCGGAAGGTCGTATGATTGGTTTTGAAGAAAAACCAGCGAACCCTAAATCAATTCCGGGTGACCCAGAATCTGCGCTTGTTTCTATGGGTAACTACGTATTTGAAGCAAACGAACTTTTCGCTGAGCTGGTTGAAGACGCAGATAAAGAAGATTCGACGCACGACTTCGGCAAAGACATCATTCCAAACATGGTTCCACGCGGTGATGTGTTTGTTTACGACTTCAGCACCAACCGTATTACTGGTGAGAAAGAAGAAGTTTACTGGCGCGATGTAGGTACGATTGACGCGTACTGGCAAGCTCACATGGACCTTCTTGAAAAAGATGCGCCATTCTCACTATACAACCGCAAGTGGCCACTACATACTTATTACCCGCCATTACCACCTGCGACGTTTACGGATTCGGCAAATGGCCGTGTTCAGATCATCGACAGCTTGGTGTGTAACGGTAGTTACGTGCGCGGTTCTCGTATTGAGAAGTGTGTATTGGGTTTCCGCAGCAATATCGCATCAGCGTGTGATATTAGCGAAAGTATCTTATTGGGCGACGTGAAAGTGGGCGAGGGCTGTGTACTTCGTCGTGTTATCGTTGATAAAGATGCAGACATCGCACCGGGTACTCAGATCGGCGTAAACCTGAAAGAAGATAAAAAGCATTACCACGTCTCTGACGATGGTGTAGTAGTTATTCCTAAAGGAGCACGAGTTGGTTACTAAGACTCTCTCGGTACTTTTTGTAGCGTCTGAAGTTGAAGGCTTGATTAAAAGTGGTGGCTTGGCTGATGTAGCCAAGGCACTGCCGAAAGCGTTACAAACACTCGAACAGGACGTTCGAGTGACCATCCCCGCTTATCGCAACATCCCAAACATTGATTCAGCAGAAGTCATCTTAGCGACTGAGCTCGACCATTGGCCTCATACCGCTTATCAAGTAAAAAAACTGAGTGTAGAAGGCGTTCAAGTCTTTGGTATTGAATGTGCCAAGTATTTTGACCGTCCAGAAATGTACGCAGAAAATAATCAAGCTTACGCTGATAATGGGGAGCGCTTCTCGCTCTTCAGCGCCGCATGCCTCGATATGCTTCCAAAACTTGGTTTCCAACCTGATATCATTCACGCGAACGACTGGCATACTGGCTTTGTGCCTTTCTTGCTTAAATCGCGTTACCAACAGCACGACTTCTTTGAAAATACACGCAGTGTTATCTCAATTCACAATGCGGTTTTCAAAGGTGTGTTCTCTTACGATGAGTTGCAGTCTCTTCCTGAGATGCACAGCCACAATGTTCCAGAAGCTTCGGTAAGTGATACTCATGTCACCATGCTAAAAGCCGGTGTGATGTGTGCAGACAAAGTGAATGCAGTAAGCCCAACCTATGCAGAAGAGCTCAAAACTGAGCTTGGCAGCCATGGTATGGCGGCAGAGTTTCAACACAGGTCTTCTGACTTAGTCGGTATTCTGAATGGCTGTGATTACGGCGCTTGGAACCCTGAAACAGATGCTTTCTTGCCTCGTAAATACAAAGCAACCAAGCACAGCATGGTTCGCGGAAAGTCAGCCTGTAAGCAAAAACTGCAACAAGATGTTGGCCTGCCAGTTATCGATTGCGCTGTGTATGGCATGGTTTGTCGTCTGACGAATCAAAAAGGCGTGCATTACTTATTGCCTATCATTGAGCAGTTTTTGAAGAACGATCTTCAGATCGTGATTGTAGGAACAGGCGATCCGGTGTTGGCGAGTCAGTTGAAAGAACTATCGGCACGTCACTCAGACAAGTTCTCGTTCGTAGAAGCATACAACAACGAGCTAGCGCACTTGGTTGAAGCGGGCTCCGATTTCTTCTTGATGCCTTCCGAATTCGAACCTTGTGGTTTAAACCAGATCTACAGTATGGCTTACGGTACTTTACCGATTGTTCGTTCTGTGGGTGGTTTAAAAGACAGTGTGAATGATTACGATCAGGATCCTGAGGTAGCAACTGGATTTGCTTTTGAAGAGCCGACGCCGCAAGCGTTATTGGCTGTACTGCATCGTTCATTACTGCTTTATGCACAAAACCCATCTGAAATTAAGCGTGTTCAGCTTTATGCTATGCAGAAAGATTTTAGTTGGGAAGATGCCGCAAAAGAGTATCTTGCGATGTATCACTCTGCATTTTAGCGCTCTGTTTTAGCTTCTAAAATTAGCGGATGTACGGCAATTTTCTTTAATGAAAGAGGCGCTCTAATCATAGGGTGCCTTTTTGTTTTCTGGTCAGATCACATCACGTTTACAAAGACAAAGCTTGCAAACTCATTTTAGTCAGGTAGAAAAGATGAGGTTGGTATTCACATGACTAATGACAGGTTTGACACTATTATCACTTAAAGTTCTTAATTGCGTGATATCCTTAGTCATCGCCTCGTGATGAGGCATAGCTCCATTTTAATAATTAAAGCGATAGGTATGTCTGAGAGTTTATTATTTCATAAAACATTTACTCACCCTACGAGCGATGAGTGGGTTGTATTTGTGCATGGCGCAGGAGGCAGCTCCTCTATCTGGTTTAAGCAGATCAAAGCGTATAAGCAGCACTTCAACTTGCTTCTCATTGACCTGAGAGGGCATGGTAAATCAGACAACATACTTAAAGAGCTGATTTCGAATCGCTATACGTTCAAATCGGTCACGCTCGATATTCTTAAAGTGTTAGATCACCTCAAAATCCGTTCTGCACACTTCGTGGGCATGTCTCTTGGTACGATTATTGTTCGTAACGTTGCAGAGCTAGCAGCAGGCCGTGTTCGCTCAATGGTACTTGGTGGGGCGGTAACCAAACTCAACACTCGTTCGCAAGTATTGGTCAAACTCGGTAACCTGAGTAAGCACATCATTCCTTACATGTGGCTGTACAGCCTATTTGCTTACATTGTAATGCCGCAAAAAAGCCAGAAAGAATCGCGTCACTTGTTTATCCGCGAAGCTAAAAAGCTTTGTCAAAAAGAGTTTAAACGTTGGTTCATCCTGACGGCTGATGTAAACCCTCTGATGAAGTATTTCAAAGATAGAGAGCTACCAATCCCAACTCTCTACTTGATGGGAGAGCGTGACTACATGTTCATCAAGCCCGTTAAAGAAATGGTTGAGGCGCATGAGTCGAGTGAACTGGTTGAAATCGCAAACTGCGGTCACGTGTGTAATGTTGAAAACCCTGAAGAATTCAATCAACATTCTATCGAGTTTATCCAAAAACAAATCCAGTGATTTTTAAGTCAGTCATCTACGCTAATGATTGAATAGAATAGAATTGAAATAAAAACGGGAAGCTAAGTTAGCTTCCCGTTTTTATTTAGAGGAGGTATCTGGCTTAATCTCAGGTTGTTGTCGTGAGGTATTATTCAGGAGAGGCTGCGCCACACTGCCAACAAGAACCGAATTGTGCTTCATTGACTTCATGGCACTCACCACAACGCCACTCTTCATAGATGATCGAATCTTGCTGTTTTTGGTAGTCATTGACAATCGTACGGGCTTTACTGGCCAATTCTGGCTCATATAACCATACGTAAGGGTCAGTTTCTTCGGTAAATGGGATTTCCCCCTTTAAACCAAACAAACCTTCACCACGGACTTCACACGCAATATTCTCACTTTCTAACAATCCACAGATGATATGGGCTTCTGTTGGATTCGATGCACTGAAGATTTTCATTGAGATAGAACCTTATTCGGCTTTAGGTGTTAGTTAGCTATATACGTTAGTCAGCGACTGGTGCTGAGCGAAACTTGCTCATCAACCATTTGGCAATAATTGGGAATACACCCAACAATGCAAACGATAGTAGTACTGAAGGTGAAACGATACCTGAAAGTGAATCAATTTCTGCGAGTTGAGTACCAGCATTCAAGAAAACAGCAGTACCAGGTAGCATGCCTATCTGGCTCGTAATGTAGTAACGAGAAACCGACATTGGGGTTAAACCCATCAGTAGATTGATAAGGAAAAACGGGAATACAGGAATTAGGCGAAGCGAGAATAAGTAAAATGCCCCGTCTTTTTCTACGCCCTTGTTAATTGTCGCTAATTTGTCACCAAATTTGGTTTGGATCCAATCACGTAACAGGTAACGGCTACTCAGGAAGGCAAGGGTCGCACCAATAGCGCTTGCGAAAGATACCAGTAGCAAACTGTTCCAGAAGCCAAACAGTGCAGCCCCTAAAAGCGTGACAACCGCAGCTCCAGGAATAGAGAAAGCAGTGATCATTACGTACGCGACAAAATAGATAGCAGCGGCGGCAATAAAGTTGCTGTCAATGTAGTCATTCAAAACGGCTTGTTGGGCCTTGGCGTTTTCAAGCGTTAGGTATTGGCCAAAATTGACGCCTAACAAGATGATGGTTACGACCAACACAATACCCAATATCATTTTCTTACTCATTGATACTTCCTCTAATTTTCAATGCATACCATTAGTATAGATAGACAGGCAAAGCATAGATTAACTTTCAGCAGATATAAAAAAAGCCGCAAAAAATGCGGCTTAGTTATATAAGTAGTTTGAACTGACAAAGTTAATTGACGCGATTGATAAGCTCTTCACGACGCTGCTGCGGTATAACAGACCAATGTGTTCCATTGATCGCACCTTCTAGCGCCCACAGTAATTCAATACTGACAGAGGACGCATGCGATTCCTTGATGGCGTTAAAGGCGTTTACAGAGCCAGATTCATATAAACGTTCAACGGAATCGATTCCTGCTTTTTTCAACATACGCTCAGTAGCGAGTCGAAGATTCGGCAGATCTTTGAGTCGGGTCGGCTTAGCAGAAGACTGTTCAGCTTTTTCTTCTTTAGCGAAACCCAGAGACGTCGTTGCAAGTTCCAATATCTTCTCTTGGTCTTGCCACAAGCCTTCAGGTAAAGCGAAATATTTAGTAACGACAGGGAAACCACGTTTTTTGTAGACGTACGGTTGAAACCCTTGTTGTTCGAATTGCTTCGTTGTGCATTTGTCTGCCCGTATATGCAGCTGGTCATTAACAACCAGAGCAAACATAGTGTCATCAGCAAAAAGACCGAATCCACCAAACATTGAGCGTGACTTAATTTTTCCTAGGGGCTCAAATAACTTCATTGAGTCCTTTAGTATCGGTTTATCCATGTTATTTATCTCGGTGTATTTGAACTACGCCACCAAATAAGCAGGTCCGAGAGATTAGCAAAATGTTGCAATTAAATTGTCAATAGGCTGTAAATTACTAAATTATCAGTAGTTACTGCATTTTGCCATCGGTAACCCCGCTACCATACCAACGAGTGGTTTAGGCCGGAAGCTTTGCGTCCCACTTTTTCAAGTGGTTTGCCCTGTGCGTGACTGATTGAATAGAATAAAGTTTTTGTTGAATGAGGCTCACACTTGTTACTTCAAAATGTGATATTGCTTCAATTAATGATCTTTCTGTTGTGCATATAGGTTCATTATAGTTGTTGATAAAAAAAGCGCACCCAAAGGTGCGCTTAATGAAATAAAACTCGTTTTATCAATTAATTTAACGTTTTAACTGTACTTCGTTCAACAATCTCAGGATGCATTTCGAAGACACGCTTCTCGTGATCTTTGTCTTTTATGCGTTCTAATAAAATCTCGAATGCATTCTTACCAACACGACGTTTAGGTTGGTGAACCGTTGTTAACGGTGGAGAGAAGTACTCAGCCAGTTCGATGTTGTCGTAACCGATCACTGAAATATCTTCAGGGATACGGATGCCTTTTTCTTGCAGTCGGCTCATTAAGCCCAGCGCCATTGTATCGTTGAAACAGAATACCGCTGTTGGGCGATCTTTCATTTCGACGATTTGTTCTGCAGCAAGAACAGCAGTATCACACTCGAAGTTACCTTCAATGATCATGTTGTCATCGGCAGCAATCTTAGCTTCATTGAGTGCGCGTTTGTAACCTGCGATACGTTCTACACAGGCCGCTTTGTCTAAGTGGCCACTTAAACAAGCAATCTTAGAGTGACCGCGCTCAATAAGGTATTTGGTTGCTAGGTAGCCACCTTCTTCAGAGTTATCGATGATCTTGTCGGCTTGAGAACTCTCTGGGCCCCAGTCCATAATCACTTTAGGGATGTCAGCGTGACGATCTAACATCTCTCTTAGTTCTTCAGTTAGGTCTGAACACATAACTAAGATGCCATCTACACGTTTCTCTGCAAGCATTCGAATGTAGTCACGTTGCTTCTCATAGATACCACCCGTGTTACACAGGATCAAAGTGTAACCTTGACGGTAGCAGTAGCTCTCAACACCATCGATAACTTCAGAGAAGAATAAGTTGGTTGATTGAGTAACAAGCATGCCGATAGTGCGTGTTGTATTGCACTTCAAACTACGAGCAACCGCGCTTGGTGCATAGTTCAGTTCATCTACGGCTTTGTTTACTTTTTCTTGAGTCGCTTCTGCAACAAAACGTGTTTTGTTGATTACGTGAGAAACGGTTGTTGTTGATACGCCGGCTAAGCGAGCGACATCTTTTATAGTGGCCATGGTTTTATCCTATTAGAAGCTACTTTCCCAAAGTACGGAATGAAGTAGCCGTTAAGCTACCTAACTAAGAGCTTAAATTTGTAGGGCTCTTTGGGTACTAAAGTGCTAAAAAACAAAAAACCGCTATGAGCGGCTTGTCTTAACACCGAAATGCTCTGAACTTTAATAAGCATAGCATTTCGTGAATGTTTCATATTTTATCGTTTGCGGTCACAATTTTAGACTGACTAGAAATTACTCGCAATAAAATTCACCCAGAAATCCGGGTGAATTGTCACATTCTACTGAATTTATTTACTTAGTCGCCCAATAAGCTATTCACCAGCTAAATATTGAGTGTCCAACTGACAGAATGCGAGTAGCAGAGATGAGACTGAAGCGTAGAAACCGAATTCATCAACGTCATGACATTTAACGTTGAATTTTGGTACCCAAGTTAGGAGTTGTTGCTCGATAAACTGTTGTTGAACAGCAAATGATTTCTCTAGCTCTTCTTCAAGATCTGTTTCGTTAGAGCGAATGATCAAGTTACCAAGGAAGTCGAGTTCGATAGCAATGTGGTCCGCTGGCTCTTTCAGGTCTTGGTTAACCACTAAGTTGTGTTTAGCCATGATATCTTCCATCTCTTTTGCTGGCTTATCATTCAAAAGGCCAGTTTCGCCGATGTACATAGAAGCGTATGGAAGGGCGCCGTGCTTATCTGTCTTTAAGAAAAGGTCACAAAAGTCAGCAGACAGTTCCAGCTGAGCGTCTTCACGTGTTTGCAGACGGTTTAGCGCGTCAACTAAGCTATCAATCGATGGCTTTAGTGTTTCATTTTCACCTAAACCAGTTAGGAAAGAACGAATCTCAACAGAGTGGTAGTGATCGAGTTCTTCTTGAGTGAGCTCTTTGGCGAATAAGCTTGATAGCCACCAGTAGATTTCTGCTCTTTGCTCGTTGAACGCTTTCGTATCTTTCATTTCTTGGATCCTGATTTAGTCTTGCGGCGTTTGTATACTCAATATCGTCAAGTGATTTGGGATATAAACACCAAGGCTGAATAACAAGGTTATTTGCGAAACGCAAAGTTACTCGTTAGTAGTAATGCCTATATTGAATTGCGATGGGCGATAAATAGCAAGGTTTAAGATTGTCTTGTATCAAAAAAGATTCATCTTTCTGGCTTTTATCTTCTGTAACACTAGAATTGTTACTAGTTATGAATAGAATAGTTACTGAAACTATTAAATAAGAAAAGTGGTGTAGATGAGCTATCACGTATTAGTCGTAGAAGATGATGTGGTAACCCGCAGTAAACTGGTTGGATACTTCCAGAACGAAGGTTACACAGTGAGCGAAGCAGAAAGCGGCGCTCAAATGAGAAACGTGTTAGATGAAAACAACGTTGACCTCATTATGCTGGACATCAACTTACCAGGCGAAGATGGATTGATGCTAACTCGCGAATTACGCAGTCAATCAGACATTGGAATTATTTTAGTTACTGGACGCACGGATAGCATCGACAAAATCGTTGGCCTTGAAATGGGCGCAGACGATTACGTTACTAAACCTTTCGAACTTCGCGAGTTATTGGTTCGAGTTAAAAACCTACTTTGGCGTATTTCTGCCGCTCGTAAAACGGCAGCAGGCGCGGTAGAAGAAACATCAGACGAGTCTGTGGTTCGTTTCGGTGAGTGGACATTTGATATCCCTCGTCGTGCGCTAAGCAAAAACGGCGAGCCTGTGAAGCTGACTAAAGCTGAATATGAACTGTTAGTGGCTTTGTCTTCTTACCCTAACCAAGTATTAAGTCGCGAACGTATTCTCAATATGATCAGCCACCGAGTGGACGCGCCGAATGACCGTACGATCGATGTACTGATTCGTCGCATGCGTGCAAAAATGGAATTCGACCCTAAGAACCCACAAATCTTTGTGACGGTTCACGGTGAAGGTTACATGTTCGCTGGTGACTAATATTCTTTGTGAACTTCTAGTTAGCAACGACATATGAACGAAAAAGCCGAGACATCAATGATGTCTCGGCTTTTTTATTGCTTAGTTGTTGTCGTTATCGAATTGACAGCATACGAATTGTTTTACGATTCTGCCTGCCAATAGGCTGAGTTAAACATAAGACAGAGAGAAACATCAGGTTGAGTCTACTGCGCTGCAGAAACTTCACCGTCTTCCTCAATCAAGCTCGAAGGCTCAGGAACAGCAATTGGCTCTTCCGAAAGATCGTTACTGGTGTCTAGCCAGTCACGTAGGCTTTGCCAAACCAATCCCATGGTCTCGTGCCAGTAACGCTCTGTCTGCTCTAGATAGATCGCTTTAGGCATGTACTTATTCCAAGGTTGCAAAACCCCGTTCTGAGCGAGGTAGTTGGTTGGCGCTGGTAATGGTTTCATGCCAGCAGCATGGAATTCATTCAATGCGCGAGTCATATGGCTCGCAGATGTTACCAATACCATCTTTTTGTTTTTAACAAACGCGGCAGCTTGGCGAGCTTCTTCCCAAGTGTCTTTTGCTGTTTCAAGCAAAATGATGTCTGGTTTTGCTACGCCAAGGGCTAGTGCAACCTTAGCCATCATTCTTGCATTACTTACTTCAGTAGCTCCGCCATAGCCAGACAAAATAAGTTTGGCACCAGGGTAAAGACGTAGAATACGAATCCCTTCACTCAAACGCATCAAACCCGTGCGACTCAGTTCTGATGTTGGTGGGATCTGGTCGTCTACGACGTGACCACTTCCGAGAACCATAACGTAATCGACGGTTTCATCGACAGGTAAAAAAGCGGTGTGTTGCCTTTCCATTGGCATTAAAAGTTGGCTAGAAACTGGCTGGAAAGCGATTAGGAAAATACCACAGAGGGCTGAAAGGGTAATTAGGCAACCAGTCTTCCTTTTGGTAGTAAACATCACTAGGGCTAAGCCCAGAAAAGCGAGAATTAACATTGCTGGCAGTGGCATCAATAGTGAAGACACTACTTTTTTCAGCTCAAACATATCCGAATAGTCCGAAAAAACATCACTTAGTAGTAAAAAGAGACATCGCCTCTTTATTCCTGAAATTCCTGTGACAGAATAGCAGGCACGATAGGACATAATAACTCAAGTAGCCGTGACTGAAGACCGTAATTTCGACGATATTGCCCACAAATTTGCAAAAAATATTTACGGCTCTGACAAAGGAGAGATCCGTCAGATCATCGTATGGGAAGATTTAGAACAAGCTTTGAGCAAATTTGAGCATTCAGCGTCACCGCTGCATGTGCTTGATGCCGGAGGTGGTCTTGCACAGATGTCGCAGAAAATCGCCGCGCTTGGACATAAGGTTTCTTTGTGCGACCTCTCTTCTGAGATGCTTAAGCTTGCCGAAGAAAGTATCAACGAAGCGGGTTTGTTAGAGCAGTATCGATTTATCCATTCTCCAGTGCAAAAGGTGTCAGAACACCTCGATGAGAAAGTCGATGTTGTGATGTTTCATGCCGTAATGGAATGGCTGGCTGACCCGAAAGAGGCGCTTGATTTATTGCTTGAACAAGTCAAACCGGGTGGCGTTGCCTCGATAATGTTTTACAACCACCACGGATTAGTCCTGAAAAATGTGATTTGTGGCAACATTCCTCATGTATTGAATGGGATGCCACATCGAAAACGGTTTAAGCTGCAACCACAAAAAGGCTTGAAGCCAGAAGAAGTTTACCAATGGATAGAAGACGCTGGTCTAGAAATCTGTGGTAAATCAGGCATTCGCTCGTTCAGTGACTACATAGGTAATATGGAGTACATGGGCGATTACCAATTTGAAGATGTATTGGAACTAGAAAAACAGCTATGTCGCCAAGAGCCATATCTGTCGCTAGGCCGTTATATTCACGTTTGGGCTCAAAAACCTGCGCAATAACAGCGGTGAATGTGGTAAAAGAAGCCACAACATGCGCTATGCAATCGTAAGAAGCCCGCGTCATAAAGAAATAGGCGTCATATCTAACATGTTCGATATGACGAAGAACAGTAACAGGAACCACAATGAGTGAAATGACTCAAACTGCCGAAGAGCAGCCAATTGATGAGTTGGTGGGCTGGGTCAAGCAGCATGATTTTTCATTAAACTTGCCGCCAGAGCGCTTAGCATTTTTGATTGCTATCGCAGTACTAAGTAATGAAAGGTTCGATGAAGAGTTGGGCGAAGGTGAACTGCACGATGCATTTACCATTGTCACTCGACTGTTTGAAGATACAGGCGAAGCGTCTGCGTTTCGTGCCAACAACGCCATCAATGAGTTGGTTAAACAGAAGCTAATTAGCCGCTTTACTAGCGAAATCACCGATGGTGCGAGCATTTACCGTTTGTCGCCATTAGCGATTGGTATCTCAGATTATTACTTACGTCACCGTCAGTTCTCAAAACTAAAATTGTCTATCCAGCTTTCTATGGTTGCAGACGAGATGGCTAAAGCCATTGAAGCTGCGCAGAAGGGCGGAACTCCAGGACATTGGAGAAAGAACGTTTACGGCGTGCTCAAGTATTCTGTTGGTGAAATTTTCGATCAGATTGATCTTAACCAACGTGTGATGGATGAGCAGCAGCAAACCGTTAAGCAGCAAATTGCCGACCTTTTAAACAAGGATTGGCGAGAGGCGATCAACAACTGTGAAACCTTGTTATCAGAAACCTCGTCCACGCTAAAAGAGTTGCAAGACACCTTGCAAGCGGCGGGTGATGAACTGCAAACACAGATCCTCGATATTCAAGAAATTGTTTACGGTGACGATGAACTCGAGTTCGTTGGCGAAACCCTGTTCGGCTTGCAGATGAAGCTCGACCGAATCACCAGTTGGGGTCAGCAAGCGATCGATTTGTGGATCGGCTACGACCGCCACGTTCACAAGTTTATCCGTACCGCGATTGATATGGATAAAAACCGTGCCTTTAGCCAACGCTTGCGTCAGTCGGTTACCGACTACTTTGATGCGCCTTGGTTATTGACCTACGCCGATGCCGAAAAGCTCACCGATTTGCGTGATGAAGCCTTGGTACTTCGTGATGACGAAGTAATGGGTCAAGCACCAATCGACGTAGAATACGAAGAATTTGAGCAAGTGAATGATCTGCTTTCAGACCGAATTGCAGAGATGTTAAAAGCTCACAAACAGCAAGGTGCGCCAATTGATCTTGGCCTTGTGCTTCGCGATTACCTCGCAGCACACCCTCGCACACACCATTTTGATTTAGCCAGAATTGTTGTCGACCAAGCCGTGCGCTTAGGTTACTCAGAGTCTGACTATCAGGCTATTCAGCCAGATTGGCAGGCAATCAACGATTTCGGTGCAAAGGTACAAGCAAATGTCATTAACAAGTACTGATGATTACATGCCAGAGAAACTGGTAAAAGCGATAGCGAACCCACTGTTCCCTGCGCTAGACAGCATGCTGCGTTCAGGAAAGCATATTTCAACAGAAGACTTAGATAACCACGCGTTACTTTCAGATTTTGAAGTTGAGCTTCAGCATTTCTACCAACGTTACAACACCGAGCTCGTGAAAGCGCCAGAAGGCTTCTTTTACCTACGTCCGCGTTCTACATCGCTAATCGGTCGTAGTGTTTTGTCTGAACTAGACATGCTTGTTGGTAAGGTACTGTGTTTCCTGTACCTAAGCCCAGAGCGTCTAGCACACGAAGGTATCTTTACTAACCAAGAGCTGTTTGATGAGTTGATGTCGTTAGCAGATGAGAAAAAACTCATGAAGCTAGCAACCAACCGTGCGTCGGGTTCTGATTTAGATAAAGAAAAGCTGTTTGAAAAAGTACGTACTTCTCTACGTCGCTTACGCCGTATCGGCATGCTGATTGCGATTGGCGAGACGGGCAAGTTCCGTATCAGCGAAGCAGTATTTCGTTTTGGTGCTGACGTACGTGTTGGCGATGACATGAAAGAAGCTCAACTGCGTCTTATCCGTGATGGTGAAGCTGTGGTGCATACGCAAGAGCCTAACCAAGGCAGCTTGTTGAATGAAGAACAAGCGGAAGCCGCATCAGAAGTTGATGCAGGCGTAGACGAAAACGGTCAACAAGACATTTTTAACGATCAAGCTGACTTTGACCTTGAGTCAAACGACGGCGAACAAACAAAAGTAGAAGGTGAAGCATGATTGAAAGAGGTAAGTATCAATCATTAACCATGGTCAACTGGAACGGCTTCTTCGCGCGTACTTTTGATATTGATGGATTGGTTACAACGCTTTCTGGCGGTAACGGTGCAGGTAAGTCGACCACAATGGCGGCATTCATCACAGCACTTATCCCAGACCAAAGCCTTCTGCATTTCCGTAATACAACGGAAGCAGGCAGCTCGCAGTCATCTCGTGATAAAGGTCTTTACGGTAAGCTTCAACCTGGCGCATGTTATGCCGCGCTAGATGTGGTGAACTCTCGTAATCAACGCCTACTGTTTGCAGTAAAACTGCAGCAAGTTGCGGGTCGTGATAAGAAAGTAGACATCAAGCCGTTCGTTATCCAAGGCCTTCCAAGCCACGTGAAACCAACGGATGTATTGATTCAAAACGTTTCAGACAGCCACGCTCGTGTATGTCAGTTGAACGATGTGAAAGCAGCTGTTGCACAGTACGAAGGCGCTCACTTTAAAGCGTTCTCTTCGATTGTTGATTACCACTCACAGATGTTTGAGTACGGTGTGGTACCGAAGAAGCTGCGTAACAGCAGCGACCGTTCTAAGTTCTACCGTCTGATTGAAGCATCACTTTACGGTGGTATCTCAAGTGCGATTACACGTTCTCTGCGTGATTACCTTCTACCGCAAAATGGTGGTGTGAAGAAAGCATTCCAAGATATGGAATCGGCACTGCGCGAGAACCGCATGACGCTAGAAGCGATCAAGACAACTCAGTCGGATCGTGACTTGTTCAAACACTTGATCACTGAATCTACGAATTACGTGGCTGCGGACTACATGCGCCATGCTAACGATCGTCGTAACAAGTTAGATCAAACCATGAAGTTCCGTGGTGAACTGTTTGGTTCTCGCGAAACCTTACTTGATCAAAACAACCTGTTGAATCGTGTTCAAGAAGAGCTCGAACTGCTGGTGGATCAAGAGTCAGCGCTAGAACAAGACTACCAAGCGGCTTCGGATCATCTTCAATTGGTTCAAACTGCACTTCGCCAGCAAGAGAAAATTGCTCGTTACAGCGAAGATCTAGAAGAGCTTAATGAGCGTCTAGAAGAGCAGATGATGGTAGTGGAAGAAGCTCAAGAGCGAGTTCTTCTGGCAGAAGAGCAGGCAACTATCACTGAAGAAGAAGTGGATAGCCTAAAAACTCAGCTTGCTGATTACCAACAAGCGTTGGATGTTCAGCAGACTCGTGCTCTTCAATACCAGCAAGCCGTGCAAGCATTAGAGAAAACCAAGCAGTTGCTAGGTGATGACTCTATTACTGCAGAAAGCGCGTTAACCTTGGTTTCTGAGCTAAAAGCACAAGAAGAATCAAGCACGCAGACGCTACTGTCAACTAAGCACAAGCTAGACATGTCTTCTGCAGCTTCTGCACAGTTCGACAAAGCACTGTCTTTGGTTAAGAGCATCGTTGGTGACGTTGAACGTAAAGAAGCGTCTCACAGCGCTAAGCAAGCTCTAGAAAAAGGTCGTAACGCTAAACATGTTGTAGAGAACGAACAGCAATGGCGTGCTCAGCACCGCGACATGGCTCGTGATGTAGCGCAGCAGCGTCAAGCAAAAGAGCTGGCGACTGAATACCAAAAGCAACACAACATCTCACTGACTGACGAAGCGGTTTTCGACGAAGAGCGCGAACGTCATGCAATGCAGATCGAAACGCTTGAGTATGCTCAAGAAGAGCTGCGTGAAGCGAAAAGTGAACAACGTCGTGTGCAACAAAACCACGACCAAGAGATTCAAAAGCTTGAGTCTATTGCACCTGTTTGGATCACAGCAAACGATGCGCTTGAAGCATTAAGAGATCAAACCGAAGCTGAGCTAGAAGATAGCCAAGCGGTAATGACTCAAATGCAACAAGTTCTTGAAGACGAGAAATCTCAAGCGGTTGCTAAAGATCAACTGGCAACGCGCCGAGCTGAACTTGAGCAAGAAATTGAGCGTCTAGCCTCTCCAGGTGGTTCGAACGATCCTCGTCTGAAAGGCCTAGCAGACACTCTGGGTGGCGTGTTGCTTTCTGAGATCTACGACGACATCACGATTGGCGATGCGCCTTACTTCAGTGCGATGTACGGCCCGGCTCGTCACGCGATTGTGGTTTCTGATCTTGATGGCATCAAAGAGAAGCTGATTGATCTTGATGATTGTCCAGAAGACCTTTACATCCTAGAAGGTGATGTAGACGCGTTTGATGACAGCTCATTCAACGCCGATGAGTTAGAAGGCGCAGTGTGCGTTCAACTGAACGATCGCCAAATGCGTTACTCTCGTTTCCCTGAGATCCCACTGTTTGGTCGCGCAGCTCGTGAACAACGCCTTGAGAAACTGCGCGAAGAGCGTGATGTTGTCGTTGAGAACCACGCGAAAGCAGCATTTGACTCTCAAAAACTGAATCGCCTATACCAAGCATTCAACAGCTTTGTTGCGAAGCACCTGCACGTTGCGTTCAACGCTGATCCAGAACAGGCGTTAGCGTCTATTCGCGACAAGCGTAACCAAATTGTTCGTTCTCTGGCAGAACTAGATTCTAAAGAGCAACAACAACGCAGTCAGCTTCTACAAAGCAAGCAAGCGCTTGGTGCGTTAGACAAACTGGCACCTATGGTTCGTATTCTTGAAGACGAAACATTAGCTGAGCGTCTTGCTGAATTAGAAGCACAACTAGAGCGTTTAAGCGAAGCTAAGTCTTACTTGAACACTCATGGCAAAGCGCTGACTTCATTAGAGCAAATCGTTTCTGCACTCGATGCTGACCCAGAGCAATTTGAAGCTTTGGAAGCGGAGTACCGTCAGGCAGACAACGCACTGCAAACGCTAAAAGGCAAAGTGTTCGCACTGTCTGACCTGATTGAGCGTCGTCACTACTTTGCTTACGCAGACTCTGTTGACCTGCTTAACAAGAGCAGCGAACTGAGCGAGCAGTTGAAAGCGAAACTGGTTCAAGCGGAACAAGCAAGAGCGAAAGGTCGTGATGGCCTGAAACAAGCTCGTGAACAGATGAACCAGTACAACCAAGTATTGGCAGCACTGAAGAGCTCGCACCAAGCGAAGCAAGAGACGGTTCAAGAGTTCAAGCAAGAGCTTCAAGAGTTCGGTGTAAATGCTGATGAAGGCGCTGAAGAACGCGCTGTACGTCGTCGTGACGAGCTTCAAGAGCGTCTACACACTTCTCGTAGCCGTAAGAGTGAATACGAGCGTACGATTACTTCAACTGAACTTGAGATGAAAGCGTTAGCTAAGCGTCTTAAGAAAGTACAGAAAGAGTACACAGAGCTTCGTACCTTCGTGGTTGCGGCGAAAGCAGGTTGGTGTTCAGTACTGCGTTTAGCTCGTGAGAATGACGTTGAACGTCGTCTACACAAGCGTGAGCTGGCTTACCTAACGGCTGGTGAACTTCGCTCAATGTCGGATAAATCACTGGGTGCACTGCGTCTGGCTGTGGCTGACAACGAAGACCTACGCGATTCGCTGCGCCTATCGGAAGATAACGTGCATCCAGAACGTAAGGTTCTGTTCTACATAGCGGTTTACCAGCACCTTCGTGAGCGTATTCGCCAAGACATCATTCATACGGATGATCCGGTTGAAGCAATCGAAGAGATGGAAGTTGAACTGGCTCGACTAACCGAAGAACTGACGCAGCGTGAAAACCGCCTAGCGATCAGCTCTGAGTCGGTAGCAAGCATCATTAAGAAGACGATTCAGCGTGAGCAGAACCGTATTCGTATGCTGAACCAAGGCTTGTCGAACATCTACTTTGGTCAGGTTAAAGGCGTACGTCTGAATGTTAAGATCCGTGAAAGCCACGAAATCTTGCTATCGGGCCTAGCGACTCAACAAGAGCAGCACAAAGACTTGTTCGAGACGACCCGTTTCACCTTCTCTGAAGCAATGGCGAAATTGTTCCAACGTGTGAACCCACACATCGACATGGGTCAACGTTCTCCTCAAGTTCTAGGTGAAGAGCTACTGGATTACCGTAACTACCTAGAGCTCAGTGTTGAAGTTAACCGTGGCTCTGATGGTTGGTTACAAGCGGAATCGGGTGCACTGTCTACGGGTGAGGCGATCGGTACTGGTCAATCTATCCTATTGATGGTTGTTCAGAGCTGGGAAGAAGAGTCTCGTCGACTTCGTAGCAAAGACATCGTTCCATGTCGCTTGTTGTTCCTTGATGAAGCAGCACGTCTGGATGCGAAGTCTATCTCTACACTGTTTGAACTGTGTGACCGTCTAGGCATGCAACTTCTGATTGCAGCTCCTGAGAACATCAGCCCAGAGAAAGGCACAACCTACAAACTGGTACGTAAGGTCTTCAAAGATCATGAACATGTACACGTTGTTGGTCTGCGAGGTTTTGCTCAAAACAAACCTGCATCGCCAGTGCAAGAGCTGATTGAAGAAGCTGAGCAGTAAGCTTTAAGCCGATTTATCAATTCAAAGCCCCTATTCACTTTATATACAGTGGTAGGGGCTTTTTAATATCTGAAACCTAATCTCCCTGATTACACCTGCCTTCCTAAAATAGTCTTTATCTTCAACTTAATGTTTTCCATATACAGATAAGACCACTCATACCTTGTGGTTATTATCAATGGAACTTGTTTGAGGTCACACGCACAAAACCATAATTAATGTATGGTAATTACATAGATTAAATAATATTAATAATATTGTATTACTTTATTTTTAATTGTTGATAACTCGCAGTGTGCGAAAGGTAAAGGTAGGACAGGCTATGATTCAAATCGTCATTGATGGGAAATTTCGAATCGTCGAACAAGGGCAAACCGTTCTTGAGGCGGCAAAAACATGTGGTTTAGAGATTCCATCGTTATGTGGTTTGAACAAAACAGCGGACAAGGTGCCGTGTGATTTGTGTGTGGTTGAAGTGGATGGGATGGGCGTAACACGTTCTTGTGAGCTTGAGGTAACCAATGGCTTGAACATCACCACTCAATCTAAACA